>CAYWON010000095.1:0-26909 GCA_964459885.1 uncultured Archangium sp.
CACCGCCGCCCGTCCCCCCGCCGCCGCCGGCGCTGCCGACGCCGCCGCCGGTCGCAGCGCCGCCGCCCGTCGTGGAGCCGCCGCCCGTGCCGGTGCCGCCGCCCGTGCTGCCGACGCCGCCGCCGAGCGTGGTGTTGCCAGCGCAGAAGCCACCGAGGCAGATCTGCCCGAGCTGACACGTGGTGCACGCATTCGCGCCGGCGCCGCACTGCTGGGGCGTCACAGCCGCGACACATTCTCCGGTCGCCGTGCAGCAACCCGAGCAGTTGCTGGGCAGACAGCTGGGCGCGGGCTGCGGGCAGCCCGTCAAGAGCGCGCCCACGCCAACGAGGGAGACCAACGAGAAAAGACGAAGCGAAGACATGCGAACTCCTTCAGCGAACGACCAACACGGGCTTCGAACAGATGTGCACCAACCGGTCGGCGATGCTGCCCAGCAAGACACGCGAGACGGCTGAGTGGCCTCTCGCACCGATGACCACACCCCAGACCCGATCAGCCTGTGCAAGATCAGCGAGGGCCTCGGCGGGCGCGCCGTCGAGCATCACGGTGTCAGCTTCCACGCCGGCGGCCCGCACCACGCGCAGCGCCTCGTCGAAGATCTTCCGCGCGGCGTCCTTGTTGCCGGCCTCGAGCTTCGAAATGACCTCGGCGTAGACAGCCGGCGACAGCAGCACCGGCGGCAGCACGTGCACCAGCTCGACCTTGAGGCCGAGCGCCTTCGCCAGCTCAGCTGCGTGCGCCACGCCCTTCAGAGACGACGGCGATCCATCGACCGCGACGAGAACGCTCTTCATGCCCGCGCTTGTACGAGACGCTTCCCCGTCAGGCCAGCGCCGCTTGGGGTGGCGTCGCCTCGCATTTCGTGTATGGGCCACCGCGTCATGGCGAACTTTTCCATCGTCAACGTGAGCAAGGGCTACGGCCCGAAGCGCCTGTTTGAGAACGTCAACGTCAGCTTCAGCGCGGGCCGCCGCTACGGCCTCACCGGCCCCAACGGCGCCGGCAAGTCGACGTTCATGAAGATCCTCGCGGGCGACGAAGATCAAGACACGGGCGACATCATGCGCCCCAAGAAGCTCGGCATCCTCCGGCAGGATCACTTCCAGTACGAAGACGTGCGCGTGCTGGATGTCGTGATGATGGGGAACAAGGCGCTGTGGGCCGCCATGAAGGAGAAGAACATCCTCCTCGAGAAGCCCAACCTCACCGATGACGACGGCAACCGCCTCGGCGAGCTCGAAGGCGTCATCGCCGAAGAGGACGGCTACGTGGCCGAGTCAGACGCGGCGGCGCTGCTGATGGGTCTGGGCATCGAAGAGCCGTTCCACGAAGGGCCGCTCAAGTCGCTCACCGGCGGCCTCAAGCTGCGCACGCTGCTGGCGCAGGCGCTGTTCGGCAAGCCCGAGGGCCTGCTGCTCGACGAGCCAACCAACCACCTCGACCTCGACTCCATCCGCTGGCTCGAGCGCTTCATGCATCAGTACGAAGGCGTGCTGATCACCATCTCGCACGACCGCCACTTCTTGAACTCGATCTGCACGCACATCGCCGACATCGACTACCAGACGATCATCACCTACACCGGCGGCTACGACGACATGGTCCGTCAGAAGGCCCAGGTGCGGCAGCGCATCGAGGCGGAGAACGACGAGAAGGCCAAGAAGATCTCGCAGCTGCAGGACTTCGTGGCCCGCTTCTCGGCCGGTACGCGCGCCAGCCAGGTGCAGAGCCGCAAGAACCAGCTCGAGAAGCTGAAGACCGAAGATCTCAAGCGCTCCAACATCGCGCGCCCGTTCATCAAGTTCGAGCAGAAGGTCCCGTCGGGCAAGCAGACGCTCACCATCAAGGGCATCAGCAAGAGCTTCGACGGCGAGCTCGTGATCCCCACGTTCTCGGCGCTCATCACCAAGGGCGAGAAGATCTGCGTCATCGGCAAGAACGGCGTCGGCAAGTCGACGCTGGTGCGCATGCTGGCCGGCGCGCTCGAGCCTGACGCGGGCGAGCTCGAGTGGGGCCACGCGGCGTCCGTCGGCTACATGCCGCAGGACCACCACGGCATCATCAAGAAGGGCACCACGGTCTACGGCTACCTCCGCGACCTCGACAGCAAGCTGGGCAACGAGGAGATCTCGGGCCTGCTGGGCCGCATGCTCTTCTCGGGCGAAGAGCGCATGAAGCCCACCGACACGCTGTCGGGCGGCGAGACCGTGCGCACGCTGCTCTCGCAGCTGATGATGCGCAAAGACAACGTGCTCATCCTCGACGAGCCGACCAACCACCTCGATCTCGAGTCGATCGCCGCGCTCGCCGAAGGCCTGCAGCGCTACGAGGGCACCGTCATCATCGTGACGCACGACCAGGAGCTCATCAGCGAGGTCGCCACCCGCATCTGGGCGCCGCGCAAGGGCAAGGAAGTGATCGATTTCGTGGGCGGCCTCGACGACTTCCTCGTCAAGCACGCCGACGTCGCCGCGCAGCGCCGCTGAGCCTGGTCACCAGCCAGTCGCACCTGAACCCACCTGAGCCCTCGGGAACGCGAGCGCCGCCTTGCAACAGGTGGGATCTGCGCGGACACTCTCGGCCTGCCCATGCGTTCACTGCTCCCGCTGCTGCTGATTTCTGGTCTGGGTCTTGGTCTGACGGCGTGTGACAAGCCCCGCATTGTTGCGTCGGCATGTCGGAACGACGACGACTGCGAAGGCGGCAACCTCTGCGACAACTACGAGTGTGTGCCGCGCGAGGCGAAGGCCTGCGAGGTGGTCATCGAGGGCAACCCGATCCTCCAGCCGTCGCCGCACACCGTCGACTTCGGTGAGGTCGACGCGCAGACGGCGCTGGTGCAGACCATCACCATTCACAACATCGGCAACTGCACGCTGACGTTGTTCGAAGCGACGCTGGCCGACCCCGCCGCGGGCTTCACGTGCGACCTGTGCGACACCACGTTCCCCAAGGAGATCTGGCCGGGCCGTTCGCTCGACATCGAGCTCTCGTACACGCCCAACACCGTCAAGCAGTCGGCGACCGAGCTGACGCTGCTGTCTGACGACAAGGAATACGGGACGCTGCGCGTGCCCGTGAAGGCCCGCTACATCGGCACGCCGTCGCTCGTGGCGTCGCCGACGCCGGTCGACTTCGGCTACGCGCCGCAGGGCCGTCAGGTGCGCCGCACGGTGACGCTGTCGAACCAGGGCACCGGCACCGCGCCGGTCACCATCACCGACGTGCGCATCGAGCCCGCCGGCACGATGGACTTCGCGCTCGTGCCCATCACCACCCTGCCCCGCGAGCTGGTGCCGGTGACTGAAGATCGCAGCGCCGTGCAGACCTTCGAGGTCCGCTACACGCCGCGCAGCTCAGCCGATCACACCGCTGAGCTCGTCATCACGTCGAGCAAGGGCACCATCACCGTGCCGATGGCGGGTACTGCGTCTGCCGCGCCGCAGGCGGGCGCTTCGCCGCTGCAGCTCGACCTCGGCAACGTCACGCTGGGCACCAGCGCGTTCGCCACGCTGACCATCACCAACAACATGGGCGGCGCGCCGCTCAAGGTGACGCCGGTGTGGGGCGGGCAGATGTTCACCACCGACTTCTCCATCACGCCGCAGCTGATCCCCGACATCGCGCCCAACGGCTACACCGAGGTGCAGGTGCAGGTGACGGCCACGCGTGAAGGCCTGCTGCAGGCCATCCTGAACCTAGAGACCAACGACCCGATGAAGCCGGTGATCAGCATCCCCGTGCGCGCGACGGGCGTGCTGGGCGCGGGCGGCGAGGTCGTGAAGATCGAGATGACCTACGACAACGGCGCCGACAACGCGTTCGACAACGACGTGCGCAACGTCGACATGACGCTCGAGCACCCCTACGGCTACGTCTGCAACAAGCAGACGCCCAACCCGATGAACTGGGGCAACTTCGGCACCGCCTCGTGGCTGGCCTTCGCGCCGAAAGAAGAGCCCGAGCGCATCATCCTCGCCGACTCGCGCCAGGACGGGACCTACCGCGTGCAGGTCAGCTACATGGAAGACTGCGCCTCGCTGCCGACGGAGTTGATGGCGGGCATCCTCGGCATCTCGGTCGAGGCGCTCCTCGGCTACCTCACCGGCGGCATCACCATTCCCGGTCAGGACGTGGGCGATCTCATTCAGAGCATCTGCTTCGACAAGAGCAGCACCGCCGTCACCATCAGGGTCTTCATCAACGGCACCCTGACCGCAGAGCGCAACGCGCAGCTCGGCCGCAAGGGTGACACCACGTACGTGCTCGACCTCGTCCGCAACAACGCGACCTTCTCGGTGCCGTAACCCATGACGACCTTGCGACGCGCCCTCACCGCCGCTGCCCTCGCCACGCTCGCCGCGTGCGGCGGCACCAACCCCAACGAGCCCATGCAGCCGGTGGTGCCCGAGTTCCGTGGCCTGCTCGCGACGCCGCGACAACTCGCGTTCACCTGCGTCGTGCCCGGCTGCGACAGCTCGCTGAGCACGCGCATCAGCTCGACCGTGAACCGGCGCGTCGCCATCAAGCGCATCGTGCTGTCAGACCCGAACGCCGAGTACACCATCACGTCTGATCAGCCGGCGCCGTTCATCCTCGGCGCGGCGAGTGAGTTCAACGTCGACGTGCGCTTCGCCCCGGTGTCGGCGCCGCGCAGCGAGTCGCTCAAGTTGCTCATCACCTACACCGACGCGTCGGCCGAAGAAGGGCCCGACCGCATCGAGCCGGGCGAGCTGCAGATTCCCCTCGTGAAGCGCCTCGTCGGTGAGCCGCTGCTGGCGGCGACGCCCGAGAAGGTGAACTTCGGCGTGGTGGCGGTCGACGCGCGCCGCGAGCGCCCCGTCACCGTGAAGAACGTCGGCTTCGGCAACATCGCGCTGCAGCTCGACGCCATCGACGACGCGGGCATCCGCGATCTGCGCGTCGACGTGCCGTCAGACGTGGCGCTCGTGCCTGACGCGGGCCTCGAGGTGGCCTTCGTGTTCCTCCCCACCACCGAGAAGTACCTCAAGGGCCGCGTGACGCTGCGCTCGCCGACGCCGGGTGTCGACCCCGTCGACGTCGACGTCGAAGGCACCAGCTTCGCCAACCCGCGCATCGCGCTGGAGCCTGAAGAGACGGCGCTGGAGTTCGGGGAGATCGTGAAAGGCACGCAGCAGGTCGTCACCGTGCGCGTGGCGAACGTCGGCGGCGGGCAGCTCGACATCAGCAGCCTCTCGGCGGTCGACCCGTCGGGCCGCGTGAAGGTGTCGTTCCCCGATCTGATGACGTCGGCGTCGCTGCAGCCGCTCCAGCGCATCAACGTGGAGGTCGAGATCGACGGCACCATGCCCGGCATCATCGACGTGCCGCTGCGGCTCGAGTCGAACGACCCGGTGCGCCCGATGTTGGAGATCCCCATTCGCGCCGTCATCACCGAGCCGCAGCTGGCGACCGACGTGATGCTGATCGACTGGGGCACCGTGCCGCAGGGCTGGGTGGTGCCCAAGGCCGTCGAGCTCAAGAACACCGGCTACGGCACGCTCACCATCAAGGCCATCAGCTTCGTCGGCGGCCAGGCGTCGGTCTTCACGCTCGGCAACCTCCCTGCCCTGCCGTACACGCTGGCGCGCGACGAGCGCGTGGCCTTCGACGTCGAGCTGCGCGCGCAGGCGGCGGCGAACTTCACGGCCGCGATCTCGATCGAGAGCGATGACCCGCAGAACCAGTTCCGCGAGGTGCAGTTGAAGGCCAACGTCGGCAGCTGCGCCGCGAGCTGCCCCATCATCAACGGCACCGCGAGCTGCGCGGCCAGCGGCGTGTGTGAGATCGGCGCGTGCAACACCGGCTGGTACGACACCAACCTCTCGGCGGCCGACGGCTGCGAGTGTCGCGAAGTGGGCACCGACCCCAGCAACTTCTGCTCCATGGGCGTCAACAAGGGCACGCTGGCCGACAACGGCTCCAACGCGAACCACACGGGCATCATCCACAGCGCCGACGACGAGGACTACATCCTGTTCTACGCGCAGGACAACTCGCAGGTCTTCAGCGAGGACTTCGACGTCAACATCAACCTCACCAGCTCCGACCCCGGCATCACCATGTGCGTGAGCCGCTACGACACGGGCACCAGCGTCAACGAGTGTTACGCCGACAGCAACAAGACCTGCGGCATTCGTTCACTGCGCCGCGACGGCAGCTACGGGCGGGAGGACGGCGCGATGTTCTACATCAAGGTGTACCGCACGGCGTCGAGCACGCCTTCGTGCACGCCGTACACCGTGACCATGCGTAACGGCTGATGTGGCGCCTGACGCTGGTGGCGGTGTTGGTGGCGGGCAGCGCGTGGGCCCGCAACGGCGGCATCGAGGCGCAGAGCTGTTCTGGCTGCCACGGCGTCGGCAGTCAGCAGACCAGCATCACGCTGACGCCCTCGACCTTCGGCCCCGGTGACACCATCACGGTGCGGGTCACCATGAGCGGCACCGGCTCGCGCGGTGGCTTCTTCCTCACCAGCAACGGCGTCGGCAGCTTCGCGACAGTCAGTGGCCAGGGCACCCGGCTGAGCAACGGCAACGTCGTGCACTCCACGCCCAAGAGCGCGGCGTCGGGCGCGGTGACGTTCGAGGCGCGGTGGACGGCGCCTTCCAACCCCGGCGGCGTCGTCTTCGACACGGCGACGGTGCTGGCCGACGGCAACGGGCAGCGCACCGGAGATCAGTCGGCTGAGGCCCAGCGCAGTGAGGCGTTCGGCTGCGCCGGCACCACGTACTACCGCGACAACGACGGCGACGGGGTCGGCAGCGCCGCGTCGGGCACGGTGAAGCACTGCACGACGCCGCCGCAGTACTCGGCCGTCGACGGCGACTGCGACGACTTCGACAACCGCCGCACGCCGGGCAAGAGCGAGAGCTGCAACAACCTCGACGACGACTGTGACGGCCAGGTCGACGAAGGCCTCGGCACCGTCACCACCTGGCCCGACGCTGACGGCGACGGCTACGGCGACACGCTGGGCGCGCCTTCGTCGGGGTGCGGAGGCGGCGGCCGCGCGCAGAACGACGACGACTGCAACGACGCCGACAACAAGGTGCACCCGGGCGCCTCGGAGACCTGCAACCAGAAGGACGACGACTGCGATGGTCAGGTCGACGAGGGCGCGCGCGTGCGCTGCGGCACGGGCTGGTGTGAAGCGCTCGGCCCCACGTGCCGCGCCGAAGACTGCACGCCGGGTCAGCCGCTCAGCGAACGCTGCAACGCGCTCGACGACGACTGCGACGGGCAGATCGACGAAGGCGACCTCTGCGGTGCGGGCGCGTCGTGCGTCGACGGGAGCTGCCTCGAAGGCCCTCCGCCAGTCGATGCGGGCGTGACGAGCGACGCCGGCAGTGTCGGTGGCGGCAGCGGCGGCGGAGGGGGCGGCGAGCCCGTTCCCAGTGAGACCTGCGCCAGCGCGCCGTTCTTGTTGCCGTTGCTCGCGTTGCTCGTCGCGCGTCGTCGGTCGCACAGTCCCCTCTCCCCATCGGGGAGAGGGTCAGGGTGAGGGGCCAGCACGCCAGCGAGAGCCTCACCTGCGCGCCCCCCGGGAGACTGCGTCGATCAAGCCCGCGCCGTCACTTCGCCGCCGCGCCAGTCAGCGCGCGCGCACGTGCGTGCCCGGCGCTTCGTCGCTGAGCGCCGACTTCGCCGCGTCGTCACCGTCCAAGACAAACGCGGCCCAGGCAGTCACCGTGCGCAACGCGACGCCGCGCGCCACGTCGTTGTCGACGTAGGTGAACACGCCGCCATCGGGATCGCGCAGACCCTCGCCGCAGCCCGGCATGAACTTCCCGCCCAGCCCCGCGATGTCGCTGAAGCTCCAGTGCCCCGCGTTCTCGACCTCGATGAGCCAGTTGGGCTTCGGCGCCTTGACGAAGTTGTCGCGGATGAAGTCGTTGCCGATGAACGAGATGGAGTTGTCTTCCATCGCCAACAGCCATGACAGCGGCCGCTCGACGTTGGGCAGGTGACGCGCGTTGAGGAACGGGCTGTCGGCCGGCGCGGCGATGAGGAAGCCCGCCTTCACGCGCGCGTCGGTCTCCACCACCCGCGCCGTCGTCACCGCGCCGAAGCTGTGCCCCACCGCCGCGATGCGCGCGTCGTCGATGTGCACCGGGCCCGCGCCGTCCACCAACGCGGTGATGACGCGCGACACGTCGTCGGCGCGCACCGCGAGAAACGCGTCGTTCAGCGGCGCCGTGGCGTCAAAGCCCGTGTTGTCGACGTGGTCGACCGCGGCGAACACGAAGCCGTGCGACGCCAGCCGCGCGGCGAGCGAGTGCATGGAGAACCGGAAGCACTCGGTGCAGTGACTGAAGACCACCAGCGGCCTCGCGCCGGCCAGCGGCGTCGCGTCGCGGGCGCCGAGCGCACGGCGTGGAGAACAGGCCTCCGGCGTCGTCGCCAGCCAGCCAGCAACCGTCTGGCGTCGAGCGCCGACCTCGAAGTCTTCCACCGCGAAGTCGACCGCGGGCGTGTCGGCCGGGTACCAGACCTCCACAGGCAGCACGCGGCCACCGTCGGTCGCGGCCACCGTCAGCCGCGTCACGCCCACGCCTGAAGAGCCCGGCGCCGCCCACACGTCGCCCGCGTCTGGCGTCGACGGCGTCTCACAGCCCCACAGCAGCACCGCGCTCACCAGCAGGCTCTTCCGCATCGCCGCAACAGACGCAGCTTCACGCGCAGAAGCAACTCGCAGCGCACGCGGCTACTGTGCGCGCATGATCTCCCGGCTCGCGGTGACAGCGGTGTGGTGTCTCGGCGCGGCGGCGCTGGCGCAGACCGACAACGTCATCGACGACGTGCAAGGCCTCCGCGCCGGCGCGTCGGCGCTGACGGGCGTGCAGCTGCCTTTCCCGGCCGGTGCGTTCGGCGGCGAGCTCCGCGCGGGTGTGCAGGCCACGCGGGAGTTCTCGCTGTACGGCGCCGTCGGTGGCCACGTCACCGTGGGTCCCGGTCAGCCCGAACGGCCCCCCGCCTTCTCCGGCCACGTCACTGCGTCGCTGCTGGGCGAGGTCTTCGTCGGCGACCTCGTCTACGTGGCCGGCGGCCCCGGCGTCGCGTGGGGCCAGCTCTCCGTTCCGCAGACCGATCTCTACGGCGAGCTCAACACCAGCATCAGCGCGCGCGGCATCAAGCCCTTCGTCGACTTGCGCGCGGGCGTCACCATCCACCTCGATGGCATGCGGGCGCACTCGGGGTTGTCCATCGGCCTCAACGGGCTGTTGATGTTCCACCCCGACGCCACGGTGCTTCACCCTGACGTCACGGGTCCGGCCGGCTCGCCGAACCCGCGCATGGTCGTCACCTTCACGCCGGGCGTGACGGTGGGCATCGACCTCCGCTGAGCCGCGTCAGCGGTTGATGACGAACGCGCAGGCCGAGTCGAGCTGCACCTTCGTGCCGTCGAGCGCCTCGAGCAGCTCGTCTGCGAACGAGAGCTCCTCGCGCAGCACCTGCTCGATCTTCTTGTCGGGCACGCCCTGGTGCATCAGCGACAGCTTGATGCGCAGCATCGACAGGTCGCGCTCGTCTTCGATCTGCTCGCGCGCGGCCTCACGCAGCGTCTCCAGCTGCGCCTTCGCGCCCGCCAACGCGGCCTTCGCGGCCTCGTCGACGAACTCGCGCAGCTCGGGGAACGCCGCGGGGATCTCGGTGCCCTTCAGCGAGCGGCCGTCGATCTCCCGCAGCATCTCCTTGAGCGACGACTCGAGCTTCGCGCGCCCGTCGGGCTGCCGCGTCACCACCTCGTGCAGCAACGTCACGGGCATGAAGCGCGACAGCTGACGCGACGGCACCCGCGCGCCGGGCGTGGTGTCCGACGCTTCCGGCGGCACGACGTGGAAGAGGAACTCCACGCCCCGCGCACGAATCGGCTTCTTCACCTCGAGGTACCGCGCGCCGTTACGGCCGTACGGCCCGTCGCGCAGGAAACCGAAGAGCGACTCGACCATCGGGTGACCCGTCGCGAAGTACTCGATCTCTTCCTGCTCGACCGCCGTGTCGCGCCAGAACGTGCCCAGCACGGTGCGCTCTTCGGTGATGTCGTAGCCAGGCAGCGCCTCGACGTTCAGCGCGTGCCCGAAGTGGAACGCGCACTGGAAAGCGTCCACTTCTTGATCCTGATCGACCTTGATGCCGATTCGATCGGCGAGCTCGGTGATGCACTCTTCCAGCCGCTCATCGAGGTCGCGCGCGATGCTCCACAGGCCGTCGTCCAGCGTCTCGTCTTCGTCGGCGTCGTTGCCGGTGCGCTCGTGGCTGCGCTGCACCAACTCCTTCACCGCGGCCTTGTCGAAGCTGCGCAGGTCGAGCAGCGGGTCGTAGGCCTTCTTCACCTGCTCACGCGCCGCCTTCACCTTCTCGGTGAGGTCCGCGAGGTACGCCGCGCGATCCTTCACGGGCTCCAGCGACAACTCAGTCAGCCGCGGCTCGACCTCTTCCAGCACCGCGTCGAGGCCGCCGACCGTCTCGCCGAACACGCCGACCGCGTCGCGCAGCACCTTCAAGACGTCAGCGGCGAACGTGCCCGGCGCTTCGAACACGTGAATGTCGACCGACTGCGTCTGGCCGATGCGATCGAGGCGGCCGATGCGCTGTTCCATCGTCGAAGGCGACCACGGCAGGTCGTAGTTCACGAGGTGGTGCGCGAACTGGAAGTTGCGGCCTTCACCGCCGACCTCCGTCGACAGCAAGACCTTCGGCCCTTCGGGATCGCGGAAGCGCGCCACCTGCCGGTCACGCTCCGCCAGCGGCAGCTCGCCGTGGTAGCCGAGCGCTTCGATCTGCTCGTGGCGCAGCTTCGACTGCAGCGAGTGCAGCGTGTCCGACGCCTCGGTGAAGACCAGCACCTTCGCGCGCGGCTCTTTCGCCCAGATGCCCTTCAGCAGCTTCGAGAACGCCGCGAACTTGGCGTCCTTGTCGGGCAACGAGAGCTTCAAGCCCGCGAGCGCCTTGTTGTTGCGCAACGCGCCCAGGAACGCCGCCGGCGACGACTCGAGGCGACGCACGAGGTTGGCCAGCGCCGCGCCACGCACCGTTCCGTCTTTGGCCAACTGCTCCAGCGCCGCGTCGCGCGCCTTGAGCTCGTCCTTGCCCAGCTCGACCGCGTGCACGTGCAGCTTGCGCTCCGAGAAGCCGCCCACCACCGCGCGCCGGTTGCGGATGAGCCGGTCCGAGAGCGAGTACGTCTCGGCGAGGTGCAAGAGCATCTCGTCGGGCTCATCGATGTCCTGCAGCGACTCGTCGTGCGGGAACTTCTTCGCGAGGTCCTTCACCGCGGCCTTCGTCGACTTGCCCGCCAGCAGCGCGCGCAGCGCCTTCGAGAGCTCTTCTTGCCGCGCCAGCCGCGCCTCGAACTCCTTCGCCGTGGGCGCGGTGTTGGGGTCGATGAGCGAGAGCAGCGCCTGGTATTCCTGCGGGTCGAGCTGCATCGGCGTCGCCGTCAGCAAGAGCAGGCCCCACGAGTTGTGCGCCAGCGCCTGCGCCGCCTCGTAGGCCTTCTCGCCCTTGAGGTGGTGCGCCTCGTCGATGATGACGAGGTCCCAGTGCGCCGCCGGCTCGCCGGCTTCCTTGCGGTACTGCTCCGAGCGCTGCAAGAGCTCGAGGCTGGTGACGACAAAGTTGAAGCGCGCCCACGGCGAGACCGTCGGCTGCTCGTCGAGCGACTGCTCGTAGCGCTCGGTGTCCATCAACGTAAACAGGTGGTTGAACTTGTGGAACAGCTCGACCAGCCACTGCACGGTGAGGTGCGACGGCGCGACGACGAGCACGCGGCGCGCGAGGCCCGACAGCCGCAGCGCCGAGAAGATCATGCCTGCTTCGATGGTCTTGCCGAGGCCCACTTCGTCGGCGAGCACGAAGCGCGGCCGGTTGGCCGACAGCACGCGCTGCACGACGCCGACCTGGTGCGGCTTGACCATCACGCGCGAGGCCAGCAGCGCGCCCAGCGCGTCGTTCTTGCGCTCGTCGTCCAACGCCAGGGCCTGGCGACGCAGCGTGAAGTTCTTCGCGTCGCCCGCGCGGCCTTCCTTCAGCATCGTCAGGAGATCGGGCTTCGGCGGCAGCGCGCGCAGCTCCGTCTCCGGGTACTCATCTTCTTTGCCGTCGTCGAAGCGCACCGCGTAGCGCCTGAGGCCACGGCCGCCCTCTTCTTCGCGCACGACGACGCCGGTCTTGCCCTTCGCCGACTTGACGGCGGCGCCTTCGTCGAGCGTGGCGTGCACCAGCGCGCCGCCGCGCGCCGACACCGTCAGGGCCTCGCCGTTCTCCCGGCCGGGGAACTGCACCGTCGCCCGCGCCCCGCCCTCTTCGACCGACACCAGGTGCCCCACGCCCCACTCGGGCTGCGGGAGGTACTTCACTTTCATTCCGACGATGAAGGCGCTCATTGAATCGCGTGCGCCTATAGCGAGCACCGCCGCGCCACGCATCGATTCGTTGACGGCGCGTCACCTCTCGCGGTTGACGGCTTCAGGAACGTCCGGCCCCGGGGTTGCGGGCCACCACCGGCGTCGCGTCTCCCGGTGGGCGCGGCGCGCCCTCACACCGGGCCTGCTCGAGCACCCGCGTGAAGGCGTGACGGCACTCCCGCAGCAGCTCGTCGAGGGCGTCGACGGTGAGCCGCCCGTCAGAGAACGACGCCTCGAGCTGCCTGAAGTTCTCGTCGACGCACCGCCCGGCGGCGTCGAGCTCCTGCTTCACCGCGGCGACCCGTGGCGTCTCGCCCGCCTCTGGTGAAGTGAAGAGGAACACCGTCGCGCCGAGGCGCACGCTGTCGCCGTGGTGCAGCTTCCGGCGCACGCAGCGCTCGCCGTTGAGCCATGAGCCGTTGGTCGAAGAGAGATCGACGAGCACCACGGTGTCGCCGTCACGGCGCAGCTCGGCGTGACGGCGCGACAGCCGCGAGTCCGCCAGGCAGACGTCGGCCTCGGCGTCGCGCCCCACCAGCACGCGCGGGCCGTCGAGGTGCACCACCCGGCCGCGCAGCAGCTCGATGCGGCTCGACAGCACCTCCAGCGTCGCCGCGCTGGGCGAGAAGCGCACGTCCATCGGCGTCGGGCGACGATGCGTCGGCGTCACCACCAGCGCCTCCCCTCGAGCCGGGGCCTGGGAGGAGAACCGCAGCGCGCGCCGCCATGGAGGTTGAGCATGTTGCAGGGCCATTGCGAACGGCGTGCTCGCCTTCGCTGCCGCACAAGAGCCCGGCATCGCACGCCGCCTACATCTGCCTCCGCACGACCCGAACGTTGCAAAAAGTAACGGTGTCGCGAAACGCGCACGCCTCGAAGAGAGGCGGCGTCAGCTGGCCCGGCCACGACGGCGGCGCAGCAGCCACGCCGCGCCCGCCACCACCCACCACCCAGCCGGCGCCGCGACACAGCCGCCGCCCGTCAGCGTGGTGCCGTCGACGATGCCGTCGCCGTTCCGGTCCAACTCGCCCACGCGGAACGCGACCGGCTCCGAGTCTTTGCCGGCCGAGCGCGCCACGACGGTGTGCGTCCCCTCGGCCACCTCTGCGCGGCACGAGAAGGCGCCCGTCGCGTCGCTCATCGCCGTGCACGCCAGCTCGCCGTCGACGAAGACCTCGACGGCCTGCAGCGGCGTGGCGGTGCCGGTGAAGCGCACGTCGGTGGTGCGCACGACCTCGCCCTCGCCGGGAGACGTCACCACCGGCGTCACCGTCACCGTGAAGTCGGCCTCGTTGCTCTGCTTCGTGCCGCGCGCGGTGGTCTGCCGCGCGACCGCCGTGTGGACTCCAGCCGCGAGCGCGCTCGCGGGCGTGCAGGCCCAGGCGCCCGCGGCGTCGACGGTGGCGGAGCACACCACCTCGCCGTCCACCAGCACGTCGATGGCAGCGCCCGGAGCGCCGGTGCCCGAGAAGGTCGGCGTCGCGCCGGTCAGCGCGCCATCGGCAGGCGCGGTCAGCACCGGGTCGGCCTCGGGCTCCACCGGCACCGTCACCGTGAAGGTGTTGGTGGCCGAGGTGGGCGAGCGGTTGCCCGCGGCGTCGGTCGACGTGGCGTTCACCGTGTGCGGGCCTTCAGCCAGCGGCGTGGTGCCCATGCAGGACCACTCGCCGGCCGCCGTCGCGGTCACCACGCACACCACGAAGCCGTCGACGCGCACCGTGACGGTGCTGCCGGGCTCGGCGGTGCCGGTGTACGTCGGCAGCGTGCTGGTGGTGGCGCCATCGGCGGGGCCCGTCACCACCGGCGCAACCGGGGCCGTGGTGTCGACGACGAAGGGCACCGGCGCGCCGGGCTGGCTGGTGCCTTCCTGGTTGGTGGCGGTGACGGTGACCTCGTGATCGCCGTCAGTCAGCGCCGCGCCGCGGCACGCGAAGTGACCCAGGTTGTCGGCCACCGTGACGCACGCAGGGGTGCTGCTGCCGTCGACGTAGACCGAGATGGTGGCGTTGGGCGTCGCGGTGCCCGTGAAGTCGGGCGTCGCGGTGCCCACCACCTCGTTGGCGGCGGGGCTGGTGATGACCGCGTCAGGCAGCTGCGCCGCGGCGGTGAAGGGGTGCGGCGTGGCGTCGGGGCTCTGGTTCCCGGCGGCGTCGGTGGCGCGCGCGGTGACGTCATGCGCGCCCGGCGTCAACGCCGTGGCGCCGGTGCAGGCCCACTGGCCGTTGACGTCAGCGACGGCGGTGCACACCGGGGTGGTGCCGCCGTCGAGGAAGACGTCGACGGTGGCGCCCGGCTCGGCGGTGCCCGTGTACGTCGGGTGCAGGCTGGTGGTGGCGTTGGGCGCGGGCGAGGTGATGACCGGCGCCGGCGGCGGCACGCTGTCGATGGAGAAGTCGACGGGCGTCGACTGCGGGCTGGTGCCGTACATGTTGGTCGCCGTGGCCACCGTGGTGTGCGGCCCTTCGGCCAGCGGCGTCGCGGGCGTGCAGCTGAAGGCGCCTGCGGCGTCGGCGGTGGCCGTGCACACCGGCGTGCTGCCGCCGTCGACGTACACGTTGACGGTGCTGCCAGGCGCGGCCGTGCCGCTGAAGGTGGGCGTGGTGTCGGTGGTGCGCGACCCGTCGACGGGCGCGGTGACGACCGGCGGGCCGGGCGCGACGGGGGGCTCGACGGTGAAGTTGCGCGTGGCCGAGTCGCTGCTGTTGCCGGCGGCGTCGGTCGACGTGGCGATGACGCTGTGGGCCCCCACCGCCAGCGCCGTCGAGGCGACGCAGGTGAAGTTGCCCGACGCGTCGGCGGTGGCCGTGCAGACCGGCGTGCTGCCGCCGTCGACGAAGAGCGCGACGGTGCTGCCGGGCTCGGCGGTGCCCGCGAAGGTGGGCGTGGGCGACGTGGTGTCGCCTTCACCGGGCGCGGTGATGACGGGCACGACAGGCGCGGTGGTGTCGATGGTGAAGGCGTGCGTGGCGGGCGTCGAGTCGTTGCCGGCGGCGTCGGTGGCCACCGCGGTGACGGCGTGAGGCCCGTCGCTGAGCGACGCCGAGGCCGGGCACGACCAGTTGCCCGACGCGTCGGCGGTGACGGTGCAGAAGGCGGTGGTGGCGCCGTCGAGGAACACGTTCACCGTGGCGTTGGGCTCGGTGGTGCCGGTGACGGTGACGGTCGACGTACCGCTGACGCTGCCCGAGGTGGGCGTGACGATGGCGACCGGCGGCAGGCTGGTGTCGACGGTGAAGGTGTTGGACGGCGACACGAACGACGTGCCGCCCGTGCCCGTGGCCTGCGCGGCGACGGTGTGCGAGCCCATCGCCAGCGGCGTGGTGGGCGTACACGACCAGTTCCCCATGACGTCGGCGGTGGTGGTGCAGGCCGGCGTGGTGCTGCCGTCAAAGAAGACGTCGACGGTGGCGCCCGGCGCCGCGGTGCCGGTGACGGTGGGGGTGGTGTCGTTGGTGATCGAGCCGTCAGCGGGCGCGGTGACGACCGGCGTGGGCGTACCCGACGAGACGGTGGCCACGGTGGCGTCGTCGACGGCCGGCGTCGCTGGATCATCGCTGACGCGCGGCCCGTAGGCGTCGCTGGTGGTGAGGTTGGCCTGGTTGCTGAGCTGCGCGGCGGCCAGCAGCGCGGGGTCGACGCGCTGGCGCACCGTGGCGGTGACGGTGGCGCCGGCGGCGAGATCGCCCACGTCGACGTGGAAGAGGCTCCCGGTGACGGTGGCGGTGCCCTGCGTGGTGATGGCGCTGCCCGCCACCACGGCCGCGTGCATCGTCGGCAGCGTGTCGCTGAGCGTCAGGCCCGTGCTGGGCCCGGTGCCGGTGTTGCCCACCACGACGCGCCACTCGAGCTCGTCGCCAGGCACCAGCGCGCCGCCGTTGACGTCGACGAAGGTCTTGGTGACCGTCAGCACGGGCGCCGCGGGGCTCAAGGTGGTGCTGACGCGACCGTCGGTGGCCTCGTCGGTCTGCGCGTTGTTGTTGTTGTCGAAGAGATCAGTGGTGGCCGACAGGGCCACGCCGTCGGGCGCGGGCAACGAGCGGAACGGCTGGAGCTCCGAGGTGAGCGCCACGCCGCCCGCAGCGATCGACGCCGCGGTGCGCAGCCGCCACGGGAAGACGGTGGTGCTGCCCCCAGCGAGGCAGCCGGTGACGGGCACGGTCAGCACCTGGCCCGTGAGGAAGCCGGCCTCGGCCGCGTCGTCGACGGTGCCGTTTTGATCGTTGTCGAGACCATCGCTGCCGGGCGCCACGAAGCTGAAGCCCGTGGGCGCGGTGACGACGAGCGCCGGCGCGCAGGCGGGGCCGTTGCCCTGGTTGGCCAGCGTCGTCGAGCCGCTCAGCTCGGCGCCGGGCGCGGGCGTGGTGGTCGGCACCGTCTGGGTGATGCGCAGCCTGGGCAGCGCGTAGGTGATGGCCAGCGTCGAGGTGCCCAGCGTCGTGGCGCCGCTGCGCAGCGTGGCCACGTTGTTCTGCGCCGCGGTGGCGGCGACCGACGCATGCAGCGTGGGCCGGCCCGTCACCACCAGCGTGAAGAAGTCGTTGGTGGCGTCGTTGTCGCCGGGGTTGCTGACGGCGCCCAGCGTGAAGGTCGCCGCGGCGCCGGGGGCCAGAGACAGCGGGCCGGTGGGATCGACGCCGATGGTGCCGGGGAAGCCCGTGGTGTCGAGCGTGACGTGGGTCAACTGCAGCGCGGCCGGCGGCGCGTCGACGATGGTGACGTTGGGCGTGACGCCCTCACCCACCCGCACGCGCAGCCGCCAGGTGCCTTCTTCACCCAGCGCCACCGCCGGGTCGGCCGTCAACGTCGAGCTGCTCGACACGAACGTCTTGGTGACGCCCGCGGTCTGCGCGGCGTCGAGCGTCACGCTGCCCTGCTGAAGGTAGGTGTTGAGGGCGCCGCCGGGGTTGGCGCTGTCGCCGGTGCGCTCGGTGGACACCGCCGAGTGCGTCGACTGCGGCGCGGTGACGTCACCGGGCAGGCTGCTCCACGCCGCGCTGACGCCGACGCTGACCGACGTGCCCAGCGTCACCGTGTCGCGCATGCGCACGCCGACGGTGAAGCTGCACGAGGTGGTCGCGCCGAGGGTCGTGAAAGAGACAGAGGGCGTCGCCCCCGTCAGCAGCGTCGCCGCGGGCGCAGGGCACGTGGTGCTGGCGTAGGTGCCGGCCACCACCTCCAGCGACGCCGGCAGCGCGAAGCCGACCACCACGTCGTTGGCCGCCGAGACGTTGAGGTTGGTGGTCGTGCTGTTGGCCAGCGCGACGTTCAAGGTGAAGGTGTCGCCGGCGTTGCCCGACGTCGGGCTGGCCGTGGCGACGAAGCTGAGGGCCGGCTCGGCGACGGTGACGTTGGTGGTCGCGCTGGGCGTGCCCGCCGAAAAGGTGTTGCTCAGCGACGCGCTGCGCACCGCCGCCGCCACGTTGGTGACGTACGCGCGCAGCCGGAACGCGAAGGTCTGCGCGGCGCCGCCGGTGTTGGTGACCGTGCCCAGGTTCCACGTCACGGTGCGGCCCGAGTTGGTGACAGCAGGCGTCGGTAGCGTGCAGGCCACCCCGCCGCAGGTGAGCGCGGCGCCGGCGGTGAAGTTGCTGGTGGCGGCGAAGACGAGCCCGTCAGCCATGACGTCGGTGAGCGGCAGCGCCGCGTTGGTGGTGCCCGCGGGCACCGACATCACGAGGTCGAAGTCGATGGCCTGCCCCACCACCACCGCGCCGGTGCCGACGCGCGTCTTGGTCAGCACCAGCGGCGAGATGTTGAGCGTGGTGTTGGCGTTCGCCGTGTAGCTGGCCTCGACGGCGGCGGTGTTGGGCCCCAGCTGCGCGGGCGTGCCGGCTTGCGAGGTCCACCCCAGGGTGCCGGGCAGCGTCACCGACGAGCCGATGACGGCGAGGGCAGGCACCGAGCAATTGAAGGTGACGGTGGCGGTCTGCCCGGGCGCGATGCTGATGAAGTCGACGGTCACCACGTTGCCGGAGATGGTGCCGGTGCCGACGACGCCGGTGACGGACAGGTTGGCAGGCGTGGTGCAGCCCGCCGGCGCCGTCAGCGAGTACCGCACGTCGTGCGCGGTGCGGTTGGTGGCCGCGCTGCTGCTGGCGATGGTGGCGGTCACGGTGGGCGTGGCGCCGCCGGCCGCCGGGTTGGGTGAGACCGTCTGCGTCAGCGTGAGCGCCGGTACCCTCAGCGTCAGCGCCGCGGCGGTGGCGGTGACCAGCGTGGCGGTCAACTGCGTCACGCGGAACACGTTGCCGGTGCCGGTGTTGTTGTTGCTCAGCACCACTGCGGGCACCGACATGGCCGTCGAGGTCTCGAGCGCGTCGGTGCTGTTGGTGTTGGTGACGGTGCCCAGCGCCCAGGTGACGGTGGTGCCGGTGGCGTTGACGGTGGGCGACAGGCTGCCGCTGGCCGAAACGCCGGCCGGCAGCACCAGCGTGGGCCCTGAGGCGTCACCCAGCGCCAGCCGGTTGGGGAACGCGTCGACCAGCGAGATGTTGGTGAAGGTGCCCTCGGGCACGGTGACGGTCAGCCCGAAGGTGGCCACGTCGCGGGTGACGAGGTCTCCCGAACCCACGCGCGTCTTGGTGACGGCGAAGTTGGCGAAGCGCAGCGTCGCGGTGTCGGCGTTGGGCACGTAGTTCGCGGGCGCGAAGTTGGGCCCTCCCGCGACCGACGCGTAGCGCAGCACGTTGGCGGTGTTGTTGACCTGCGCGTTGGGCACCCAGCTGCTGGTGGTGGCCACGGTGCAGCGCAGCGTCACCACCGCCACGTTGAGGCCGCTCGCCGCGTCGTAGGCCGGGAGCGCGTTGGTCAGCTGCCAGCCCACGCCGCCGCTGACGGTGAGGTTGGTGAAAGCCAGCGCCGCGCCGACGCCGTTGGTGACCGACACCGGCGTCGCTTCACAGGTGACGCCCGCGGGCGGCACGTTCGAGAGCTGCACCTCCTGCGCGGCGGTGCTGCCGCGGTTCTCGGCGATGACCTTGTAGGTGATGACGTCGGCGCCGTCGGGGCCCGCCAGCGCGTTGGCGGCGAGCGCGGCGAGCGTGGCGCTGGTGAAGGTGGCCGCCGAGTACGGGTTGGTGTTGATGATGCCGGTGATCTTTGCCGGGCCGCCGAGGGTGCTGCTGACCTGCGCCGCGCCGACGTGCACGGTGACGGCCGGGTCTCCCGCGCCGAAGGCCGACGAGGCCGAGGTGGTGACCGTGGTGGTGCCGGAGCCCTGCAGCGTGGCGCGCACGAGGTTGGTGAAGCCCAGGCCGTCTTCGCGCGGGTCGCTCGAGACCGTGAAATCGAGATCGAAGACCATGCGCACCTCGACGGTGGGGTCGAGATCGAAGGCGCCCACGTTGATGGTGAGCGAGTTGTCGGCCGTCATCGCGGTGGCGGCGAGGCTCACCGACGTGCCCGAAGGCAGCGTGTTACCGGGCCCGAAGCGCAGCGCCGTCGAGGGGAACGCCGGCGCGGCGCCGTACTGCTGCGCGTTGAAGAGGGGGCGTGGGAGGTAGTCGGTGATGGTGGCACCCGAGAGGTCGCCAGCGCGCTGCACCAGGGTGATGCGCCAGGTGACGAGATCGCCGGGGCGCACGGTGGCGCCGACGGCGGCCGGCGCGCCGTTGATGGCCTGCAGCGCCTTGGTGAGCGTCGCCGCGCCGATGGTGATCGACCCATCGGCCCCGCCGTCGACCTCCGTCGACGACAGCGCGCAGCCCGACGGCGCGGTGGACGTGAGCGTATGCCGCGTGGTGAGGACGTCGCCGGCGCGCACGAAGTCACCGGGCGCCGCCGAGTAGGCCTCGTCGACGATGAACTCGTAGCTGATGGTGCGCGTCGCGCCCGCCGCCACGTTGCCGAGGGCGAAGCCGACGTTGCGGAAGTCGCCGCTCAGGGTCGGCATCGCCGGGCTGCCGTCGACCAGCGCGTTGCCGGTGTAGTGCATGCCCGCGCCCAGCACGCTGGCGAGGTTGACCGACGAGAGCGCGAAGAAGTCTGACGCGCTGACCGTCAGCGTGACGCGGCCGGTCTCCCCGGGGCGGAAATTGGCGCCGCCGGAGGTGAGGTTGGTGATGGTCTCGCGCACCTGCTCGGCGCGGGCCTGCAGCACGGCGGTGGCCGGCGCGACGGTGACGGCGGTGGCGCCCACCAGGCCGCCCACGAAGCTCGCGGTGTTGGTGACGGTGGCCGTCGAGCCGCCCGCACAGGTCGGGCTGAGGATCTCGGCGGCGCTGGCGTCGAGGCGCGGCACGTAGCCCCGCACGGTGACGGTGGCGTCGCTCGCCGACGCGGTGCCGACGACGCTGGGGAAGCTGACCGACAGGGCGCCGCCCGGCGTCGAGGGCACCGGCGAGGGGCTGATCACCGAGCCGCCCGCAGAGGTGGCGATGGAGAGGATCTGGAACTGCGGCGGCAGGGTGTCCTGGATGGAGCCGCCGGTGATGGTGACGCCGTCGGCCACGTCGAGCACGAGGCTGTAGACGATGGGGAAGCCGGCGCCGGTGACGGTGGGGCTGGGGCTCGCCGTCTTGCGCAGGCGCGCGAGTGACGGCGTGACGTCGACGCCGAGCTGATCGGCCGCGTTGGTGCGCACGTCGCTGCGCAGCGGCGCGTCGGCGGTCGGGTTGTTGAGCGCGTCGTTGCCGAAGGCGAACAGGCACGTCACCTGCGGCCGCAGCGTGACGCCGGCGGCGGCGCTGGTGCTGACGGCCCACGTCAAGGTGACGTCTTGCGGCCCCGCGCCCTGCGGCAGGCCGCCGAAGGGCAGGCGCACCAGCACCAGCGTGAAGCCCGCCGGGCCGCTCACCGCTTCACCGGTGACGGGGTTGGTCAACGTGGTGCCGAAGGTGCCGATGGTCTGCCGCGCGAGCGTCTGACCCAGCACCGAGGCCTGCGTCAGCGAGAGGCCGGGCGGCACGAAGATCTCGAGCGCTGGCGCGAAGCCCGTGCCCGCAGTGCTGCGGCCGAGCGACGCGGTGGTGGTGAAGGTGCCGCCGATGAGGGGCGCCGTGGTGTCGCTGCCGAGGTTGCACGAGACCTGCGCGCGCGCCGCGCCCGCCGTGACGAGGGCCACCAGCAACGCCGGCGCCAGAGAACGTGAAGCACTGAAGGAACGGCTCATGGCGCCTTCTCCGAAGACTCGTCGTTGATGATGTTGAACTCGACGCGCCGGTTGCGGCTGCGGCCGGCGGCCGTCTTGTTGGTGTCGAGCGGCCTGGTCTCGCCGTAGCCCACCGGCACCAGCAACCCGGCGTCGATCTGCTTGCTGACGAGGTACGCCTTCACAGAGTCCGCGCGCGCCTGCGAGAGCTTCAGGTTCTTCTCGTCGTCGCCCACCGAGTCGGTGTGCCCTTCGACGCGCATGCGGGTGATCTCGGGGTGCGCCACCAGCACGCGCACCACGTTGTCGAGCAGCTTGTAGCTCTTGCGATCGATGACGGCGCTGCCGGTCTTGAACTCCACTTTTTCCAGCACGCGCACGCGGCCGGCCTCCAGCACCACCAGCTGCTTCTCGGCGCAGCCGTGGTTCTTCGCCGGGCCGGGCTCCGTCGGGCAGTTGTCGAGGCGATCGACGAGGCCGTCACCATCGCCGTCGACGTCGGGGCAGCCGCGGTTCTCGACGGGCCCCGCCACCAGCGGGCAGGCGTCGGCGGTGTCCACCACGCCGTCGGCGTCGTTGTCGGGGTCGGGGCAGCCGTCTTCGTCTTCGAAGCCGTCCTTGTCTTCGGCCTGCGCCGGGCACTTGTCGAGGCGGTCGACCAGCCCATCGCCGTCGGTGTCGACGTCGGGGCAGCCCTTGAGCTGCGCGAGGCCCGCCTTGTCGGGGCACGCGTCTTCGTCGTCGGGCACGCCGTCGCCGTCGCGGTCCTTCAGCGGGCAGCCCTTGCGCTCTGCCGGGCCGGCCTCGTCGGGGCACGCGTCGACGCTGTCAGCGAGGCCGTCGCGATCGCGGTCGGGCTCGGCCACCTTCGGCGGAGCCACGGGAGAGAAGAAGCGCAGCCCGCCCAGCGCGCGCCAGTCAGGCACGCCCCAGCCGCGGAACAGCCCCACGCCGCCGGCCGCGAAGAGCTGCATGAAGGGCAGCACGTCGTACGACGCGTAGGCCTTGAGCTCGACGGGCGTCTGGTTGGCCTGCTGGAAGGGCTGCTGCAGCGCGAAGCCCGCGAGGCCGGTGACGCCGATTTCCAGCGGGAGCGCGGCGGCGTCGACCTGGTTGAAGCGGTACGCGACGGCGAGCCGCGAGATGAGCTCGTGGCCCACCGAGAGATCGAGCGCCTGGGGCCGGCTGGTGCGGAACGCGCCGCCCACGTTGAGCGCGGCGCGCACGTTGCCGAAGGGCCGCGACACGGCGATCTCCGGCTGAATCAAGAAGCCCTGCGAGCCGAGGTAGCGCGAGCCGCCGCCCGTCGGGAACTCCACCGACGCCAGCACCGCGAGGTCGACGCCGTGATCTTCATGGCGCAGCAGGCCGACCTTCGGCATCACGCGCAGATCGCCCACGCCGACGCCGGCCACCGACGCGAGGTTGCCGACGGTCACGCCCGGCACCTGCGCGGGCCGCTCGTTGAGCAACACCACCGGCAGCTCGAGGCCCACCTGGAAGCGATCGAGGAAGCTGACCGCCGCCACCACCGAGCCGCCCACGCGGTCTTGCAGCAGCGAGCCGCGGCGCACGCCGTCGGCGTCGCGCAGCACCAGCGGGTTGCGCGCGTAGCCCAGCCACAGGCCGACGTCCCACGTCAGGCCCTGCGGCACCCCGCCCCACTCGGTGTCGAGCAGACCCGTACGCGACGGCGTCAGCCGCATGCGCTCGAGCGCGAACCCCGAGGGCACTTCGACTTCCTGCGCGCGCGCTGCGTTCGACCCGCACAGCGCGCACAGCACCCCGACGACGAGACCTCGTGAATTCACGGCGCGCCCCTTCTCACGTGGGTTGCACAACGACAAGGTGGTGAATTGCGACACGCACGCGCACAAACTGCGTGACCCCGGCTCGCGCCTCAGGCGCTGCGCGCCAGCACCCGCCGCACCACGGGCGTTTCGTTCTCGTGCGGAGCCTCTTCTCCGCGCGCGTGCGTCGACAGGCGCGCCGCGGCGCGGCCGCACTCCCGGGTGATCTCGTCGAGCTGCTCGACCGACAGGCAGCGCTCGACGAGGGCCTGCTGCAGAGAACGCAGGTTGTCATCGATGCAGCTGGCGGCGGCCTCGACCTCCAGCCGCGACGCCTCGGCGCCCGTGACGCGACCATCGACGAACAGCAACACCGTCGCGCCCAGCCGCACGCTGTCACCGTGCTGCAGCGCGCGTCGGTGGCAGCGCGCGCCGTTGACCCAGGAACCGTGCGTCGACGCGAGATCGACCAACACGAAGCCGTCACCTTCCCGGCGCACCTCCGCGTGGCGTCGCGAGAGGCGCGCGTCGTCGAAGCTCAACGTCGCGCCGGCGTCACGGCCGACCAGCAACCGGTCGCAGGCCAACCGCACCACCCGGCCCGCCGCGCAGGCCGGGCTCGAGATGACTTCGAACGACACCGACCCCACCCCGTCGACCGGCTCGAGCGGCGCCGGGCTCAAGCGCAGCGCCGTCATGACGCCAGCTCCGCGTTGATGAGCGGCAGCACGGGCGCGGCCACGCCCAGCTTCCGCAGCGTCCACTTGAGGCTGGCTGCGCTCTCGACGTCGGCCGAGCCAGACCGCAGCGCGCCCGCCACACACGCCAGCCCGCGAGCCCGCACGCCGATGCTCGCGTACGACACCGCGTCGACCCACAGCGACGCGCGATCAGCCGGCAGGAACGTGTCGACCAACGACAGCAGCTCGCCGCTCACCGGCGCGCCGCGCAGCAGCAACACCACCACCCGCTCCAACGCCCGCTCGTGCCGCCCCGAGCGCAGGTGCGACCCGGCCTCGGCCAGCGCCGCCTGGGCGTCGAAGGCGTCGCCGTGGAACGACGACGCGAAGCGGACTGATTCGATGGCGGGGCGCGGCAGCAGGCTGGTCACGCGCGCCGCCAATGCGAACGCCGTGCTCACTCCGGCATCGTGGGCAACCGGCTGAAAATACGATGACTACGACGACCGCAATTCAGACGTGAAGTTGCGGTACCGCGCGAGCGGTGCAAAAAACCACATCTACCAAACGGGTGCGCCAGTCGTTGCGTAGCGCGCAGCGGCCGGGTACGGCCTGCCGACATCATGACGAGCAAGCCGGCGGGGGGCGCGTTTCTCGGAAGCCTGGAGTCGTTGCGCGGCGTCGCGGCGCTGCTGGTGGCCTTCTTCCATGTGGCCTTCAGCAACCCGGTGTCCGGCTGGAACGTGGTGCGCAACGGGTACCTGCTGGTCGATCTGTTCTTCGTGCTCTCCGGCTTCGTGATGGCGCACGCCTACGGCGCCCGGCTCCAGACGCGCGCCGACGCGCGGGAGTACCTGTGGCTGCGGCTCGGCCGCATCTACCCGCTGCACCTCGTCATGACGGGCGTCTTCCTGCTGCTGGAAACGGCGCGGTGGGTGGCGCAGGCCCGCGGCGCCGCGCTGGCGACGCCCGCGTTCTCGACCAACTCGCCGTGGGCCCTGCTGGTCAACGTGCTGCTGCTCAACGCGCACGGGTTGACCAACGAGCTGACCTTCAACGGCCCCAGCTGGAGCATCGGCGCCGAGTTCTGGGCGTACCTGGCGTTCGCGGGGGTGTCGCTGGCGGGGCTGCGCGGCCGCGCCCGCGCGGTGGTGGCGCTGGTCGCCAGCGCCTCGCTCTACGGCACGCTCTACGTGCTGCACCCGCAGAGCCTCGACGTGCACTTCCACGGCGGTGTGCTGCGGTGCCTCGCGGGCTTCTCGCTGGGGCTGGTGGTGTTCGAGCTGGCGGCCGTGGTGCGCCGCGCCGGCCGCCTCGCCGCCGAGCTGCTCTCGCTGCTGGGGTTGCTCGGCGTGGCCGCGGTGCTGGGCTTCTCGCGGAGCGGCGCGCTCGACTACGCGCTGCCCGCAGCCTCGGCGTTGATCATCACCGGCATCGCCGCCGCCCCCGACACCACGCTGGGCCGCGCGCTCTCGGCGCGGCCGCTGCTGTGGCTCGGCAAGATCAGCTTCTCGCTCTACATGGTGCACGTCGCGCTGCTGCGCGTGCTGACGCCGGTACTGCAGCGCCTCGCGCACGGCCGCGTCGACGAGGCCGGGGTGCTGGTGGTGCCCGAGGCCTGGGGCGCCGCGTGGCTGGTGGTGTACCTGGCGGCGCTGCTGCCCCTGTCGGCCGCGAGCTACCGCTTCATCGAAGACCCGGCGCGACGCTGGTTCAGAACGCGAAGCCCACGCCAGCCTTCACCCACGGGTAGCCAGCCTCGAGACGCAGCGCGATCGTCTTCGTCGCCATGAAGATGAGGCCGACGTTCCCGATGGGCTGCACGCCGACACCCACGCCGTTCCGGCACACGCCGTACGAGCAGTAGTAGCCGGTGACGCCAAACTCGATGGCTGCGCCCAGCTTCGCGTAGAGCGAGAGCCTGTCGACCACGTGGAAGCGCCACATGACCTCGACGGGCAACGAGAAGATTCCGTAGAACGCGCCCGCCGCGACGCCCGCGAAGTCGGCGCCGAACTCGAGGCCGAACTCGTCGTTCACCTTCGGCAAGAACCCGTCGTGCGCCAGCGGGAGGTAGAAGCGCGCCCCGACGCCGAACGGGAAGCCCGCATAGTACCAGTAGGCGTGCGGAATGCCCGCGAAGAAGGACAGCAGCATCGGGCGCTTGTGCGTCGACGCGTCGAGCAGGCCGCCGGCGCTCCGCACGGCGCTCTCTTCAGCCGCCACGGGCGCGGCGGCGAGTGAAACAGCCAGCAGGAGGGTCATCGCGGGTCGGCGCATGGGCAGGCTCCTTTGAAAAGAAACGTACGTGGCGCTGATACGGACGGCGCGGCATACAAGGGCAAGAAATGTCACGACGTAGACTCTTCGTAGCGGGCGCCACCGGCGCGGTTGGTCAGGCCCTCTTGCCGCTCGCGGTGCGCCGGCAGCTCGACGTGTTGGCCCACGCGCGGCCGAAGAGCGCGGCGCGGCTCGGCGATCGCCCCGTCGCAGCGCTGGAGCTCTCAGACTCCGGGCTGCCGGACGCCATGAAGGGCTGCACGACGGTGGTGCAGCTCATCGGCACCATGCGCAAGCGCTTCTCGAGCGGCGACACCTACGAGACGAGCGACATCGGCACCACGCGCCAGCTGCTGGAAGCCGCGAAGGCGTGCGGCACGGTGGACCACGTGGTGCTGCTCTCGAGCATCGGCGCCGGCGCGCCGCGCGGCGCGTACTTGAAGGCCAAGGCCGAGGCCGAGCGCCTCGTGGTCGAGAGCGGCCTCGCGTACACCATCTTCCGCCCGTCGGCCTTCGAAGACCGCGAAGGCGTCTTCGTGCCGGGCCTGCGCGCGGTGACGGGCTTCCTGGGCATGCTGAAGTACCAGCCCATCACGCTGCACGAGCTGGCGAGCGCGATCCTCTACTCGGCGGTGGA
>CAYWON010000096.1:0-26343 GCA_964459885.1 uncultured Archangium sp.
CGTACGCCTTCATGATCTCGCAGATCTCTTCGAAGTGCGTGTAGAGGAAGTTCTCTTTGTGATGCGCGAGGCACCAGCGCGCCATGATCGACCCGCCGCGTGACACGATGCCGGTGACGCGCTTGGCGGTGAGCGGCACGAACGCCAGCCGCACGCCCGCGTGAATCGTGAAGTAGTCGACGCCTTGCTCGGCCTGCTCGATCAACGTGTCGCGGAACAGCTCCCACGTCAGCGCCTCGGCCTTGCCGTTCACCTTCTCGAGCGCCTGGTAGATCGGCACCGTGCCGATGGGCACCGGCGCGTTGCGCAGAATCCACTCGCGCGTCTCGTGGATGTTGGGGCCCGTCGACAGGTCCATCACCGTGTCGGCGCCCCAGCGAATGGCCCACACCATCTTCTCGACCTCTTCCTCGATGGAAGACGTCACCGCCGAGTTGCCGAGGTTGGCGTTCACCTTCACCAGGAAGTTGCGGCCGATGATCATCGGCTCGATCTCCGGGTGGTTGATGTTGGCCGGAATGATGGCGCGGCCGAGCTCGATCTCCTTGCGCACGAACTCCGGGGTGATCTCGCTGGGCGTGGCGGCGCCGTACGACTCGCCCTGGTGCTGGCCCGCGTACGCGGCCTCACGGCGCTGCGTCTCGCGGATGGCGACGTATTCCATCTCGGGCGTGATGACGCCGGCGCGGGCGGCGGCCAGCTGCGTGACGCTCTTGCTGCCCTTCGCGCGCAGCGGCTTCGTCGAGGTGTGGAAGCGCAGCTTGGCGAGGCGGGGGTCGTTCAGGCGCTCGCGGCCGTAGTCGGAGCTGAGCTGCGGAAGCTGTTCCAAATCGGCGCTGTTCGACAGCCACGTGCGCACCGACGGCAGGCCGACCTTGAGGTCGATGTCGACGGTGGGGTCCGAGTAGGGCCCGCTGGTGTCGTAGACGGTCATCGACGGGTTGTGGGTGATGCGCCCGTCGGCGTGCGTGGTGTCGCTCAGCGAGATCTCACGCATCGGCACGCGCAGCTGCGGGTGCAGCGCGCCGCCGACGTAGACCTTCGCCGACTGTGGGAACGGGGTGCGGGTGATGCGCGCCAGTGCTGCGTCATCGACCGCGAGTCGCGTCTTCGCCATGTGTCCTCCCTAAGCGCCGGTATGAGCCGGATCAGGTTCAGCGGGTCGGCCTCTCCAGGCCCTCTCAGCTCCCACGACTGCGGAACTCCCCGGGTTGTGGCGGTGCTCTCTAGCTCATTTCCCGTTGTGGCGGTTCATCGCCTTGGCGAGGCCGTCGCGCGCCCACGACTCGCTGATGTCGACCGACTTGCCGATGAGCTCGGGCAGGAGGTCGCGCTCTTCTTTCGAGAAGTCGCCCAGCACGTGGCCCACCACGCGCTCGCGGGCGTTGGGGCCGGTGGGCTTGCCGATGCCGAAGCGCAGCCGGGCGTACTGCTCTTCACCCCACGACTCGCGGATCGAGTTGAGCCCGTTGTGGCCGCCCGAGCCGCCGCCCTGCTTGAGCGCCAGCTTGGCGAACGGCAGGTCGAGCTCGTCGTGCACCACGAGCACGTCTTGCGCAGGCACCTTGTAGAAGCGCGCCGCCGCGCCGAGCGACGTGCCCGACAGGTTCATGAAGGTCTGGGGCTTGATCAGCAGCACCTTGTCGCCGGCGACGTTGGCGGTCGCGAGCTCCGCGTCGAACTTGTTGGGGTTGAACGTCACGCGCCAGCGCTGCGCCAGCACGTCGAGCACCATGAAGCCGATGTTGTGACGGTTGCCTTCGTACTCGCGGCCGGGGTTGCCCAGCCCACAGATGATCTTCATGACGGCTCCAGCCTGCAGAAACGACGACGCCGCGCCGGAAGACCCGACGCGGCGCCGAAGATGAACCGGGGAAGGCGATTACTTCTTGGCCGCCGGCTTGGCCGCCGCCGCGCCCGCCGCAGGGGCCGCCGCCGCCGCACCAGCCGCCGGAGCCGCCGCGCCCGCCGCAGGCGTCGCCGCGACCTCGGCCACCTTCTCGGCCTCCGGCGCCGCGACGACCGCGATGGTGAAGTTCACGTGCGTCTTCACGGTCACGCCCGCGGGGAGCTTGATGTCGTTCACGTGGAGCGCGGTGGCGATCTTCATCGGGGTCACGTCGACCTCGATGTTGAGCGGGATGGCGCCGGGCAGCGACCACACCTCGAGCTCACGGCGCATCTGCGAGAGGATGCCGCCCTCGGCGACGCCGACCGACTTGCCGGTCAGCACCACGGGGATCTTCACCTTGACCTGCTCGTTCTCACGTACGTCGATGAAGTCCGCGTGCAGCAGCTCCTTCGACACGGGGTCGAGCTGGTAGTCCTTCACCAGCACCGCGTGCTCCTTGCCGTCGATCTTGAGGCCGATGACGGTGTTGAGCTTCTTGGGGGTGTTGATGGCGGCGCGCAGCGCCTTGCCGTTGACGGCCACGCTCAAGGGCTTCTCGAGGTGCTTGCCGTAGACGCACGCGGGCACGAGGCCCTCGGCGCGGGTGCGGCGGGCAGGGCCCTTGCCGGCGCCGGTACGGGACTTCGCTTCAATGGAGTTCGTGATGATCGACATGAGGAGGTGCTTTCTGGGTCAGCAAGACGTGGTACTGCTGCCCGCGCCCGGCGTTCCCCGGCATCTCGCCCCGATGGCGAGCCCCGAAGGAAACAGCCCCGTTCGCGAACCGGGCCGCGCTTACGCCGCTTGCACCCTTGGGGTCAAGGTGCTACGTGCGCCGCCCTTTCCTGAAGTTCATCTCTTTCGAGGTTCGAATCATGCACAACGCCGCCATTCAGTTCGTGGACTCGCTCCACCAGCGCAAGGACATCGTCAATTTCCGCGCGGGTGACACCGTGCGCGTGTGGTGGAAGGTCAAGGAAGGCGAGAAGGAGCGCAGCCAGGCGTTCGAGGGCGTCGTGATCCGCAAGACGCGCGGCTCGGTCGACGCGACCTTCACGGTCCGCAAGGTCGCCTTCGGCGTCGGCGTCGAGCGCATCTTCCCGCTGCACTCGCCCCGCTACGACTCGATCGAGGTCCTCTCGCGCGGTGACGTGCGCCGTGGCCGCCTCTTCTACCTCCGCAACCTCCGTGGCAAGGCCGCGCGCCTCAACGTCATCGAGGAAGACGTTCCGGCCGCTGCTTCCGCCGCGAAGTAAGGGATACTCGAGGGAGCGATGCTCTTCCTCGAGTTGGCGGCCCAGTCCGTTCGTGGATTTTCCCCGTCGGTCCGAGTCGCCCTCAAACCCGGCTACGTCGCGCTGCAGAGCCCCGTGGAGCTTCCGGCTCCACTGAGCGGGCTCGTGGCCGCGTTGGCCTTCCCCGACGGTCGTGGTGGCGACGGCGCGTTTCTCGCGCCGGGCGCCAAGACCGGCCGCGCGGGGTTGTCGATTCAAGGCAATGACGGCTCGGTGTGGCGCATCGTGCGCGACCTGGGCGGCGCTGGCGGGCTGCACAAGCTCAACCGCGCGACCAACGCCTTTGAGATCGTCACCCAGGACGCGAACGAGATGGGCCAGACGTTGCGCGCCAGCGCCGGCTTCCCCGCGCGCACCACCTGGGAACAGCTCTTCACGTTGAACGGCCCGCAGCTGCCGACGCGACGGCCGAAGGGCCCCGCGAAATCGGCGGCCACGGGCCCGACCAAAGCCGCGCCGCGCATGATGTCGAAGTGGGGCGAGCTGGCTGACGACGCCGGCGGCGTCGACCTCGACCCGTCGCGGTTGCCGGCGCTCGAGGCCGAGCTGGCCACGGCGAAGCGCGCGGCGGAGGTGCAGTTTCGCGCCGACGGCATCGCGTCGGAGGTCTACGAGCTCGAGGCGAAGGTGCGCACCGCCGAAGAGGCCCGCGGCGCGTTGAACGCGGCGCGCGCGGAGCTGGCCAACGTGTCGGCCCGCACGCTGCCCGACGACATCGTGGCCCGCGCGAAGAAGCTGCCGGACGATCAGAAGCGCCACGAAGATCAGGTGGCGAAGCTGCGCGACGAGATGCAGGCGCTCGCCGACGCCGCACCGCAGGCGCCGGAGCCGCTGCAGAAAGATCCCCGCTTCCTCGCGTCGGTGGGCGTGGGCCTCGCGTTGTTGATCGCCGGCGCGGTGCTCGACGGCGGCGCGCGGTACCTGGCGCTGCTCTCGCTGGTGCCGTTTACCTTCGGTGCGCTCCTGGCGCTGCGCTTCATTGAAGACCTGCAGCGCATGTCGCGCGGCGGCGGGAAGCTCGAGGTGCTGCAGTCGCGCGAGAAGAAGCTCGTCGACGATTTCCAGATGCACACGCTCAGCGTGACGCGCGCGTTCGAGACCGTCGGTGTCTCGACGCTCGACGAGTTCCTCACCGCGATGGACGCCCGCGCCGCGTTGGCCGGCCGCGTCGCTGAGCTCGAGCAGCGTGAGGCCGCCGTGCGCGGCGAGCTCGTCAGCAGCGGCGTGCAGGGCCGCTACGACACGCTGAAGGCCGAGCAGGAAAAGCTGAACCAGGAGCTGCTCGGCATGTCGGGCGGCTACGTGCGCGACGTGCGCGACATCGAGCGGGAGATCGCCAAGCTCAAGGAGCCCGTCGCCGCGCCGAAGCCCGCGACGCCGGAGTTCTCGGCCGTGCCGACCGGCGCCGCCGAGACGTGGGACGACCCCGTCCCGCCGCTGATGATGCTGGCGACGGATCTCTTCTCGTCTGACGTGCCCTCGCTCTGGAGTGTCTTGCACGATCGCGCGGTGCAGTACCTGAGCGCGCTGACCGATCGTCGGTACCACGAGATGGTCGTCGACAAAGACGGCCACGCGACGGTCGAAGCGCCGGGCCGCAGCGTGTCGGTGCGCGAGCTGCCGGGGCGCGACCTCGACCTGGTGTTCCTCGCGCTGCGGTTGACGCTCATCGAGAAAGCGTCGGCGCAGCACAAGCTGCCGGTGGTGATCGAAGACACGTTCAACACCGTCATCGACGCCGCCAAGCAGCCGCTCTTCGGCCGCATGGTCAAGCACCTGGGATCATTGACGCAGGTCATACATGTCAGTGGTGCCGGGCAGAATGCGAGCCTGGCCGACGTCGCCGTGACCATCTGACGCCGGCCCTTCGAAAGGGTGGGTGTCGGCGTGGGCAAGACAGAGAAACGGCAGCACGGAGACGCGGCGGAGCAGCTGGTGGTGGAGCACCTCGAGCGTGACGGCTGGGTGATCCGCGATCGCAACGTCGTCTACCAACGCGGTGAGCTCGACGTGGTGGCGCAGAAGGGCGAGGTGTTGGCCTTCGTCGAGGTGCGCATGCGCGCGTCGGCCGTGTGGGGTGACCCGTCGGCGACGGTCAGCTTCGCCAAGCAGCGGCGCGTGGTGCGCGCGGCGATGGAATACCTCCAGCAGCACCGCCTGCATCGTCAGGTGATCCGGTTCGATGTGGCGTCGGTCGTGGGCCGCGGCCGCACCGGCGTGGTCGAGCTGATCCCCGACGCCTTCGAAGCTGGCTTGTGAATTTGGTGGTACCACGCAGCGCATGGCTGGCCGGCTCTTCGTGGTGGCGACTCCGATCGGGAACCTGGGCGATCTCTCGCCGCGCGCGTTGGACACGCTGCGCGCGGTGCAGGTGATCGCCTGCGAAGACACGCGCCACACCCGCGTGCTGCTCGACAAGTTCGGCGTGGCGACGGCCACGGTCAGCCTCCCGGCGTTCGCTGAAGGGCAGCGCGCGCAGGCGATCATCGACCGGCTGGTGGGCGGCGATGACGTCGCGCTCGTGACCGACGCGGGCACGCCGGCCATCAGCGACCCCGGCGAGAAGCTGGTGGTCGAAGCGGTGGCGGCGGGCGTGACGGTGAGCCCCGTGCCGGGCCCGGCGGCCATCATCGCGGCGCTCTCGGCTGGCGGGCTGCCGACGGGTCGGTTTCACTTTCTGGGGTTCCTCCCGCGGCAGCGCTCTGACGCGCGCGCGATGATCGATGAGGTGCGCCAGCTGTCGGCGTCGCTGGTGCTCTACGAGTCGCCGCGGCGGGTGGGCGAGACGCTCGCGTTGCTGCATGAGGCCCTCGGGCCGCGGCGCGCGGTCGTCGCCCGCGAGCTCACCAAGCTGCACGAGGAGTTCGTGCGCGACACGCTCGACGTGCTGGCCACGCGCTACGCCGACGCCGAGGTGCTGGGCGAGGTGGTGGTGCTGGTCGAGGGGCGTGTCGGCGAGACGCGGTGGACGGAAGACGAGGTGCGCGCGGCGCTGCTGCGCGGGCTGGCGGACGGCGAGCGGCTCAAGGGCCTCACCACCGAGCTGGCGAAGCGCTCGGGCTGGTCAGCCCAAGAGTTGTACCGACTCGGTTTGAGCTTCAAGGAATCGACTGGGCGATGACGAAGGTCGTCGACGCGGCACCGCATGTTTCGTGGCCGGGCCCGCTCTGCTAATCGCACCACGCGATGAACAAGACGGTCGAGGAATGGGCGCTGGCGTCGCCGGTGCCCACCATCGAGACGCGCCAGTTGTGGATCGTGGTGGTCGCGTTGGTGGTGGCGTGGGGCCTCTCGTGGGCGTGGACCCGTCGCGTGCGTGGGCTGGCCTTGGTGCCGCCGTTGGCGCTCGGGGCGATCGCTGTCGCGCGCGCGCTGCAGACCGCGTGGATCGCTGACGACGCGTACATCACGTTCCGTTACTCGGCGAACTGGGCGCGCGGCCTGGGCCCGGTGTGGAACGTGGGCGAGCGCGTCGAGGGGTACACCAACCCGTTGTGGATGGCGGTGCTGGAGCTCGGTGAGCTCCTCGGCGCGCCGTCGCCGTGGCTGGCGCCTGCGCTCAATCTGGTCTTGCTGTTCGCGCTCATCGCCGGCTGCTGGTGGGGGCTGCAGCGGGCGTTCCCAGGCAGCGACGTGCTGCCGGTGTTGCCCGTCGTGTTGGCGCTGTCACCGGCGATTCGTGAGTTCGGCACCTCGGGGCTTGAGACGTTGCCGGCGTCGGCGGCAGTGGCGTTCGCCGCGCTGAGCCTCTTGCTCGGCAAGCGCCCGCTCATCGCGGGGCTCCTGGTGTGCGTCGCGGCGATGCTGCGGCCGGATCACGCGCTCTTCTTCGCGCCGCTGGGCTTCGCCGTCGTGTCGACCGGCTCCCTCAAGCAGCGCTTTCAGAATGCCACGCAGTTGATCGCGCCCGCCGTGATCTTCACGCTGTTCTGGGTCGTGCGCTGGCGTTGGTACGGCGACTTCTACCCCAACACCTACTACGCGAAGTCTGCCTCCATTCCGTATTGGCAGCAGGGCTCGATCTACGTCGCCGAGTTCGTCGCTTCGACGCGACTGTGGTGGCCGGTCGTTCTCGCGCCGCTGGCCGCGCTGGGGTTGTGGCTCGCCGGGCGACGCGGCTCGAACCGGTTGCCCGCGCCGTCGCCGTCGCGCGCGCCGTTCTTCGTGTTCTCCGTCGGCGGTGGGCTCCTGTGGCTGCTGTACGTGGCGCGCGTCGGCGGCGACTTCATGGAGTTCCGATTTGCGCTCACGGCTCTGCCGGTGCTGGGTCTCGCTGCCGACGTGCTGCTGTGGAGCCAATGGCGAGCGCCTTTTGCTGCGCGGGTGCTCGCCTCGCTTGTGGTGCTGCTGCCGCTGGCGCAGGCGGAAGGGTTGATTCGTCCGCTGAAGAAGACTGAGCACATCGCGCGTGAGTCCACGTTCTACCCGGTCAAGACGTGGAGCCCGCTCGTCATCGACAGCGGCAGCTTCCGTCAGGCGAAGGGCCTCGCGGAGGCCAACGCGCCGCACGAGCTGATGGCGCTCGGGTGTGTGGGGATGATCGGCTACTACAACCTCGATCTGCCGATCTTCGACACCTACGGAAAGGCGAGCCGTGAAGTGGCGCGCCGACCCGTCGTGAAGCGCGGTCGTCCCGGCCACGAGAAGACCGCCACCCTCGACGACCTGCGCCGTGCGGGGGTGGTGTGGTCGATCGACCCTCTCTGGCCGGCCTTCAACAAGACGACGAGCGTGAGTTACCCCGACGGTCAGGCGTGGCTCGTGCGTCTCGCCCCGTCAGTCGTGGCCTGGGCGAAAACGCGCGGGCGCGTCATCGACGGCGCGCAGATCCTCCGGCAGTTGACCGACGTCGACGCGGTGGTCGAGCACCTCGATGCGGTTGAGTTGTTGTTCGAGCGAGACCCGAAGGCCCTCGAAGCGCACCTCGCCTCGCTGGGCGTCGTGCCGCCCAACACGTTCCAGTGCGACGAGGCGCGCAACCACTGCGGAGCCGCCCTCACGTGCGAGGACTCCCTGCTGGAACTGGAAGGCGAGCCGTCGTGCACGCTGTCGGGTGGAGGGGCGTCGAACGTGCGCTCGCTCGCCTGTGATGGCGCGACTTCAGTCACGGTGACTTGCGCCGCCGAGTCGCGTGCGAAGTGGGTGCTGACCCGCGGGCCGGTCGCGCTGAGCGACCGCGTGGCCAAGGCGCGGCGGTTCGGGGCGCGCTCGGTCGCGAACGTCATGCGCCGCCGCGCCGAGCCGGCGAGCGCCGTGCTCGATCTTGGGTTCGAGACGGAAGGCTTTCCCGGTTCGTTCCGGGTGACAGGCGACGCGATGGTCGTCACGCAGGGGACCGCCGATCGTCAAGCCGATGTTCGTGGCTTCCGTGGCGCGGCGCTCCTCAACACCTACGCACGTGGTGACGCGGCGAAGGGCGAACTCAACACCACCCTCCAACTCGACGGCGACCGCGAGTACGTGGCCTCAGCCCTCGTCGCTGGAAGCTCGAACTGCACCGCCGCGTTCCTTGAACTCATCGCCGACGGCAAGTCGCTCGGGCCGGTGTGCGGCACGCAAGACGAGCAGCTCCGGCTGCACGCGTGGTTTGTGCCACCTGGCACGCAGAAGCTTGAGGTACGCATCGTGGACGCGTCGTCGGCGGGCTGGGGCCACCTGTTGGTCGACGACGTCGGCGTGTGGCAGTTGCCCTGATGACTACGGCGCGGCGCTGGCCGGGCACGACCCTGACTTGGGCGCGCACGATCGCTTGTACTCGATGGGCAGGCCATTCGTGCCCGCGCAGAAGAACTGCGGTCCCATCTCGTTCTCGACGGTGAAGGCCTGGCAGCTGACCGACTGACCGTTGGGCGCCGTCGGGCAGAACGAGCCGCTGCTGCACCCGAAGATGACGCCGCCGCAGTCGAACCCGCTGGGACAGTCGGCGTCGACCTCGCAGTCGTGGCCGCAGAAGCTCTGCGTCTGGCCTTCCGTCACGAAGGTCAGGCACGACGCCGCGGTGCCGCACTCGAGGCCCGTGGTGCACGTCATGCAGTCCTGCCGGTTGGCGCGCGTGGCGCAGGTGCCCGCGGTGCGATCGCAGAACTGGTTCACCGGGCAGAAGTCGTTGTTGCGGCAGAAGAAGCTGCACTGGCCCGTCACGCACGAGTTCTTGGGCGCGCAGTCGCCGTCGTCGCGGCAGCCCGCGCGGCACTGCAGCGTCGCCGTGCTGCAGATGTTGTCGAACGCGCAGTGCTCGTCGAGCGTGCACGGCCCCGCGGGGATGCAGCGCGTCGTCGTGGTGTCGCAGAACGTGCCCGACGGGCAATCGAGGTTCGACGTGCATGACGCGAACGACTGGCAGTAGCCCAGCGCGTTGCAGAAGTTGTTCGCCGGGCAGCCCGCGTTGTTGACGCACTTGCACGAGCCGCTCGTCGCGTCACACACCTGGTTCGCCGCGCACGACGCGTTGTTGATGCACACGCAGCGGTTGTCGGGCCCGCGCATGAAGCCCGGCGGGCAGCACGTGGCGCCGGTGCAGACGCACGCGCCGAGGGCAGCATCGAACACATGGTTCGCCGGGCAGCACTCGGTCTTGCCGCACACGCAGTCGCCAGATCTCGCGTCGTACCGGTAGTCCACCGGGCAGCAGTCGTCTGACGCGCAGGTGCAGCGCGAGATGCCGCCGTCGGTCGCTTCCGTCCACTCGAAGCCGCGCGGGCAGCACGCGTCGTCGCTGCACGCGCACGCGCCGGCGTCCGCGTCGAACTGGTAGCCGTCGGGGCAGCAGTTCTCGTCATCGCACACGCAGCGGCGCTCCTCGGCGATCCACCGGTGGCTGCGCGGGCAGCACTCCGAGTCGCGGCACACGCACGCCTCCGACTCGGTCGAGTACGCGTAGCCCGACGGGCAGCACTCGCTGCCGCGGCACACGCACACCGCTTCTTCACAGCGGTAGCCGGTGGGGCAGCCTTCGTCGGTCTGGCACACGCAGGTGCCGCCGTCGGTGGCGGTGTACCCGTTGGGGCACTGGCCGTTGAGCGCGCTGCGCGCACAGCCGGCGAGCGCAAAGAAAGAGAGGAGGGCGACGGCGCGGAGCGGAGTCATGGCCGGGCGTAGGCGTAGGTGAGGCGCACGATGGCGCCGGGCGGGGGCACGTAGTTGCCCAGGAAGACGACGGAGTTGGTGTCGGCGCGGTACTGCCACCCGTTGACGGGATCCTGCGCGACGGCGACGCCGTTGACGGTGACGGAGACGGAGGTGGCGATGGGCTCGAGCGTCAGCGGAAAGACGCGCTTCAACGTGTTGAGCGCCTGCGCGATGCGCAGCAGCGTCTGCTCGAAGCTGGCGTCGCAGATGCTGCCGATGATGCCGCCGGTCTTGGTGGCCACTTCGCCGTAGCGCACGGCCGGGTCGGCGGTGCTGCCGTACAGGCCCGTCTCGCCGGGCGGCACGCAGCCGTTGGGCTGGGTGCCGCCGATGACCGAGAAGCTGACGAGGTTCTCGTTGCCCTTGCCCTTCAGGCCGCGAAACGCGCGCGCGAAGTAGTCGGTGGTGCCGAAGCTCGAGTCGTCTTCGTTGGTGACGACGATGACGGCGAGCGCCGCGTTGGGCCGCAGGAAGCCGGCGTTGGGCTGACCGGGGTCGATGTTGGGCGACGTCAGCGCCAGCTGCGTCATGCGCAGGCCTTGTTCCCACCGCGAGCGCGAGTCGGGGAACGTGGTGTTGGTCTCGAACACCTGCGCCGGGTTGGGCGTCATGTTGTCGATGATCTTCGTGGTGCCGCGCAGCCGACCGCCGTCACCGGCGATCACCGAGGTCACGCCCATCTGGAAATCGACGCGCAGGTTCAGCAGCTCTTCGACGAAGCGGTTGAAGTTGCCGACCAGCGTGCGGCGCTCGTTGGTCATCGAGCCCGAGTCGTCGATGGCCCACAGGATGTCGACGACGCCGTCTGACTGGCGCAGCTCGTCAACCTGGATCGAATCGACGCGCGGCGGGTCGATGAGCTCGACGCGGTTGGTGGGCGACCTGTCGATCTGCGGCGGCTTGATCTCGACCGGCGACAAGATGGGCGGCGCCACGTCAGGCACCGCGCTGCCTCGACCGTTTTCCCGACCGACGGGGTCGCAGGCGGTCAGCCCCAACACCACCAGCGCTGTTACCGTGGCTCGCATCGCTCTCGCACCTTGGTTGACGTGGCCTCGCTCATGCAAGCATTGGGTGCACCACGTAACTTCCTTGATCGATTCAAGGCATTGCCAGCAACACACCTCGCGCCTACGACACGCACGCCAGACATGCGCCACTTTCCTCTCGTTCTTCTGATGGTCGTCGCCGTGGGCTCTGGTTGCCGATGCAGCCCGGCCAACCCGCAGCCGGTGACGTTGCGTGTCGTCAACACCACGCGCTCGCCCATCTACCTCGACGCGACGGGCGGCAAGCTGGGCCTCACGGTGCAACGCGAGGTCGGCGGCACGCTGTTCGGCTTCGACGATCTCGCCTGTGAGTGTCGGCGCTGCGCGCTGTCGTGCGACAGCTCGTGCGTGTGCCCCGACGCGGGCGTGGCCACGGTGCGCAAGCTGGAAGCCGGCGAGAAGATCGAGCGCACCTGGGACGGCGTCATTCAGCTCGCCGGTAACAGCCGCTGCGGCGACGGCACGTGCCTCGATCCCGTCAACGCGCCGCTCAACGAGCAGTTCACCCTCGAGCTCTGCTTCGGCGTGCAGACGCCCAGCGGCGTGGTGTTCGACGGCGGCGTGGGCGAAGGCCAGCTGCCGATGGTGTCGCGCAACTGCACCACGCGGCAGTTCGCTCCGCAGGATCTCGAGGTGGAGATCGGCCCGGTGCGCGGCTCGGCCTGCACGCAGCCGTCTGACTGTCGCGGCGCTGACGAGCTCTGCCTCGATGGCGCGTGCACCACCGGGTGTCCGGCGAACAGCTTCCCGGCGATTGGCTCTGACTGGGTGCTGCACATCGCCAACCCCGACAACATGGGCTTCTTCGAGATGACCGCGCGCGACGTGGGCAACCAGTTCCAGGGCACCGGCACGCTGACGGCGGCCGTGTACCAGTCGAACTCGCTCTTGCTCTCGTTCTCCCGGCCCGGGCCCGTGCAGGGCGAGCTGCTGACCGGCCGCGTGCAGGTGAAGCTGCCCGTGGGCACCGGCGCGCCCATCGAGGTGAACCGGCAGGTGACGGCGACGGTGCTCGACGACGGCGACATGAAGAACCCGTCGCGCGCGTTCGTGCTGCGCGATCTGGCGAGCGGCGAGATCCTGTTCGCGGCCGACATGGCGCAGGGCTCGCGCCTGTTGCTGACGAGTGACCTGTCGCCGTTCAGCGTCACCGATGGCACGGTCGCCGCCGGTTGCACGCAAGACGCGTGTGGGCGCTTCATCCAGTTCCCCGTGGTGTTCGCGAACGGCGCCGCCTCGGTGTCGGCGCTGCCGGGCGAGCAGAAGGCGCTCGACGTCGGCACGAAGCGGTGGACGTTGCTGAACGTCGGGAATGGTTTCTACGACGCCAACACCAGCACCTGCCCGGTGACCGATCTGCGGCCCTATGCGTTCTGGAAGTCGTCGACTCCGTAGCGCGTGGTAGGGTCGTCAGCCCATGCCGTCGGCGAAGTCGTCCTCAGATCTCGATCGCGGTCGTCGCGTCGGTAAGTACGAGATCATCACCCGCTTGTCGGTGGGTGGCATGGCGGAGCTGTTCCTCGCCTTCATCCCCGGCCCCGGCGGCTTCAAGAAGTTCGTCGCGCTCAAGCAGATCTTGCCGGACGTCCGCGCCGACGAGTCGTTCGTGAAGATGTTCCTCGACGAGGCGCGCATCACCGCCGCGTTCAACCACTCGAACATCGGCCAGGTCTTCGACCTCGGCGAAGAGCGTGAAGAGCTGTACCTGGCGATGGAGTTCATCGCGGGTCAGAACCTCGAGCAGACGATCAAGCGCGCGGCCAAGCGGCAGGTGCCGATCCCCGTCGGGTTCGCGGCGCGCGTGGTGCGCGACAGCGCGATGGGGCTCCACTACGCGCATCACTTCACTGATCCCGCGGGCCAGCCGATGGCGGTGGTGCACCGCGACGTCAGCCCCAAGAACGTGATGATCACGTGGACGGGGCAGGTGAAGGTCATCGACTTCGGCATCGCCAAGGCGCGCGGCCGTTTGAACCGCACGCAGATCGGCGTGGTGAAGGGCACGTCGGGCTACATGTCGCCCGAGCAGGTGAAGAACGAGCCGCTCGACGGCCGCACCGATCTCTTCGCGGCCGCGGTCATGCTGCACGAGATGTTGGCGGGCGAGCGCCTGTTCACCGCGCCCACCGACGCCGCGATGATGCTCAAGATCGTCGACGGCGACGTCACGCCGCCGCACGTCAACAACCCGTACGTCACGCCGCAGCTGTCTGACGTCGTCATGAAGGCGCTCTCGAAGCAGCGCGACCACCGCTTCAACAGCGGCCGTGAGTTCGCGCGGGCCATCGAGCAGTCGTGCGAGATCTTTGAAGACGAGCAGGTGGCTGAGTTCATGGGCCAGCTCTTCGAAGACAAGATCGCCATCACGCGCTCGTTGCTGGAGGTCGCCAACCAGGGTGGCGCCGACGCCGAGATGAAGCAGGCCGCCGCGGTGTTGACCACCGACGAGCGCGACACCGATTCGAAGCCGGCGAAGAAGACCGGCTCGCTCAACGCCCGCACCTCGGCCACGCCGCACCCGCGCGCGGGCGTGAAGACCGGGGCGTCGAGCCAGAAGCTGCCGCGCGTCGGCACCGCTTCAGCGAAGCCTTCGAGCCGCAACCTGCCGAAGGTGGGCGGCTCGCAGATGCGGCTGCCCAAGGTCGAGGTGCCCGCCGAAGAAGAGACGGTGCGCCCCGGCACGAAGTCGCCGTTCGCCAAGTCGCAGCCGCCCGCGGCGCCCAAGGAAGATCTCGACGCCACGTTGCCGCCGCGCGGCCGTTCGCAGATGAAGCTCGCCGCCGTGAAGTCGGAGCCGAAGCTGCCGCCGGTCGCGCCGACGCCCGAAAAGAAGAAGGGCGGGGCGGGCGGCATCATCGCGGTCGTGGTGTTGCTGGCCATCTTCGGAGGGCTCGGCTGGGCGGTGACGAAGGGGCCGCTGAAGGAGCAGTTCGCGAAGCTCGAAGAGCCGCCTCCGGTGGTCGACACGGGCCCGACGAAGATCGACCTCGCGGCCCAGGCGCCTGAAGGCGAGAAGCCCGCGTGGCTCGTCGAGCGCGAGAAGCAGAAGGCCGAAGCCGAAGCCGAGAAGCAGCGCCAGGCCCAGGTCGAAGCGCAGATGAACGACCCGGAGCGCCAGCGCATGTTGGCGGAGCTCGAGGCGGAGCTGAAGCAGCTCGACTACCTCGAGGCTGAGCAGCGCTCGCTGAAGCTGGCTGCGCAGCAGGGCCAGGCGACCGGCGCCGCCAACACCAAGAAGATCGACGATCTCCAGAAGCAGATCGACGACCTGAAGGCGCTGGTGGCCGACAAGCAGAAGCGCTCGGCCGCGCAGAAGAAGCCCGACGACGGCACCGTCGAGGTGGTGAAAGACGCGCGCGCCGCGAAGAACGCTGACCTGGGCTACCTGTCGCTGCGCACGGTGAATCCTTCCTCGGCGGCGGTCTTGCTGCGTGGTGACTCGCTGGGCTCGACGCCGCTGAACAAGGTCCCCATCGAAGCCGGCGTGCACAAGCTGATCGTCATCGACGGCGACGGCAAGTCGCGGCTGCTGTCGGTCAACGTCGAGGCCGGCAAGACGTTCGAAGTGAAGGCCATCGACGTGGCCTCGCTGCCGCTGGCGCCGTAGAAAAAACACCGAGTGAAAACGGGTGATTGCTGGTGACGGCGCGCGCCGGTAAGACCCCGCGCGCCATGTACTTTCAGGATCTTCTGCTCACGCTCCAGAACCACTGGGCGAAGCTGGGCTGCATCGTCACGCAGGGCTACGACCTCGAGGTCGGCGCCGGCACGATGGCCCCCGCGACCTTTCTGCGCGCGCTCGGCCCTGAGCCGTGGAACGTCGCCTACGTGCAGCCTTCGCGGCGCCCGGCTGACGGTCGCTTCGGTGAGAACCCGAACCGCCTGTTTCAGCACCACCAGTTCCAGGTGATCCTGAAGCCTGCGCCGAAGAACGTGCAGGAGCTCTACCTTGAGTCGATCAAGGCCTTCGGCATCGACCCGCTCGAGCACGACATCCGTTTCGTGGAAGACGACTGGGAATCTCCGACGCTCGGCGCGTCAGGCCTCGGCTGGGAGGTCTGGTGTGACGGCATGGAGATCACGCAGTTCACGTACTTCCAGAAGTGCGGGGGCTACGAGTGCAAGCCGGTCGCGGCCGAGCTCACGTACGGCCTCGAGCGCATCGCCATGTACCTGCAGGGCGTCGACAGCCTGTACGACATCGAGTGGGTCAAGGGCGTGAAGTACCGCGAGATCTTCCACGCGAACGAGGTGGAGATGTCGCAGTACGCGCAGCGCGACTCGGACCCCGAGCAGCTCGAGATGCTGTTCCGTTCGTACGAGGCCGAGTGCAAGCGCCTCATCGTCGAGAAAGAGCTGCCGCTGCCTGCGTACGACTACGCGCTCAAGTGCAGCCACGCGTTCAACCTGCTCGACGCGCGCGGGGCGATCTCGGTGACGGATCGCGCCGGCTACATCAAGCGCGTGCGCGACAACGCCGCGCTGTGCGCCGAGGGCTATTTGAAGATGCGGCAGAAGCTCGGTTGGCCGCTCACGAAGACGAACTGGACCGTCGGTCAGCAGCTGCCGATGCTGGAAGGCAAGGCCGCCAGCGACGCGTGGAAGACCGTGTCCTTCGAGAAGAAGGAAGACAAGAAGGAGTCGAGCCGTGGCTGACCTGCTTTTTGAGCTCGGCTCGGAAGAGCTCCCCGCGCGCTTCGTGGTGCCGGCGCTCGACGACATCGAGAAGAACTTCCGCGAGCAGTGCGCGGCGCTGAACATCAAGCACGGCGAGCTGAAGCGCTTCGGCACGCCGCGTCGCCTGGCGCTGCTGGTGCGCGACGTCGCCGAGAAGACCGACGACGTGATGAAGGAAGTGCAGGGCCCTTCGGTGCGCGCGGCCTTCGAAGCCGACGGCACCACGCCCAAGACGCCCGCCATCAAGTTCGCCGAGAGCGTCAAGCTGCCGGTGGACCAGCTCAAGCGCGTCACCACGCCCAAGGGCGAGTACCTGACGGCGACGGTCGAAGAAAAAGGCCGCCGCGTGTTCGAGCTGCTGCCCGACGTGCTGAACGTCTGCATGCGGAAGATCAACTTCGCCAAGCAGATGCGCTGGGGCGATCAGGAGTTCACCTTCGGCCGTCCGCTGCAGTGGATCGTGGCGTTGCTCGGCAGCGAAGTGGTGCCGCTGATCTTCTCCGACGTGAAGAGCGGCCGCGAGACGAAGGGCCACCGCTTCCTCTCGTCGGGTGTCATCACGATCGACAAGCCGGCCGACTACGAAGCCGCGCTCGAGAAGGCGCACGTCGTGGCCGATCTCGAGAAGCGCAAGAAGCTCACCGTCGAGCGCATCGCCGAGGTCGCGAAGAAGGCCGGCGGCCAGGTGCTGGAAGACGACGCGCTCGTCGACCAGGTGGTGAACCTCGTCGAGCTGCCCAACCCGGTGCTGGGCACGTTCGAAGAGCGGCACCTCGAACTGCCCGCCGAAGTCCTCGTACAGGAGATGAAGAGCCACCAGCGCTATTTCTCTCTGCTGGGCGCCAACGGGAAATTGATGCCGCGCTTCATCGCGGTGTCGAACACGCCGGTGAAGGACGTGGCGCTGTCGGTGGTGGGCTACGAGCGCGTGCTGCGCGCGCGCCTGACCGACGGTCGCTTCTTCTTTGACGAAGATCGCCGCGCGCCGTTGGCGGACCGGTTGCCCAAGCTCGCGCGCCGATCGTGGATCGACAAGCTCGGCTCGATGGCTGAGAAGACCTCCCGCATTCGCGCCAACGCGGTGTGGCTGGCGAACGCCGTCGGGCAGAAGAACCAGCTCGCGACGATCGAGCGCGCGGCGACGCTGTGCAAGGCGGACCTCAACACCGGCATGGTCGGCGAGTTCCCCGAGCTGCAGGGCGTGATGGGCCGCGAGTACGCGCTGCACGACAAGGAACCGAAGGAGGTCGCGCTCGCGATCTTCGAGCACTACCTGCCGCGCGGCGCCGGTGACGGCCTGCCCACGGGTGATGCGGGCGCAATCATCGGCCTCGCCGATCGTCTCGACTCGCTGTGCGGGTTGTTCGGCATCGGCAAGAAGCCCACGGGCGCCAAGGACGACTTCGCGCTGCGGCGCGCGGCGATCACCTTCATTCGCATCGCCACGGCGAAGGGCTACCGGTTCTCGCTCGGCGCGGCCATCGAGCACGCGCTGGGGCTGTTCACCGAGAAGCTCGCCGACGTGAAGAAGAAGCAGGCCGAGCCGCCGGTCAAAGAGCAGCTGCTGGAGTTCTTCCGCGGCCGCCTCGAATCGACCTGGCGCGAGACGCACCGGGCCGACGTGGTGGAAGCGGTGTTGTCGGCCGGCTTCGACGACCTCGTGGCTGCGCAGCTGCGGCTCAACGCCATCTCTGGCTACGTCACGCGACCCGACTTTGCGGCGCTGGCGGCGACGTTCAAGCGCGTCGCCAACATCGTCGAGAAGCAGGCGAAGGACATCACCGCCGCGCCTGTCGACAGCTCGAAGCTGACCGACGACGCCGAGAAGACGTTGTTCGCCGAGGTCTCGAAGGTGAAAGACGCCGTGCAGGCCGCGGTGAAGGCCGACGACTACAGCGGCGCGCTGGCGAAGGTGGTGCCGCTCAAGGCCTTCGTCGATGCGTTCTTCGACAAGGTCATGGTGATGGCTGAGGACAAAGCCGTGCGTGAGAACCGCGTGCGGTTGTTGATGGAGATCGGCGCGCTGTTCGGCGCGATCGCTGACTTCTCGAAGATCCAGGCTGAGACGTGAATCGACTCGTTCCCCGCTGGTTGGCTGCCGTCGCCGCGCTCACGTTGGTGGCCTGTGAAGAGACGGGCGACCTCACGGGCCCTGCGCTCGAGAGCTTCTATTTCCCGTCGGGGCTCGAGCACGTCGCGGTGCCGGGGAAGACTGACGGCGTGCTGTTGGTCACCAACGCCAACGCCGACAAGCGCTACGGGGCGGGCTCCGTGGTCGCTGTCGATCTCGACGCGGTCGGTCTTCCGCCGCTCGGTGGTGACGCGGCCGTCGCCGAGATCTCTGATCTCAAGCTGACCGAGACGCAGCGCGTGGTGATCCACAACTTCGCCAGCTCGCTGCACGTGCGTTCCCTCGCCGCAGGACAGCGGTGGCGCGGCTACGTGCCCACGCGCTCTGAAGGCAACAACATCGTGCAGTTCGACCTCACGATGGACGGCACGTCGCCAGTGCTCTCGTGCGTCGGCGCCGACGGCCGAAGCTGCATCGACACCGGCATCAGCACCACTCCTCCGGAGTTCGAGCTCTCGACCACCGGCATTCCGCGCGCGCCGCAGCCGTACAGCGTCGCCTCGAAGCCGCGCGCCTGCACGACGGACGACAGCTGTTGTTCAGCGGGTGAGACAGGCTGCGGTCGCACGTGCGCGAGCAACCAGTGCATCGGCACGGATGGCCTGCCGTTCGCGGACCTCTGGGTCACGCACATCGATCAGGCCGACTCGCCGACGCAGAGCCGCACCAACTTCCGCAGTTACCTGGTGCACGTCGAGTCTGACGTGTTCGCCATCAACGAGCAGAGCTTCGTGCCGATCGGCTTCGGCGCGTCAAACGCGGCGGTGGCGTTGGGCAACTGGGTGTTCTTGTCGGGTCGCATCGTGTCTCCTGCGCCCAACCTCTTGCGCATGGTGAGCGAAGACGGATCGCTCGTGGTGTCGAGCGGGCTCGAGAGTTCGTTCCGTGTGTCCGACTCGCGCGGCATGGTGGCGTCGAGCAACGGCCAGCGGCTCTTCATGGTCGGCCGTGTGCCCGACTCGCTGCTGGTCACCAACGTCTACAACGCCGACACCACATACCCGTCGGTCGCGTTCGTGCGCGGCGTGCCGATGGTCGACGCCGCCACGGACGTGCGCGCGATCGCGCGTGCAGGGCAGGGCGATCTGGTCGCGGTAAGCGGCTCGTCGATCACGACTGGCTCCGTGGCCCTCTACGACGATGAACTCGGTGACCTCGCGAGCGTGGTCAGCGGGGTCGGCGTGCAGCCGTCTGCGTTGGCGGTCGATCACCGAGGCAGCGCAGCGCGCCTCTACGTCGGCAACTTCGGCGACGGCCGCGTGGCCGTGATCGACGTTCCCGACCTCTCGCGTCCGCAGTCGGCGCGCCTTGTCGCCTTCCTCGGCGATCAGCAGGTGTGTCTGGTTCGCGGCGTGAACTCACCCGCGTGTCAGGCCCTGCAGGGAATGCAACCGTGAAGCGTCTCCTCCTTCTTCTTCCCTTCGCGACGCTGGTCGCCTGTTCGTCGACCGCTGTGGTGAACACTGCGGCGATCCTCGCGCCGAACGATCTCGTGCTGGTGGACAGGCTCGATGGCGATCAGCTCGCTGTCGTGCCCGGCACGCTCGGCGATGGCACCGAAGTTCCGCGTGTCGGGTTCCACGCCGGCTTGATGTTCGTGACGTCCACCGACACCAGCGAGCTGCGCGTGTTCCAGCCGTTCCGTGAAGGCATCAACAACTCCGGCGACTGGGCGCGCGCGCCCAACCCGCTCGAGACCCTCTCGGTGCCGGTTCTCGACCAGCCGATGCTGTTGGTTGCTGACGAAGGCCGTACCATCGACGGTCGCGTGACCGGCGCGTACGTCTACGCGAGCCGCCCCGGCGCCACGGAGATCAGCATCGTCAGCGTGCGCGCGCTCAAGCAGCTCGGCGGTCGGCCGGTGCCGCTCCCCGGCGCGCTGACCTCGCTCGCCGCGTGGATGGACGTCACCGGTCCCTCGCTGCCCGCGACCACGTCGCTCTACATCTCGACGTGGGACGGCGCGCGGGCCCGCGTGCTGCGCGCGTCGCTGCCGACCAACGAGGCGCAGTTGGTCGCACAGCTGGAGACCAGCACGTTGACGTTCACGGAGATCGCCGGCTTTGACGGTGAGGCGATCCGCGCGCTGCAGCTGGTGCCGAGCCGCGCTGGGCGCGCGGTGGACGGCGCGCCGTTCTGTGACACCTCGTTGTGCGTCGCGATGGCGACGCGCAAGTCCGCCGGTACCGGTCGCTCGGTGCTCTTCGACCCGACGACGGGGCGCAGTGTCGCGTTGAACTTCGGTGCGCAGGTTCGCGATTTGGCCCTCTCTCTCCGCGCTGACGGCGATGTGCGCCTCTTCGGCGTGATCGACGAGGAGCCGTGTGGTGGGCCCGCGTGTGGTGGCGTGCTGAGCGTCGACCTGCTCTCGGGGACGACCGCGAGCGGCTTTCCGCGCTCGCTGGACGTGAGCGGAGCTCCCATGGCGCCTATTCGCAGCAACGGCGGGTTGATTCAGGGGTTGACCGTGGCGCCGAACGCCGCGCTGCGCATGGGCATCGAGACGGTGGTTGACGGCACTGTCACGTTCCCGGTTGGCGAGGTCGCATTCTCGGAGCTGGGCGCGTTCTCAGCGTCGGACGGCACCATCAACTTCTTCTCGGGTTCGCTGGGCCAACTGCTCGACTTCGATTCGAACCGTGCCCACGTCACCGCCGCCGAGCGGCGACTGCCCGGACTCACTGAGGACGGTGGCGTGTCGCTGACGAGCCCTGACGGCGGTGCCATCGGCTCGCTCGACGCGCTGAACGTGGTCACCACCACACCGATCTCGGGTCCCGTCACCAAACCCTGGCGCGAACAACAGGTCGGCGCCCCTTTGCTGGAGGACGGCGGCGTCTACGACCCGTGGCGGCTCACCATCGGCGATGGCTACCTCGTCTCGCAAACGCTCTACGCGGTGACCAACGGGAACCTGCCTGGCCTCTACATGCTGCCGGCGGGCACCGCGGGCACTCGGCTCGACGTCACCGCGGGCGCCGAAGCGGTCGCTGAGGTCGGCGATCTCGTCGTGTTCTACGACAACCGCGACGGCGCGCTTGAGCCGTGCGGCCGCGCCCGCGTCGTCGCCTTGCAGCCCGCGATCGTCGACATCGACGCTGCACCCACGAGCTGCGAGCGCACCGCCGACAGCCGGTTCGTCGTGAAGGCCGACGCCACACGGCCGGCGGTCATCAGCGCCGACGTCGAGGGGTACCTCGGCCGGGTCGGGCCGCGAGGGGAAGTCATCTATCGCCGGGCGCTCGTGGCGTTGCCGCACAACGTCGGCCGGGTGGAGGACGAAGCGGCGCAGGTCTGGCAGCCCCGCGATGCGCTCCGGCTGGTCGCCCCGAATTCCCTCCCTGGTGGGGAAGGCGCGTACATCGCCTTCACAGTCGAAGGCGAACTTCGTCCGTACCGGCCAGCGGTGGACCCATTCTCCGTCCCCTGCTCGGCGAGCAGAACGCTGTTCGATGTCACGCCGTCCCAGGTGGTCTTCGGCTCGGTGGTGATGGGCTTTGTCCCGTCCTACCAGTCGTCGTCCACGGCCCCGCTTTTCCGGTGGACGACGTTCGGCGTCGTGCCGTCGGGGAACGGCATGATGCGCATCTGGAACGCCTCGCTGGAGCCTGAGGCGATCTCGACTGGCGCTGGCCGCTGCTACCAGTAGTTTGGTCCCCCAACTTTTGACTGGTAAGGTTTCGGTCAGCCTGCCCACGAAGGGTTACGAGTTCATTCCATGATGGATCCGAGCAGCCGACCCGCGCGCAAAGTTCAGATCGCCGACCACATCTGGGGCGCCTTCGAAGAGATGGCCTCGCAGATGGGGAGCGATCGCGACGCGCTCATCAACCAGGCGATGTTCATGTTCGCCCGCCTCAACGGGTTCCTCGACTCTGCCGGTGGCGCCGTCGCCCCCGGCGGAGCCGTGAAGCCCGCGCCGGCCGCGCGACCTGCGCCTCAAGCCCGCCCCGCCGGCCCGCAGTCAGCGCCGCCGATGCTCAAGCCGGTGCAGCAGCCGCCGGCCAGCGCCGCGATGGACGACGACCCCGTGCGCCGCGAGGTGCAGGAGCGCGTGCTGGAAACGGCCGCCGAGCTCGAGCGCCTCATCAAGTCGAAGAACCAGGGCAACCAGCCCGCGCCCGATCAGTCGATCGACAGCGGCGCTGACGACGGCGCCGGTGACGTCGACGTCGACATGGGCGGCGAGGCCAGCGGCGCGCCCGCGCTCTACATGATGCTCGAAGGTGGCGAGCTCGATCGCATCGCCAAGGAGCGCTTCGTCATCGGCCGCGGCAAGCACTGCGACTTCGTCATCAACTCCGGCAAGGTCTCACGCGAGCACGCGGTCATCGTTCGCGACGCTGGCGAGTTCTTCCTCGAAGATCTCGGCTCGTCGAACGGCACCTGGTTCAACAAGCAGCGCATCAAGCGCCGCAAGATCGAAGACGGCGACGAGTACTTCATCTGCAGTGAGAAGGTGAAGTTCGTCTACCGCTGACGGCGTGCCGTCACTTCAACTCGTCGCGTTCGCGTTGCTGGGGCTCACGCTGGTCGTGGCCCTCGTCACCGATCTGCGCGAGCGCCGCATTCCCGACTGGTTGACGTACCCCGCGATGCTGCTCGCGCTCGGGCTGCGCGCGGCGCTCGAAGGCGTCGGCGATCTCGAGACGGGGCTGCTCTCGGGCGTGGCGGGCCTCGCAGCGGCGGGCGGCTGGTTCGCGCTCTTCGCGGCGTTCGGTCGCGGCATGGGCTGGGGCGACGTGAAGCTCGCCGCGGTCGTCGGCGCCTGTCTCGGCATACCGCTCGCCGGTGTCGCGCTGGTCTGCATCAGCCTTGCGGGCGCGGTACAGGCGGCGGCGTGGCTCGCGCTCAAGCGCGGCAAGCACATTCCCTATGCGGTGGCCATCGCAGCGGGCAGCGCGTGCGCGATGTGGTGGCGCTGACGTCTTTCCACTTTTGTTGCGCGCCGGTCTGCTACGGTGCCGCGGCGTTTTCTTCGCAGGCGACGGCTTTTTCTTCCGAGGGGAGTTCAAACGATGCGCGAAGTACATGCGATGCGCTCGGGTCTGGTTCGCAGTGTGGCGGTGTTCGCGACGGTGCTGGCGACCGCGGTCTTCGCCCAGGACGGCGGCCCGCTGGCGCTCGGCGTCGGCACGCAGAGGGTCATCACCGTTCCCGGCATTCAGCGTGTGGCCGTCGGCGATCCCAACGTGGCCGACGTGCGCACCATCGGTAACAACCAGCTGCTCATCATCGGCTCGGCCGAAGGCAAGACGACGCTGCTGGTGTGGAAGACCTCGGGTCAGCGCATCAGCTACCTGATCAGCGTCCGCAAGCAGGACCCCAACGAGATCATCTCGGAGATCAAGAAGCTCCTCGGTGAGATCGAAGGCGTCAACGTGCGCATGGTCGGCGACCGCATCTACCTCGACGGTCAGGCGTACACGCAGGCCGACGCCGATCGCATCGATCAGGTCGTGGGCCTGTACGGCAACGTGAAGAGCTTCGTGAAGATCGCGCCCAACGCGAAGAAGCTCGTGGCGCAGAACCTCAACGCGGCGTTCCAGAAGGCCGGCCTCAAGAACGTGCAGGCCAACGTCGTCGGCTCCACCATCTTCCTCGAGGGCTCTGTCGAGTCGCAGCAGGACCTCCAGAAGGCCGAGCTGATCACCAAGGCCATCGGCGAGAAGGTCGAGAACCTCCTCGTGGTCGGCATCAAGCGCATGATCCTGTCCGAGGTGCAGTTCGTCGAGATCCGCCGCCAGTCGACGGACCGCTACGGCATCAAGTACCCGACTGACATCTCGGGCACGGCGCAGGCCACCATGGGCATCACGCAGGAGCTCTGGCCGGGCCTGTTCGGCGACGGCGCGATGGCGGCGACCGCGCTCGGCCGCTCGAGCTTCAACATCGGCTTCCAGATGAACGACGGCTACGGCCGCCTGCTCGCGCAGCCCAAGCTGGTGTGCGCGTCGGGTGAGAAGGCCGAGTTCCTCGCGGGCGGTGAAGTGCCGATCCCCCTCATCACCAACAACCAGTTCGCCGTTGAGTTCAAGCCGTACGGCGTGATCCTCAAGCTGCGCCCCACGGCCGACCGCAACGGCAACATCCAGACGGAGATCGAGGCCGAGGTGTCCGAGGTCGACGTCTCGGTCGCCGTCTCAGGCGGTGGTGGTACGTCGATCCCCGGCTTCCGCAGCCGCCGCGTGAAGACCAACGTCACCGTGCGTCACGGCGAGACCATCGTGCTGTCGGGCGTCTTCGCCCACGACGAGCAGAAGGCCGTCAGCAAGCTGCCGGGCCTCGGCCACATCCCCATCATCGGTGAGCTCTTCAAGAACCGCGCGTTCGACAGCAACAAGCGCGAGCTCGTCATCTTCGTCACGCCGCGCATCGTCAATCCTGACAGCGACAAGATTCGCACCATCATCGACGACGTGAAGAGCCGCTACAAGCAGGCGCGCGGCGAGGTGACGTTCGGAATCTTCGACTGATCGTCAAGACCCCTCGTTGAGGCGGGCGCGACCCGCGGTCGGTCAAGTGGACCGGCCGCGGGTTTTTCGTTCTCAATCCGCCGGGTTGCCGCGCCGTGGTAGGGTGTCGCCCATATGTTTCTCATCACCCTGGCCGAGAAGGGCGGAGAGTCTCAGGAGCTGGTCTTCGAAAAAGAGGAAGTCACCATCGGCCGACTCGCGGGCAACGACATCGTCCTCAACAAGGGGAACGTGTCGAAGTACCACACGAAGATCGTCCTCAAGGACGGCAAGTACATCGTGGTCGATCTCAAGTCGACCAACGGCACCTTCGTGAACGGGAAGAAGCTCGCCGGCCCGCTGGTCGTGCGGCCTTCCGACAAGATCTACGTCGGCGACTACATCATCAACGTCGACGCGCCTCCCGACGACTACGCCGGTGAAGAAGGCGGCGGCGAGTACGAAGACGAGCAGCAGGGCGACGAGGGCTACGAAGACGAGGCCCCGGCCGACGACGGCTACGAAGAAGAAGAGCAGGAAGAGGCCTGGGAAGAAGAGGCGCCTGCTGAAGACCCGAAGAACATGCCCGCTTCACTCGCCGCGGCGATCCGCCGGCGTGAGAAGCACATCGATCCGCACATCGAGGCCTACGCCAACCTCCAGAAGGACATCCACGATCGGTTGATCGAGTACCTCGATCTGCGCCGCCTCGACATGGATCGCCTCGGCGACGAAGAGCTCTGGCGCCGCACCGAGAAGGCGATTCAGGACATCCTCGCGCAGATGGACGGTGACGGTGAGATCCCCGACACCATCGATCGCGACATGCTGCTCACCGACGTGCTCAACGAGGCCCTCGGTCTGGGCCCGCTCGAGGCGTTCCTCGCTGACGACGACATCAGCGAGATCATGGTGAACCACGCGAACCAGATCTACATCGAGAAGAAGGGCAAGATTCGCCTGTCCGAGAAGATCTTCTCGTCGAACCAGGCGGTGCTGGGCGTGATCGAGCGCATCGTGGCGCCGATCGGCCGCCGCATCGACGAGTCGAGCCCGCTGGTCGACGCGCGCCTCAAAGACGGCTCGCGCGTCAACGCCATCATTCCGCCGCTGGCCCTCAAGGGGCCGTGCATCACCATCCGCAAGTTCAAGCGCGACAAGCTGCAGGTGACCGACCTCATCAAGTACAAGTCGATCACGCCGCAGATGGCCGAGTTCCTCGAGATGTGCGTCAAGGCGCACAAGAACGTCGTCATCTCGGGTGGAACCGGTTCGGGCAAGACGACGTTGCTCAACGTGGTGAGCAGCTTCATTCAAGACGACGAGCGCATCGTCACGGTGGAAGACGCCGCCGAGCTGCAGCTCACGCAGGACCACTGGGTGCAGCTCGAGTCGCGCCCGCCCAACCTCGAAGGCAAGGGCGCGATCACCATTCGTGATCTCGTGAAGAACTGCCTGCGCATGCGGCCCGACCGCATCATCGTCGGCGAGTGCCGGTCGGGTGAGGCGCTCGACATGCTGCAGGCCATGAACACCGGCCACGACGGTTCGCTCACCACGCTGCACGCCAACACGCCGCGTGACGCGCTGGCCCGCCTCGAGACCATGGTGCTCATGGCCGGCATGGAGCTGCCGGTGAAGGCCATTCGCGAGCAGATCGCGTCAGCCGTGCACATGATCGTGCAGCAGACGCGCTTCTCTGACGGCAGCCGTCGCG
>CAYWON010000097.1:0-26292 GCA_964459885.1 uncultured Archangium sp.
CGCAGCGCTTCTCCGAGCGGGTAGCGGTAGTGGCGCGCGGCGAAGCGCACCAGCTCCACCACCTCTGGCGTCAGCGCCGCGTCGGTGTCGAGCACCTGCACGATGGGCTTCAACTTCGCCCGCAGCTCCGGCGGCGGCTCGGGCGCCGGCGCCAGGTAGAAGCCCAGCGCCGTGCCGCGGCCGAAGGACACCTTCACGCGCTGGCCGGGCTGCAGCTTGCCGCGCAGCTCCGGCGGCACCGCGTAGGTGAACTCCCCGCGCACGGGCCGGCCAGGCGCCACCAGCGCGTAGGCCGCGTCGTCACTCACGGCGATTCAGAACTTCACTTGCGAGAGGTCGGCGCGCGTGTCGGCGTTCAACACCATCACGCGCAGCTGCGGCTCGTTGCCCTTCGAGACCTCCACCACGCGCGGCCAGACCTGGCCGGTCGCTTGTGACGTGTAGTCGGCGAAGCGCACGTCCCACGCCACGCCAGCGTCATCGGTGAAGCGGATGCGCGCCGGCAGGAACATGTCTTTGTAGACCCAGAACTGCGGCGCGCCGTCGGCCTTGTTGCCGATGAGGTAGCTGACCTGCGCGAGCGAGCCGCTCATGCGGGCCAAAGAGATCTGCTTCGTCTCGACCTTCACCGACTGCAGGTGCTTGAGCAGATTGTCGCGCGTGGCGCCGTCTTCACCCGACTTGAGTGCCAAAATGGCACACGCCTGCTCGAGCGCGACGTCGAGCGCGGCGATGGAACCGCCCTCGTTGCGGCGCTTTCCCCCGGCGGACACGACGGCGATGGCCTTGGTCGACTCCGGCGAGGTCAGCTCGAGGCGGCAGCGGCCCGGAAATCGCACGGCGAGCGACGCGTTCACGTTCAGCTCGCCGCTGTTCCAGGCGATGCCCAGGAGGGCCGAGACATCTTTAGCGAGAGAAGGAGAGATGGCCGCGACGCCATCGGCCTTGAGCTGCGTGGTGCTCAGGTCGTCGCGGGTGGCCGCGTAGCGCTTGAGCACGCCGTACGTCGGCATGATGAACGCCGTGATGAGGGCGACGAGAGGGACCTTCACGAGGGCGGGCACATTACTCAGAGCCATGCGGAACCCGTAGTAGAGCTTCGGCCCACGGTGAGAAGAATCTTCGTGGTCCTCGCAGTTCTGGTGCCGGTGGTCGCACTCGCGCAGCCGTCACAGGTGACGCCCGACCTGAGAGATCTGCAGCACTCGCGCAACATGGCGATGGGCGGCGCCTACGAAGCGTTGGGCTACGGCGCAGAGGCCATCGGCGGCAATCCGGCCGCGCTGTCGCTCTACAAGCGCTACCAGATGGAAGCGACGGGCTCGTGGGACATCCCGCTGGGCTACGGCTTCGGCTCGCTGGGTCTCGCTGACTCGACGAACGCGCTGGCGGCGGGCGTCTCGTACCACTTCGCGACGTTCGGCGGCGAAGAGCGCCGCTTCGCGCACCTCACCACGCTGGCCACGGCGTACTCGTTCGGCGACATCATCCACATCGGCGTCGCTGCGCGGCACCACGTGCTCGTGGGTTCGTCGAACACCAACTCGGTGTCGATGAACGCCGGCTTCCTCGTGCGGCCGATTCAGTACGTCACGTTCGGCTTCTCGGGGCACAACCTCATCGGCGTCTACAACAAGGACGTCAGCCGCTACTTCGTGGCGTCGGTGGCCGGGCAGTTCTTCAACCAGCTCTCACCGGCCGTCGACGTGCGCATGGACTTCAACGAGCTCAACCCGCGCCTCGCGGTACACGCGGGCATCGAGTGGCTCATCGCGCAGTCGTTCCCCATCCGCATCGGCTACCAGTGGGACGGCATCGCGAACCCCAACCACCACTACATCTCGGGCGGCATCGGCTGGTTCTACGAGGGCAGCGGCATCGACTTCGCGTACCGCCATGAGATCGGCGGGCTCGAGGGTCGCCTCATCTCGTTGACGTTGAAGCTGCAGCTCTAACGGTTCGCCTTGAACTCGGTGATGGCGCCGTCGAGCCAGGCGAGCGCCTCGGCTTCGGTCTTGAAGTACTCCGAGCGCGCCTCGCCGGAGCTGCGGATCATCAGGCCCGCCAGCATGCGCGCGATGGCCGAGGTCAAGACGATCGCCACCGGCGCCAGGTTGCCCTGACTCGCTTCGGGCTTGAGCGCCTTCTTCACGGCGTTCGAGATGCCAGTGACGTTGCCGGTGACGAGGAACGCGACGCCCTCGTACTCGGTGCCTGGCGACGTCTTGCGCATGAACGCCGCGGCTTCTTCGGGCGTGACTTCGGTGACGAACTCCGCGCGCGCGACGCGGTGGCCTGACTTCGTCTTCAGATCGCTGAGGTGAATCGGCATGACCAGTTGTTCTTCTCCGGCTTCGACGGGTACCGCAATCGCGGCGTGCTGACGCGCGTTCAGTTGCAGGTGGTGCGCGGCGTGAGGCAGACGGTGCCGTTGCACGTCTGCGCCGCGTCGGTGCAGCCGCCGTCTTCGGTGCAGAGGTCGCGGCACGAGTACTCGCAGAGCTTCTCGGCGTTGCACGCCCACTCGCCGGGACAGCGCACAGGCGCGGCCATCGTCGCGTCACAGTCGCAGATGGTCTGGCACGGGCCGGCAGTGGTCGCCGGCGCGCAGCCGCCGCAGCTCCCGGGGAAGACGTCGAGCAGCAAGACGATGGCGCCGAGCGCGAAGAGCCTGATCATGGCGGCACAGCTTAGCGGCGGTGACTTTCCAAGCGAGAACGCGTTGCGGGAAGTAGCCTCCCGCTCCCATGCCCGTCGTCGCCGAGGACAAGTTCGAGGTCAACGCGCCGGCAGACAAGGTGTGGCCTTTCATCGCTGACACCGATCGCATGAACCGGCGGCTCGGCCTGCAGGGCGTGAAGTACACGCCCATCGCCAAAGACGAGGCCCGGCGCACGCCCGCGCGCTTCGTGGCCGAGACGCGGCTCGGCGGTTTCTTCACGCGCTACGAAGAGCGCCCGTGGGAGTGGACCTGGTCGCGCGGCCTCGCGGTGCGCCGAGACTTCCAGGGCAGCCCCATCTCGTACCTCGACGTGAGCTGGCGGCTGTCGCCGCGCGACGACGGCGGCTGCACGGTGCACGTGCGCGTCGAGGCCGAGCCGCGCACGCAGCTGCTGCGGCCCGTGGTGTGGTGGAACCTGCGCGCCACGGTGCGCGGCTTTCACGCGCTCGTGCAGGAGATCGAGACGCACGTCGCGCGCGGCTCGCCGAGCCCGTTCCTCACGCCGCGTGCGCAGGCCAACCCCGACGCGCTCGCGCGCTGTCTCAAGTCGATTGAAGCTGCCGGCGTCAGCGCCGCGCTCGTCGCGCACCTCGGGACGCTGATTCAGGATGCGTCGGACGCTGACTGCGTGCGCCTGCGCCCGTTCGAGCTGGCCGACGCGTGGGGTGAAGACCGCCGCGCGGTGCTGGTGGCGTTTCTGCATGCGGTGCCTGCCGGGCTCTTCGACATGCGCTGGTCGCTGGTGTGCCCGAGCTGTCGCACGGCCGCCGCCGAGGTGCCGACGCTGCAGGACATCTCGACGTCGGGCCACTGCGACCAATGCGACATCGCGTTCGAGACCGAGCTGGATCGCGCGGTCGAGGCCAGCTTCCGCCCGGCGCCCGCGGTGCGCACCGTGCCGGAGCTGATGTTCTGCGCGGCGGGCCCCGCGCGGACGCCGCACGTGCTGGTGCAGGCCAACGTGGAGGTCGGGCAGGCGCGGGAGCTGCTCGCGCCGCCGCTACCCGGGCAGTACTCGATCTTCGCGAGGGGTGGTGCGCGCGCCCGCGTGGAGGTGGACGTCAACGGCGCGACGCAGGCGTCACTCACGCTCAACGGCGACAGCTTCGCGCAGCCCGGTGTCACGGTGGCGCCGTGGGCGACCATCACGGTGCTCAATGAGTCAGGCGCGCCGCGCCACGTGAAGATCGAGCGCCGCGAGTACGCGTCGGCGGCGGTCACGGCGCACTACCTGACGACGGTGCCCGAGTTCCGCGCGCTCTTCTCGAAGGACCTGCTCAAGCGCGGCACGCCGCTCAAGGTCTCGCGCGTCTCGCTGCTCTTCACCGACCTCACCGGCTCCACGGCGCTCTACGCGAGCGTCGGTGACGCCGCGGCGTTCCGCTTTGTCGACGATCACTTCGACGTCTTGCGCAGCGCGGTGACGGCGGCGGGTGGCACGGTGGTCAAGACGATGGGCGACGCGGTGATGGCGGCCTTCATCGACGACGCGACGTGCGCGCGGGCGGCCTTCGCGTGCCTCGAGGCCTTCGACACGTTCCGGAAGGCCACGCCGCACGCCGAGGCCACGGCGCTCAAGCTCGGCGTGCACGGCGGGCCCTGCTACGTGGTGACGGCCAACGGCTCGCTCGATTTCTTCGGGCAGACCGTCAACGTCGCGGCGCGGCTGCAGTCGCTCGCGGCGTCGGGTGAGGTGGTGCTGCAGGCCGACGCGTGGGCCCAGCTGCCGAGCGAGCTGCGTGACCGCTGGGCGGTGACGGCGCCGTTCAAGGCGAGCGTGAAGGGCGTCGCCGAGCCGTTGACCGTGGTGCGTGTGACGCCGCGCTAGTCCTCAGCCGCGCGGCGGCACGACGCCGCCCATCTGCGAGAAGCGTTGCAGCGCGCGCTCGAGCGCCATCGACTTGAGTCGCTCGTCGTCGAGCTGGGCAGAGAGGTCCTGAAGCTCGCGGCGGAGCGCGCCGGTCTCGCTGTCTTCGACCATCGCCTGCAGCGCGGAGATCTCCTCCTTGAGCTGGGCCTGCGTCTCCAGCGAGCCCGCGCGCTGAATCTCCAGCTCGGCCGCGAGGCGCTTGAGCTCCGCTTCTGACGTGCGCGCGGCGTTCAGCTCGGCGCGGACCTTCGCGGTCGACGCCTTGAGCGCGTTCAGCTCGTCGCCCAGGCGCGAGGCCTGCGCTTCGGCCGAGCGCGCCGACGCCAGCTCTGACTTCAGCGCCGAGAGCTCCGCCTGCGCGGCCTTCGCTTCGGCCAGCTGGCTGCGGAGCGCTTCCAGTTCCTGCTGGGCGGTCTGCGCTTCGGCCAGCTCGCTGCGCAGGCGTTCGGCGTCGTCCTTCACCGCTTCAAGCTCGAGGCCCGAGTGGAGGCTCTCGCGGCGCTGGGCTTCCAGCTCGGCGCGCAGCTTCGCGGTCTCGCTCTTCACACGCTCCAGCGCCGACCCTTCCTGGGCGAGGCGGTCCACCACCTGCTTGAGGCTTTCGCGGTCCGTCTCCAGCTCGGCGACGCGCGCCTGCAGCTCGCCAGCGACGTGCTCCAGCACACCGCGCTCGGCCTCCGTGCTCTCGAGGCGCTGCGCCAACTGCATCTCGGACTCACGCAGCAGCGCCAGCGACTCTTCGTAGGCCTCGAGCGTGCCGCGCAGCTCCGCCAGCTCCATCTCGTCGGCGCCGGAAGGTGGCTCCGGCGTCTGGTGCTCGGCGAGGAGGAGCTCGAGCGCCGCGCGCGTCTCGGCGTCGACGGTCGAGAACTGCACGCCGAAGCCGCGGGGCGTGCCGTCGGCGCTGTGCTCGTGTCGCACCACGACGCCGCGCAGCCGGGTGGGCGACGCACCGCCGACGGTCAACTCGATGACGACCTCGGTGGCGGTGGGCAGCGGCTGCTTGCTGCGCACGAAGAGGCCGCCCAGCGAGAGATCTCTCAGGTAGCTGGCCTGCAGCGCTTCGCGACTCGCGACCCGCACTTCCACTCGAGACACGCGCTGCCGCACATGCTCACGACGTTCCGCTTCTGACACCAGAGTGCTTCCTTCCACTCCCCCGAGCGCGATGACGATGCTTACGCGGCGGGCGTGTAGCCGCGAAGACTTTCTTTCTCCGTCACTGGAGCAGGATGTGGGCGTCGCGCATGACTTCGTCTACCGCGCCGGGCTCGCTGAACCGGTACACGCCGCGCACCTGACGGTTGCCATCGACGAGCGCGAAGTAGCTGCCGTGCACGACCGAGTTGAGGTCCTTGCCGTCGCCCCAGTCCATCGGCTGCAGCATGCCGTCGCGGATGACCTTCTCGAGCTCCGGCTTGGCGCCGCGCGCGAAGGTCCACCGCGAGAAGTCAGCGCGGTGCTTCTCGCCGTAGGCCTTCAGCACCTCGGGCGTGTCGTAGTCGGGGTCGACGGTGAAGCTGACCATCTTCAGCGCCGAGAGCTCGCCTTTGCTCTTGTCCTGCAGCGCGCCCATCTTGGCGGTGAACTTCGGGCAGATGTTCGGGCACCGCGTGAAGATGAAGTTGGCCACCCACACCTGGCCGTCGAGCGCCTTCGCGTCGAACGGCGCGCCGGATTGATCGACGAACGCGAAGTCAGGCACGCGCGAGAGCACGGGGAGCTCCACGCGGGCGTCAGCGCGGGGGGCCGCCACACGCCACACCACCAGACCGACGAGGGCCACGGCCAGCAGCGCGACGTACAGCGCGGGTCGGCGGTACAGCGGCTGCGAGACGGGGACGAGCGTCGGCAGCGACGGCGGTGAAGCGATGCTCACTGCTTCTCGCGCTTGAGGTCGGTGCCCAGCAGCTTGTCCATCCACATGTGGCTGAGCCCGAAGTTGCGGTGCGGGTCGGCGAAGTGGTGCGCCATGTGGTGATCGCGCAGCTTCTTGCCCCACGCGGTGAGCGGCTTCCGGTGGTGCGTCGACCAGTGCATGAAGTCGTACCAGAGGTAGCCGAACACGAGGCCGGCCCAGTACGGCAGCGTCAGCTGGTGCTGACCGACGAGGTACAGCAGGCCGCCGATGATGCAGGCGAGGCCGATGCTGACGGTCAGCGGCATCACCAGCCGCGTGTCGTCGTCAGGGTACTTGTGGTGGAAGCCGTGCGCCGTGGGCCCCGGGAAGAGGTGAAACACGTCGCGGTGGATGAAGTACTCGAGGAACTGCCACGAGAAGAAGCCGACGACGAGGATGGGCAACGTCAGCTGCCACGTGGTGACGCCGTTGTAGAGGCCGTAGCCGAGGATGGTGCTGGCCACGGGGATCCAGAACGCGAACGGCGTGACCGGGTGCACCTTCGAGAAGAACTCGAAGAAGTCGCTCTTGAACATGCGGCCGCGCGTGTTGCGCACGTAGTTCTTGAGCCACTCGTCGTCGTTGGCCTTCATCATGGCCGGTGCCCATAGCCGAGCGGCCCGACGCCACGCAACCCGCGGCTCACCCGGGCAGGCGACGGAAAGTACGCAGGGCCATCAGCAGCGCGATGACGGCGAGAACTGCGCCCAGGAAGAAGGCCGCGCCGGGCAGCGCAAACGGTGCACGCGGGCTGATGAAGTAGCCGAAGACGTTGGTGGCCAGCGGCGGCCCGATGATGCTCGTCAGCGAGCCGACGCCCAGCAGGCCACCCTGCAGCATGCCTTGCTCGGTGGGCGGCACGGCGCGCGACATGAGGCCCTGCACCGCGGGGCCGGCGAGGCCACCGAACGCGCTGATGGCCAGCACGGGGAACACCATCCAACCTTCTGACGCGAGGCCGTAGCCTACGTACGTACACGCGGCGACGCCGAGCGCGATGATGAGGGCGCGACGCTCGCCCAGCTTCGGCATGATGCGTCGCACCAGCCCGCCCTGCACGAGGGCCGCGGCGAGCCCGACCATGGCCAGCGAGAAGCCCGTCTCGCGCACGCCCCAGTGGTAGCGGTGCTCGGTGTAGAGCACCCAGGTGCTCTCGAGGCAGCGCTGGGCGATGCCGATGATGCACCACACGATGGCCAGGCCCAGCACCACCGGGTAGCGCGAGAGGTAGCTCAGTGTGCCGAACGGGTTGGCGCGCGCCCACGAGAAGGGCCGCCGGTTCTCGGGCGCCAGGGACTCAGGCACGAAGAAGACGCCCCAGACGGCGTTGAGCAACGTGAAGCAGCCCGCGACGATGAAGGGCGTGCGCAGCGGGTCGAGCCCCAGCCACGGCAGCTGCACGGTGCCCAGCACCGACGACATCAACGGCCCGGCGATGAAGCCCAGGCCGAAGGCCATGCCGATGAGGCCGAAGTTCTGCGCGCGTTTCTCGGGCGGGCTGACGTCGGCGATGTACGCGCCCGCCGTGCCGATGGAAGCGCCGCCGATGCCGGCGATGACGCGCCCGAGGAAGAACCAACCGAGCGTCGGCGCGAAGGCCAGCAGCACGTAGTCGAGCACCTGACCGAAGAGCGTCACCAACAAGACAGCGCGGCGCCCGTAGCGGTCGGAGATGCTGCCCATGATGGGCGCGAAGAAGAACTGCATGACGGCGTACGTCGCGGTCAGCAGCCCCACGTAGAACGCGCCCTGCGTCGCGTCGTTGCCGACGAAGCTCTCTACCAACCGCGGGAGGATGGGGATGATCAGCCCCAACCCGAGGATGTCGAGGAACAGCGTGACGACGATGAAGCCGAGAGCCGGCTTGCGCGCAGACATCGCGGGCGCGCTTAGCCGGTTTACGCGCGGGTCGTCACGGCAACTTCCACACGAAGGTCTCGGTGACGCTCATGTCACCCGAGGGGAAGTGCACGGTCTGCTTTCTCGACAGCGGCAGGCCGTTGGCGTCAGCGATGCACACCGACGCGTCGCCCATGCGTTCACCGCTGACCTGGATGCCGAAGTCGACGCGCGTGCACGCGACGCCGTTGATGGTGTCCACGGCGCCGGCCTTCACGTCGATGGCCTTCACCCACGCGTCGAAGCCGCCCTCGGCCTTCTCGACCGAGCGATCGTTCGCCAGCACGTAGAGGTTGTGCAGCAGCCCCATGCGCGAGAGGCCCAGCGCGACGGCTTCACGCAGCTTCGGCGCCGGTGGGTCGCGGTGCGAGGTGACGTTGGGGCCCTTCGTCGACGCGCGGTGCGGGCTGTCGGGCTCGCGCGAGTCGAGCTCGACCTGCACGGTCTCGTTCTTCATGGTGCCTTCGGCCAGCACGCGCAGCGCGTTGCCGTCGATGAGCTCGAGCGAGCCCTTCATCACCGACGCGTTCTCGCCCATCGATTCGATGTCGAACGTCGCGCTGACGCCCTTGGCCGTCAGCAGCGCGCGCTCCGAAGCAGCGAGGCGCTCGGCGGGTGAGAGCGACGAAGGGATCGGCTGAGGACCTGCGGCACAGCCAGCGAAGACGAAGGCGACGAGTGCGCGTCTCATGAAGCCACGACAATCGCTGTCGTGAGCGTCTTGAGCAACCGTTCTGCTTCGTGCGCGTGCGGGCCTTTGGGGTCGAGCGTCACCGCTTGCTGCAGCGCCGTGCGCGCGGCCGCGTGGTCACCCTTGAGCTTCAACGCGATGCCGAGGTTCAGGTGCACCGCGGGGTTCTCTTCGTCCATCTCGCGGGCCTGGGTGAAGTGCGCGAGCGCGTCGTCGAGATCGCCTGACAGCAGCGCCGATTTCCCCTCGGCCAGCTTCTTCTCGGAGTCGTTGACCAACTCGACGTCGACGACCGCGCGGCCCGCGAGCGTGAAGACGAGCGCGCGCAAGACACCAGCCCAATAGAAGGTCGCGCCTTCCACTGCGACGACCGCCGCGAGCGGGAGGTCTGGCAGCAGTTGCTTGCCGCGGAACTTGAAGCGCACCTTCGTGTACCGGCCCTTCTTCGCCAGCGACACGACCTGGGCCTTCAGCTTGTTGAGCGACGCTTCGATCTTCTGTGGGTCGATCTCGAAGGGCAGGGCGAGCGGCTCGCGCGGCTGCCGCGGCTCGACGACGACCACCGGTTTTGACGGCTTCTTCGGCTTCGACACCTTCTTCGTGGTGCGGACCTTCTTCGTCGCCATGGAAGGTACGGTAGCATCGGCCCCGCCATGACGATGTACACAGAGTCGTTGCGGGCCTTCCTGAAGCCCGTCCTTCCCTACCTGGACGACGAGAGCGTCTCGGAGATCATGATCAACGGTCCCACCGACGTGTGGATCGAACGGAAGGGCGTGCTGACCAAGACCGACGCGTTCTTCTCGGAAGAAGGGCTGCTGGGCGCCGCGCGCAACATGGCCCAGTTCGTCGGCCGCATCTTGAGCGACGAGCGCCCCCGCCTCGACGCGCGCCTGCCCGACGGCAGCCGTATTCACATCGTCATTCCGCCCATCGCGCGCAAGGGCACCACGGTCTCCATCCGCAAGTTCTTCAAGGACCGGCTCAAGCCGCAGAACCTCGTCGAATTCGGCTCCATCACGCAGAAGATGGTGCGCCTCATCGAAGCGGCCGTGCGCGTGAAGCTGAACATGGTGGTGTCCGGCGGTACAGGCTCCGGCAAGACGACGCTGCTCAACATCCTCTCGGGCCTCATCCCCGACGACGAGCGCATCCTCACCATCGAAGACTCGGCCGAGCTCCAGTTGCAGCAGGCGCACCTGGTGCCGTTCGAGTCGCGCCCGCCCGACAAGTTCGGCAAGGGCGAGGTGACGATGGGTCACCTGCTGATGTCGGCGCTGCGTCTGCGCCCCGATCGCATCGTCGTCGGCGAAGTGCGCGGCGGCGAAGCGTTCGACCTGATGCAGGCGATGAACACCGGTCACGGCGGTTCGATGGCCACGGTGCACGCCAACACGCCGACCGAGACGCTGCGTCGTCTGGAATCGCTGTGTCTCATGAGCTCCGTCGAGCTGCCGATGGTGGCCATTCGCGCGCAGGTGGCGGCGGCCATCAACTTCATCGTGTGCTGCGAGCGCTTGCAGGACGGTAGCCGCAAGACCATCGCGGTCTCTGAAGTGCTGCCGCTCAACGAGAAGGGCGACTACCGCACGCAGGATCTCTGGCTCTACATCCCCGTCAGCAAAGACGAGAACGGCAAGGTGCTCGGGTACCACGCGCCGACGGGCATTCTTCCGACGTTCTTCGCGAAGGCGAAGGCCTACGGCTTCGAGGATCTCGACGAGGCGTTCTTCGACCCGCGCACCTACGGCGTGCCGCCTCCGCCGTTGATTCACGGCCTCGGTGAGAACGTCACCACGCACTGGGCGCCGTCGCTCAAGCACCGCGAAGAGCACCTGCCCGACCCCAGGGAGTACAAGGACGAGTGGAAGGCCTTCGAAGAGAAGCTGAAGAGCGACGCGAAGGCGAAGAACGCCGAGAAGAACAAGGTGCAGGTGCAGGTGCCCGCGAAGCCGGGTCAGGCGCCGTCGCGACCGGCGATGCCTGCGCAGCGACCGGGGCGCAATGACGACGCCACGCCGCCGCCGACGCGCAACCCGTTGCTGGCGCGGAAGCCCGCCGAGACGACGGATGAGCCGCCGGCCGACGAGCCCAGCATCGAGGTGAGCGAGTCGCTGATGGAAGACGAGCTGCCCATCGACGCTGGCTCGACCGCCATCAAGCCGAACCCGCTCAATGCGGGGCGTCCTCCGGCGCGACCGGGCACGCCGCCGGGTGGGGCGCGGCCTCCGGTGCGACCGCCGCCCAAGCGGTAACTACGAGTCTGCGAACACGGCGCGCGCGGTCTTCGCGGTCAGCGCCGCGTCGAACCAGCGCTCCAGCGTGACGGCGTTGGCTTCGAGCAGCCGCGCGTCGACGCCGGCGGGGAGTCGCTTGAAGCGGCTCCGGAGCAGCTTGCGGAGTGCCGTGCGCAGCGTCTCTTCACGGCCTGCAGAGAGCCCTTCGGAGCGGCCTTCGTTGCGGCCCGTCTTGCGACCGCGCCGTTCGCCGCGTGCGATCAACATGTCTTCGATGGTCCGCATCTTTGGCTCCTTCTCGGCGTGGCGACGCACCGCCCGCTTCAACGCCTTCAACCCGTCGTCGCGCATCACCTTGTGAAGGTAGCGGAGGAAGACCGCAGCCGTCGACGCCTCGCGCAGCGAGCCCAGCATCTCGTCGAGGACCGGCTCGACGTGCGCGGTGTCGACGGCGGCCGCTTTGAGCGCCAGCAGCCCACCCCGCAGCGTCGGGTGTCGTGAGAGCGCGAAGAGCGACTCGTTGCGCAGGTCGATCATCGTCACGCCGAAGTCGACGCTCAGCGACGCGGCCGCCGATGAGTCGTCGAGCAGCTCCCGAAACCGCTTCGCTCCGCGCCATGGCTGCGCACCGTTGAAGATGACGATGGGCACCACCGGCGGCAGCGGGCCGACGCGGTGCTTGCGATCGAGCCACGCGTACACGGCCGTGAGGTAGCGCAGCACCTGCACCAACGCGCGCGGCTGGGTGATGCGCTTGTGCTCGACCACGCAGTACACGAACGCGTCGTGACGCCGGCGCATCGGCAGCTGCATCACGAGGTCCGCCGTCGTGCCCTTCAACGTCTCGTCGATGAACGACTCCGACAGCAGCACGGGTGGGCCTCGCAGTTGCCGCACCACGCGCCGCGGCAGCCGTTCCCGCACCAGCGCTTCGGCGACACCGCGCTCTTTCATCAACCGGCGAAACGCCTTGTCGTGACTCGACACGCCCAGGGCCTGAGCAGGTCGCGCGCCAGCGACCCGTCCGAGCGCTCGTCGCCGAATCGACGTCGCTGCCGACGGTGCGGCGCGGATGCTCCCAGGCCTTCTTGTCCCGTAAGACTCTGAATTTGCGTCGGCAAATAGATTCCGTTGCGGGAATATGGCGACGTGAACATATATTCTTTGTCATGCATATGTCCCTCGCAGCGCTCGGTGACCCCAATCGCTTTCGCATCGTGGAGCTGCTCCGCAACGGCGCGCTGCCGGTGAACGACATCGTGGCGGCGCTGCGGCTGCAGCAGCCGCAGGTCTCAAAACACCTGAAGGTCTTGAAGGCCGCGAAGCTCGTCGACGTCGAGCCGCGCGGTCAGCAACGCCTCTACGCGCTCCAGCCGGCGACGCTGCACGAACTCCACGCGTGGCTCGAGCGCTACCGGCAGCTCTGGGACGCGCGCTTCGACGCGATGGATGAGGTCATCGACGAGCTGGCGGCGAAAGACGCGCAGTGCCCTCCACCCGAAAGGAAGCAGTCATGAACAAGACGACCATGGAGCTGTCCGGCGATCGCGAGATCGTCATCTCTCGCGTGTTCCGTGCGGTGCCGCGCATCGTGTTCGACGCGTACACAAAGGCCGAGTTCGTCAGCCGGTGGTGGGCGCCGAAGTCGCACGGCGCGGCGCTCGTCGAGTGCACCGCAGACGTGCGCGTCGGCGGCAAGTACCGCTACGTGATGAGCGTGCGCGAGCAGGGCACCGTCGCGTTCTCCGGCGAGTACCGGGAGGTCAGCCCGCACACGCGCCTCGTCTACACGCAGGTCTTCGAGCCCATGGCCGACGCGGGCGCGCTGGTGGCCACGGTGACGTTCGAAGAAGTGAACGGGCACACGCGGCTCACCTCGCGCGAGGTGTACCCATCGAAGGAAGCGCGCGAAGCGGCGCTCAGCTCGGGCATGGAGCACGGCATGCGCGAGTCGATGGATCAACTCGACGCGTTGGTCGCGTCGTTCTAAACGGGACGAGATGCTCTCTTCGGTCCTCCTGTCGCTCACGCTTGCTGCCGCGCCGCGCGGCTTCGACGTTCGCGAGCCCGTCAGCTTGCTCGTTGAGCTCGAGAAGCGATTGCCTGACTGGCTGCGCTCCGAAGGCGACCGACACCTGCACCTCGCGACGCCGGAAGAACTCAAGGCGTACGTCGGAGGTCGCGACGAACTTCTACCCGAGCTCCTCGCGGAGCAGCGCGCGCCGCCAGGCACGACCACCTTCCGGGGCGCGATGCGTGCGTTCATCGACAAGGGCGCTGATCATGTACTGGTGAGCTTCTTCGACGCCCGGGGCCAGCGTTGCGCGCTGTTCCTTATTTCCAGTGCAGACACGTACGTCGTAGCTTCGGGCCCGAAGGTGGACCGCAGACCCTTCGAAGAGGTCGCCTTCGATCGGAAGATGATCTTCGAGAAGAGCCAGAACGGGTGGACCAGGCACCCGCCCTACGGGGCGCTGCCATGCGGCGAGTCACTCCGTCGCGCCGCGCGTGCAGTCTTCTTCGCCGAGAAGACGTTCTTCGCCGAGAACGGGCGGTACACCGCGTCGATGGGAGAACTCGATGAGGTCGACTTGCCGACCGGCGCCGCGGTGAAGGTGACGCTGACGGGGAGCAAGTCGGACCCACACTTCAACGCGTCTGTCCGCATGGACGGCGGAGAGGTGGCGATCTCCGACTCGGACGGGTCGCCGACGCTGGTCAGGGAGTGCTCGAAGTAGCACGCGTGGGAGTACCCCCGATGCTGGAGCCGGTGAGGATTCTCGAGGCCAAGCGCCTCTGCGAACTCGGTCAGTTCGAAGCGGCGACTTCACTGTGCATGGAACTCTTTCGCTACGGTGGGATCTACGAGCGAACGCTGGTGCTCAAGGAGGTGCATCCTCTCCTGGTGGACCGTTTTGGTGGCTCGAGGGGCTCGACATCGATGACCTCCTGGCGTCCATCGTCATCAACGACTCGTGCGTGTTCCGCTTCGCGCAGCGCGAGGGAGCGGTCGCCGCGTTCGCTCGCCTCATCGACGTCGCGAAGCTCGAGGCCCAGTTTCACGCTGAGTTCGAGACGTTGAACAGAGAACACCCGGAGCCCCGCTCACCGGAGCGTCGAAAGTTGTTCGCCGACGTCGCCGAGTCGTTCGAGGTCGAGCTGACGACCGCGCGCAAAGCGCTGCTTGAAGTCGATCGTGTCGACGATGAGACGAGGCTGGCCGTGTTGCTCGCGTCCCTCCTCGCAGCGTTCGCGCCGAACACGTTGGCCGCGCGCAGTCTGGCGCGCGCGTGACGGCTGCGTGAGGCCCTCTCTGGGCGCGGCCGCACCACACGCGCGCTGTGACCCTCAGCTCGGGCATGGAGCACGGGCCGCGCGAAGCGGTGGACCAGCTCGGCGCGTTGGTCGTCTCTCTCAACGCGTGAGCGCGCCCAGCTTGAGCCGCACCTCTTCGAGCTCGGCTTCAGGCGTGGAGTCCCACGTGATTCCACCGCCCACGCCGTACTGCCAACCGGTGCCGCTGCGCTCGGCCGTGCGAATGAGCAGTGCGAAGCGCGCGACGTCGTCGACGTCGAGGCCCAGCGTTCCGCAGTAGGCGCCGCGCGGCGTCGGTTCGAGCGCCGCGATGAGCGCGAGCGCCGCGTCGCGCGGTGCGCCCGTGACCGAGCCGCCCGGGTGAACGACGCGCAGCACTTCATTGAGCGTGACGTTGTTTCGGAGCGTGCCTTCGACGTCGGCGACCGACTGCACCGCGTAGGGCAGGGTGATGAGTCGTCGCTCGTTGGTGACCTGCACCGACCGCGGCTCGCAGAGTTGGTGCAGATCATCGCGGAGGAGATCGGTGATCATCGCCAGCTCTGCGCGGTCTTTCTCGCTCGACAGCAGCACGTCGGCGCTCGACGCCGTGCCCTTCATCGGCTCGACGTGGACCCAGCGCGCGTTCGTTTCGACCAACAGCTCCGGGCTCGCTGAGACGAACTCGCCCCAGCGAGACGATTTCACCCACGCCGCGAAGCGCGGCACGCCGTGCGCGCAGAACTTCGCGAGCAACGACGCGCCGTCGACGTCGCTGAGCGCAGCGCGCGTCGTCAGGTTCACCTGGTACACGTCGCCGGCCGCGATGCGCTCGCGAATGGTGCTGACGCCGTCGAGAAACGCCGCGTCGTCGAGCGTGACGGCGGGCGTGGCGGGGGCGACGTCGAAGCTCAGCGTCACCGGCTGCGCCGTGCCCGACACGCGGTCGGCGCGACCTTCTGCACGCGCGAACCAGACGCCGACGTCACCGGGTGAAGCGAGGTCGACCAGCGTCCACGCGTTCGTTCCCGAGTAGCCCGGTGAGAGCAGCGCGAATTCGTCGCGAAGAGAAGACAGCGCAATGTCTCGACGCTTCGTCTCCTTCCTCGGTGGGCCCTCACCCCGACCCTCTCCGACTTCGCGGGAGAGGGGGACTTCGTTGAGCAGCGCAGCGAGGAACGTGCGTCCTTCCGGCGTGCCGAACGAGTCGGGGTGGAACTGCACGCCCCACATCGGCAGCGTCTCGTGCGCCACCGCCATCACCGTGCCGTCGTGCAACCGCGCCGTCACCTTCAACGGCGAGACGACGTCCACCAGCGACAGCGAGTGGTAGCGCATCACCTCGAGCGCGGAGCCATCAGTGAAGTGCGCCGTCGCGCGTTTTCCGTGCGCCGGGGTGGATCGCACCAGCGTCGCGCCGAACGCCAACCCCAGCGCTTGATGGCCCAGGCACACGCCGAGAAACCGCAGCCCGCGGCGCGCGATCTCGCGCACGAGGTCGATGAGCCCCGCGCGTGACGGATCGGTCGGGCCCGGTCCCATGACCACGAGGGTGGAACTTTCCAGCGTGGCCAACTCGGCTCGTGCCTCAGCCGCCGAAACCACTCGGATTTCCTCGCGCGCGAAGGGCAGCGCGTCGATGACGTTCCACGAGAACGAGTCGTGGTTCTCGATGAAGAGCACGCGTGGCGCCACGGGTGTCACGTGTAGCGCATTCCCACGTCGGCCGCGGTTTGCCTACACCTTCACCCATCAGGTACAGGAGCCCCGCGGTTTTCCGGGGAGCTCCTACGCATGATCCGCAGTCTCGCTGTCGTCGCGCTCAGCGTCTGTCTCGTCGCCTGTGGCCGTGAAGAGCCGCCGCTCATGCCCAGCAATGACGCGGGCACCGTGCTGCCGCGGTCCACGTGCCTCGACAACGACGGCGACGGCTTCGCGGGCACCGGCGACTGCCAGTCGCAGCAGTACGTCGACTGCAACGACAACGAAGCCAACGCGTACCCGGGCGCGCTCGAGCTCTGCAACGGCGTCGACGACAACTGCAACGGGCAGATCGACGAAGGCCTGCCCATCGTCAGCTACTACCGCGACGAAGACGGCGACGGCGTCGGCTCGACGAAGACCGGCGAAGGCTGCAAGGCGCCTCCGATGGGCAGCGTCACGCAGATGGGCGACTGCGACGACACCAACCCCGCCATCCGCCCCGGCGCCGCGGAGATCTGCAACGACATCGACGAAGACTGCGACGGCACCAACGACAACGGGCTCCCGTTCCAGGACTTCTACGTCGACGTCGATGGTGACGGCTTCGGCGCGGCCGGCTCGACGCCGGTGAACTCGTGCCAGACCGCCGTGATGGGTCGCGTCACCAACCCGTCTGACTGTGACGACGCGAACCCCACCGTGAAGCCCGGCGCCACCGAGCTGTGCAACCGCGTCGACGACAACTGCGACGGGCAGCTCGACAACGGCATCACCTACGCGAGCTACTACCCCGACGTCGACGGCGACGGCTTCGGTGACTCCACCGCCACGGCCGAGAGCGCGTGCGCGCCGGTCGCTGGCAAGGTCATCAACAACAGCGACTGCAACGACGCGAGCGCTTCCATCAAGCCGATGGCCCCCGAGGTCTGCAACGGCGTCGACGACGACTGCGACAACCAGATCGACGAAGGCCTCACGTTTGCCTCGTACTACGTCGACGCCGACGGCGATGGCTTCGGCGCGGTGGGCGCGATGGCGCAGTCGGCCTGCATGCCGGTCGCTGGCCGCGTCACCAACAACACCGACTGCAACGACGCCAACCCGATGGTGAAGCCCGGCGCCACGGAGATCTGCAACGGCGTCGACGACGACTGCGCGGGCGGCGTCGACAACGGGCTGACGTTCTCGCAGTACTTCACCGACGCCGATGGCGATGGCTTCGGCGCCACCTCCGCGATGGCGCAGTCGGCCTGCGCGCCGGTCGCCGGCAAGGTGACGAACAACACGGACTGCAACGACAGCAACCCGATGGTGAAGCCCGGCGCTACGGAGATCTGCAACGGCGTCGACGACAACTGCGTGGGCGGCGCCGACGACGGGCTCACGTTCACCAACTACTACCCCGATGGTGACGGCGACGGCTTCGGCGCGGCCTCGGCGAGCCCTCAGAGCGCGTGCTCGCCCATCGCGGGCCGGGTGACGAACCACACGGACTGCAACGACGCCAACGCGGCCATCAAGCCGGGCGCCACCGAGGTCTGCAACGGCGTCGACGACAACTGCGCGGGCGGCATCGACGAAGGGCTGCCGACGACCAACTACTACCGGGACAACGACGGCGACGGCTACGGCGCGACGACGGCCACCGCGGTGGCCTCGTGCGGCCCGGTCAGCGGCCACGTCACCAACCGCACCGACTGCAACGACAACAACGCGGGCATCCGCCCGGGCGCGACGGAGGTCTGCAACTCCATCGACGACAACTGCAACGGCACCGTCGACGAGGGCACCGCGTCGGTGAATTGGTACCCCGACGCCGACAACGACGGCTTCGGCGCCGCGAACGGCACGCCCATTTTCCAGTGCAGCCCGGTCGCCAACCGCGTCACCAACAACAGCGACTGCAACGACGGCAGCGCGGCCATCAAGCCGGGCGCCACCGAGACCTGCAACAACGTCGACGACAACTGCAACGGCAACGTCGACGAAGGCAACCCGGGCGGCGGCGCGTCGTGCACGCTGTCGAGCCGCCAGGGCCCGTGCGCGTCGGGCGTCATGCAGTGCAACGCCGGCGCGGTGACGTGTACGCAGACCGTTTTCCCTGTCACCGAGGTCTGTGACGCGGTCGACAACAACTGCGACGGCACCACCGACAACATCGCCGCGGCCGCGTGCAGCACGGGTCAGGCGGGTCGCTGCGCCGCGGGCACCACGCAGTGCCAGAGCGCCGCGCAGGTGTGCGTGCGCACCAACGGCCCCATCGCCGAGACGTGCAACGGGCAAGACGACGACTGCGACAACTCCGTGGACGAAGGCAACCCGGGCGGCGGCGCGGCGTGCACCGTGCCCAACCAGCAGGGGGCGTGCGCCAATGGCACCTCGACCTGCACCTCGGGCGCGCTGGTCTGCACGCAGACGAACTTCCCGACCGCGGAGGTCTGCGACAGCGCCGACAACGACTGCAACGGCGTCGTCGACAACGGCTTCGCGGGCCTCGGCGCGACGTGCACCGCAGGCGTCGGCGTCTGCGCGCGCTCGGGCACCAACGTGTGCAACGCGGCCCAGACCGGCGTGATGTGCAACGCCACCGCAGGCAGCCCGACGGCCGCGGCGTGCGACGGCCTCGACAATGACTGCGACGGCGTGACCGATGAGCCGGTGCTCTCGTCGACGGCCACCGTGAACTCCGTCGGCTATTCCGATATCGAGGTGCAGCCGTACTACTACTCGAGCGGCAGCTGCCAGGGCGGTGCGGTGGGCAGCGGCACCGACGCGCTCGCGGGCGGCGCGATGATCATGGCTGGCGGTGTGTCGGGCATCACCTTCCAGCGGCTCAACAGCAACGGCACGCTCAACGGTACGACGAGTTCGGCGATCTCACTCGGCTACACCGAGGCCGACATTGCGCAGGCGGGCGATGGCTGGCTCGTCGCGGGCGTCTATGCGTCGAACAACGCCGAGATCGACCTCTACTACCTCGACACTGCCGGGGTGCGGCGCGCCCAGAAGTGGATTCAGTTCAAGATCAGCGAGACCACCACGCTCGACTCACTGCGCATGGTGCGCGGGAACGGTCGCAAGGCCACGCTCATCTGGCGTGAGAACGGCACCGGCATCAAGGCCGCGAAGATCGAAGCGTGTTGGGACGGCACCACCTGGAGCATTCAACAGGCGGGCTGCACGTCGGGCTCGGCGGCGCTGACCTCGACAACCCTCGTCGCGAACACGGCGGTCGTCCCCGGCATCGGCGCCGACTCCAACGTCGTCGACTGGGCGGCGACGCAGTCGTGTCAGTCCTCCACCGCGCTGCGCACCATCGGCGTCTCGTACCGCGCGGGCGCCAACGCGCTGCGCTTCTTCACCATGAACGACGACGGCACCGGCAAGTCGGGCGAGACCACGTTCACGCCCGTGACGAACTCGACGGCAGCCGTCGAGCCGTCGGTCGGCTTCTTCAAGGACGCCAGCAACGTCGACGCCTGGGTGTTGACCTTCGGCGTGCAGTTCGCGTCGAGCTCCGGCGCGTATTACTGGCGCAGCAACAACGCGACGACCTTCTACCGCGTGTGGTCGGGCTCCGACGCCACCGGCGCCACCGCCATCTCGCGGCCGCGGGTGAGCGCCAAGGCCGACGGTTTTCAGGTCAGCGCCTTGCGCGTCTTCGAGAGCGAGCCGACGTACCCGACGCAGCTGATGACGCGGAACTACAGCCTCACGGGCGTGGCGACGCCTTCGGGCACGGGCGTGGAGATCCCCGCGGCGTGCAGCCCCGGCGACACGGCCTGCAGCGCTGGCAACAAGGCCGCCATCGCGCCGTGGTACCCGTGGGCGCGCATCTACTACTCGTCGACGGCCACCAGCGCCGCGTCGTACAGCAGCGCGTTGACCTGCAACTGAGCTACGCCGTCGCCCCATGAGATCTCTGGTGGTGGACGCCTTCGCGCCTGAAGCGAAGGCGTTGCGGCAGCACTTCGAAGCGCGCTTCGGCGATCCACGGCGCGCGACGGGCGATCGCTTCGTGTGGGACCTGTGGAACGTGCCCGGCCAGTACACGGCGCTGCGCACGCCCGCGTGGGAGTACTTCCCGAAGAAGCTGTACGACGCGTTCCACCAGCGCCTCGTCTGGTGGGGCCGCCGCACGCTCGGCTGTCACGACGTCTCGCCGCCCTGGCTCAGCTGCTACGTCAACGGCTGCGAGCAACGCCTGCACGGCGATCTGCCGCACGGCCCGCTGGCCTTCGTGTTCTCGCTCACGCCGTGGCAGCGCCGCACGTTCCGCGGCGGCGAGACGCTCTTGCTCACCGACGACGTGCTCGATTTCTGGTCGGGCTTCGTCAGCACGCGCGGCGTCGAAGAGCCCGAGGTGCTCGAAGAGATCCCCGCGAAGTTCAACCGCCTCGTCACCTTCGACCCGCGCATTCCCCACGGGGTGCGCCGCGTCGAAGGCAGCATGGACCCCACCGAGGGGCGCCTCGTGATCCACGGCTGGTTCGTACAGCCGCGGCCGTTCATTGAAGGGCCGCTGTCGACTTCAGCGCTGCAGAACGCCATCGACGAGGTGACCGGCGCCATCGGGCCGCTGCTCGAAGACGGCCTGGAGATCGCGGGCCTGCTGTCGCTCGGTTTCACCGTGAAGAACGGCGCGGTCGAGGGCGCCCGCGTGCTGGCCGATACGCTGCGTTCGCCGGCGCCGCTCAAGCCCTTCGTGCGCGCCGTGCTGGCCGCCCTCAAGCGCCAGACCTTCCCGAAGACCAAAGCGCCCAGTCAGGTCACCTTGCCGCTCGTCTTTGAGCGCTGAGAGGCAGTGATTTCAGTGGGTTGTCGCACTGAAATCGGTTGATCCAGAAGCTTGCGATCGCCGCGAGGGTGCTGTTACACGCCCCGGCGTTCATCGCGCGTCGCCACTCTGGGGCGCACGAAGGGACGGCAGCAAAAATACTCACACGTGCCCAGCCGGCCACGGTGCCTTCGACATGGGGTCGAAGGTCGATGCCGGAGGTTTCACGTAACTGGGACGTGGCGGCGAAACCAAAGCCACACAAGGAAGAGCAGAACCATGAGCGAGCAGAACGAGCAGCAGCAGCAGATGGCGGCCCCCGCTGGCGGCATCACGATGCGCCAGATGCTGGAAGCCGGCGTGCACTTCGGTCACCAGACCAAGCGCTGGAACCCGAAGATGAAGCCGTACATCTTTGGCGCCCGCAACGGCATCTACATCATCGATCTCCAGAAGACCGTCGTGCTGGCGCGCGCTGCGCTGCGCTTCGTGTCGGACGTCACCGCGCGCGGTGGCACGGTGCTCTTCGTCGGCACCAAGAAGCAGGCCCAGGACGTGGTGCGTGAAGAGGCGTCGCGCTCGGGTCAGTTCCACGTGACCAACCGTTGGCTCGGCGGCACGCTGACCAACTTCAAGACCATCAAGCAGGGCATCGACCGCCTCAAGAGCATCGAGACGATGGCCGAAGACGGGACCTACGCCCGCCTGCCCAAGAAGGAAGTCGCCGGTCTCGAGCGCGAGCGCGAGAAGCTCGAGAAGAACCTCGGCGGCATCAAGAACACGAACCGCCTGCCGGGCGCCGTGTTCGTCATCGACCCCAAGAAGGAGCAGCTGGCTGTGCACGAGGCGAACCGCCTTGGCATTCCGGTCATCGGCCTGGTCGACACGAACTGCGATCCCGAAGGCATCGACTACGTGATCCCCGGCAACGACGACGCGATCCGCTCGATCAAGCTCTTCACGGGCAAGATCGCCGACGCGGCCATCGAAGGTGCCGCTCGTTACCGCGCCTCGGGCGCCGCCGACCGTGACGCGCAGGAAGAGCGCCGTCGCAGCGAGGGTGGCCGTGGTGGTGACGACACGCGCCGCCGCGCCCCGCGCCGTGATGGCCGTGGCCCCGTCGTCGAGCACCGCGGCAACGCGGCGCCTGCCGAGCCCGAGGCCGCGCCTGTCGCGACCGAAGCCGCGCCTGCCGCGCCCGCCGCCGAGGCGAAGGCCGAGTAAGCAAGAATCGACTTTCCTGTTTTTCCACGGAGCGTCGACTCGTGCTTCTTGAGCGAGTCGGCGCTTCGTGTGTTTCGACCAACGAGTTTTTCTGAAGGAGCACGACAATGGCTGAGATCAGCGCTGCGATGGTGAAGGAACTCCGCGAGAAGACGGGCGCGGGCATGATGGACTGCAAGAAGGCCCTGACGGACGCGGCCGGTGACTTCGCGAAGGCCGAAGAGATCCTCCGCAAGAAGGGCGCCGCCAAGGCCGAGAAGAAGGGCGACCGCGTCGCCGCCGAAGGCCTCATCGGCCTCGCGCTGGCTGACGACGCGCAGCTGGGCGTGCTGGTCGAGGTGAACGCCGAGACCGACTTCGTGGCGAAGAACGCCGAGTTCGTGAAGCTCACCGCGGGCCTCGTGAAGCACGTCGGTCAGCACAACCCGGCCAACCTCGAGGCGCTGCTGGGCCAGATGTTCGAGGGCAGCAAGTCGGTCGCCGAGATCGTCACCGAGAAGATCGCCACCATCGGCGAGAAGCTCACGGTGCGCCGCTTCGCGCGCCTCCAGGTCGAGGGCGCTGGCGCCATCGGCAGCTACCTGCACTCGAACGAGAAGATCGGCGCGCTGGTCGAGATCCTCGGCAGCAACAGCGCTGACGCGAAGGCCCTGGCGTCCGAGCTGGCGATGCAGCTGACCGCGATGAAGCCGCAGTGGGTGACGCGTGATCAGGTCCCCGCGGAGACCATCGAGCAGGAGAAGCGCCTCTACAAGGACGAGCTCCAGAACACCTGGCGCTTCACCATCAAGGACGGCCCGGCCCGCACCGGCATCCTCCGCACGGAAGACGCCGAGAAGCTGATGGTCGAGATCTCCGGCAAGCTCGAGAAGGTGCCGGTCGAGCAGATCGTCAAGCGCGAGCAGATCACCAAGCCCGAGAACATGTGGGACAAGATCATCGGCGGCAAGCTCGAGAAGTTCTACGAGAACAACTGCCTCGTTGATCAGCTGTGGGTGAAGGACGACAGCAAGAAGGTGAAGGACCTCGTCGCCGAAGCCGGCAAGAAGCTCGGCGCGACGCTGACCGTCGGCCGCGTGGCCCGCCTCGAAGTGGGCGAAGGCATCGAGAAGGTGAAGACCGACCTCGCCGCGGAAGTCGCCGCGACGCTGAAGGCCTGAGCCACTCGCGCTGAAAGCAGAAGGGCGGTCCGGACTCGTCGAGCCCGGCCGCCCTTTTCGTTTGCGGGTGTCGCGGCCTACTTCTTCAGCTCGGCGTCGATGGCTTCCTTCATCACGTCGAGCGGGCGGTGGCCGACGATCTCCTTGCCGTTGATGAACCACGCGGGCACACCTTTGACGCCCAGCTGCTTGGCGAGCGCGGCGTCGGCGTCGACGGCGGCGGCGGTGGCGGGCGCTTCGACGTCGCGGCGGTAGCGCTGCAGATCGAGCCCCAGCGAGCGCGCCTGCGCGTCGTAGAGCCCGGTCTCAGGTGACACGGGCGCCTGGTACGTCACGTCGAGCATGTCCCAGAAGCGGCCCTGCGCGGCGGCGGCCTGCAGCGCGATGGCGGCGGGCCTCGCGCTGGCGTGCACCGGCAGCGGGTGGTGCTTGTAGACGAAGCGCACGCGGCCCTCGTACTGCTTCATCAGCCCGCGCAGCACCTCGTGCGCCTTGATGCAGTAGCTGCACTCGGCCTCGCTGAAGAGCACCACCGTCACCTTCGCGTCGGCAGGGCCCGTCGACGGCGACGTGCCGGCCTCGACCGTGACGCGCTCGCTGCGATCGTTCACGTAGGTGCACGACTCGCAGTCACCGTCGGCGGGCAGTTTGAGCTCGCTGCCGTTGTCGCCGCGCCGCGAGAAGCCCAACGTGTACGAGAACTGCGCGCTGGCCACGTCTTTGACGGGCGGGAACTTCACCTGCTGCATTGCGGCCAGCACGCACTGCGTGACGCCGAGGTGCTGCAGCGTCGACTTCGGAGAGACCGTCGACTCGAGCAGCCGCCCGTCGCGGTCGAGGTCGAGCAAGAGCGTGACGTCGCCGGCCAGCGTCGGCTCTGTCTTGAGCGCGCGCTCGTAGCAGGCCGAGATGGCGCTGCCCTGGGCGAGCACCGCCTTGTTCATGCCTGCGACGTTGACGACGTCGCGTGGCGCCGGCGGCTGCACGCCGGGCAACGGCCGAGCGGTCAGCACTTCGGGTGGCGGTGACGCCTTCGTCCTGGCTGGCACCGCGTAGCTGCGCCCGGCCGGAATCTTGTCGGCCGCCTGCACCGAGCCTGAGAAGACCATCACCGCGATGACGGCGGTGGCCCACGACTTCTTGCTGTCTTGAATCATCAGTGTGACCTCGTTGGTTGGAGTGACGAGGTCGGTGACATGCGAGAGCGCCGCAGAAGGTTCCGTGGTGACGAGCGCGCGGCCGTCGATGGCGAACTGTTCGTCGCCGACGCGCACGGTGGCGACGCCGTCGATGAGCACCGTGCCGTTGATGAGCCGATACTTCGCGTCGCCGTCGTCGAGCAACTCGGTGCCGTTGAGCGTCTGCACTGACGTCGCGGCGACAGCGTGTCGTTCGCGCAGCACCTCGGTGTCGACGCGCCCGTTCCACCACCAGAGCCCGGCGCCGAGCGCGAGCACGAGGCCTGCTGCGAGCGCCAGCCAGCGCGCGGGGCTGCGACGCGGAGGTCGGGCGGCGCGCGCGGCAGCAGCGGCGACGTGTTGCGCGTCGGTGACGGGCAGCTCGTGTACCAACGCGTCGAGCGCGATGAGTCGCGCCCACGCCTGCTGCAAGCCCGGGTCTCTCTCGATGGCCGCGTGCAGCGCGGCGGCCTCGTCGTCGGGCAGCTCGCCCGCGAGCAGTCGTGAGAGTTGTTCGAGTTCTTCAGGACGCGACACGGCCACCTCCGGGCTGTGCGGGAGTGCGATCGAGCGCCGGCCCCAGGCGCGCCACGAGCTGGGCGCGCGCGCGGTGCAGGCGCGACTTGATGGTGCCGAGCGGGACGCCTTCTGCCTGCGCGACCTCTTCGAGCGGCTGGTGATGGAGCTGCGTCAGCACGAAGGCGCGCCGCTGCTCGTCGGGCAGGCGCGTCAGCTCGGCTTCGAGCAGCGCTTGCAGTTCGCGCCCCGCGACGTAGTCGGCCGCGTCGGCGCTCGCGGACGGCTTCGAGAGCCCGCCCTCAAGCGGCACCAGCGTCGGGGCCGGCTTGCGGCGCTGCATGAGCAACCACCGGTGCGCGACGGTGAAGACCCACGTCGAGAGCTGCGCCGGCCCGCGCGGGTCGAAGCGCGGCAACACGTCGAGCAGGTGCATGAACACGTCGTGGAGCTGATCCTGCACGTCGCGGCGGTCGCCCAGTCGACGCACGAGCGACGCCACGGCGGGCCCCACCTCGCGCAAGAACGCCTCGCGGGCGTCCGCTTCACCGCGTTGCGCGCGCTGGAGTTGCTCGGGAGACACGATTGGTGCGCCGTGACATGCACGGGGCCGCGAAAAGGTTCATCGGGCGCGGTCGATTTCTCGCGGCTGAACGGTTGTTCAGGTATTGTTCAGTGCATGAACTCCGACACCGATCTCCTGCCTCCGGAACTCCAGCGCCTCCTGCAGCTCTTCTCGTCGCTGCCCGACGTGCGCTTCCCCGACCTCGACGCGGCGTCGCTGCAAGACGCAGTGGCGCGCGTGAAGGAGCGACACCTCGAACTCATGCACATCGAGGCCCAGCGGGACGCCGTGCGCAGCGCGCTGGATGACGAGCACGAGGCGTTGCTCAAGAAGGGGCACCGGCTGCTGTCGTACCTGAAGGTCTTCGCGGAGGCCGACGCGACGCTGGCGGACAAGGTGAACACGGTGTCGTTGCCGCGGCTGCGAAAGGTGACGGTGGTGGAGCCGGGCGCGACGCCGCCGGTCGAGGCCCCGAAGAAGCGCGGCCGCCCGCGCAAGGAAGTGCCGTCGTCTGACGCGCTGTTCAACGAAGCCTCCGCCGAGGCGTAGGCCACT
>CAYWON010000098.1:0-25724 GCA_964459885.1 uncultured Archangium sp.
TAGTCTCACTCCTGAGTACCGTAGTTGGCTGACAAGCATTCATGCGTTCTTTGAGCCGCGAAGCGTGGATTCGGGACGCGCGGCCGGCTGGAGGGCGGGCTTGGCGCTGCAGTGGGCCACTTCGAGCGTTGAGGCAGGGCTTGGCTTCCTCGTTCGTCAGGGAATCCGCGGAGGACTCGCCTTCTCAGGCGACGGCGTCAATGAAGCGCTTTCTGCGCTGAGGCCATATCGAGCCGGCGCGCTGGACGAGCCACTTTCATCGTTGTGGGCTCGAATGAAGAAGGAGATCGATAGACAGGCTCAGCACGACGATCTCGACGACCTCGAGGAAGAAGATGGACGCTGGCGGCCGAACCTTCCCGAACTCTCGAGGTTGCTGCGGGCCGGAGTGCAGTTGGCAAAGCAGACCGGCACTGCCAAATGGGACACCCTCAAGAGACAAGTGCTCGACCCCGCAGCACACGAAAAGTTCGTTCTTTTCGCGCAACCCATCGAGACGGTTACTCGGGTGGCCGGCTACCTTGAGAGAGCGTTTGGCGGTCGGCCGTCTCTCATCATCGGCGCGCAGTCTGAGGACGAAAGGGAAGAGGAGATCCGACGGTTTCGAGACGACCCAACTGTACGCTTCCTGGTCTCTTCACGCGCCGGTGGTGAAGGCTTGAACCTTCAGGTGGCCCGCCGACTCGTCCACCTTGATGTCCCTTGGAACCCCATGGAACTCGAGCAGCGCGTGGGTCGCGTGCATCGATTCGGGTCTCGACGAACGATTCTAGTCGATACGCTGGTTGTTGCCGGTAGCAGAGAGACCGACACATACCGCATCGCCTACTCGAAACTGCGAGATATCGCATCGACGATGGTTCCTCCGGACCGGTTCGAGGAACTGTTCGCTCGAGTGATGTCGCTGGTGCCCCCGGAAGAGTTGCAGGAGATTCTGGCGGCTGGCCCTCTCGCCCCACTCTCGGAAGACAGCGCCGACTCCGTTCAGAGGCTCGTGACAGAGGGGTTTCAGCGCTGGCGCGAATTCGATGAGAAGTACAAGACTCAGCAAGGTCAACTGAAGTCGCTGGACCCGGGGGCCGCGACCTGGGACGACGTGATTGCCTTCCTTTGTAGAGAGGGATCCGCCGAGGAGGTTGAAGGCTTTGAGACCCTTAGATTCCGAGCAGAGGGCAAGGAAATCGTCGAAGATGCTACGCCTGCCTCGGTTGTGAAACTCGGCAAGGAGCTTCTGGCTATCGGGGAAACTGACGGAATGCCCGTGCGAAGCGCGCACCACGGGACCGCGCAGGCCGTTGGTCTGAACTCAGAGGTCGTCCTGCAACTTCTCCGCGACGCAGGCTTACCGCGAGTTCCGACTGGTGCCGCCGTTCTCGGTTGGAACGAAGAGGCTGAACGCCTGTTCGATACGAGTGCGCTACCGCGGGAATTCGGCATTCTCGCCTTCGGCATCCAACCGCTTTCATCGACTCGCGGTTATGGGGAGATTGGGGCCACGCACCTTGAGTTCCATCTCGTGACAGAGACGGAGTGCATCCCACTTAACCTTGAGTTGAAACGGGGGCTCCTGCACGCGATCCTATCTGCGACGACGCGGCGAGAGCGCCGCCCCAGCGGGCTCTTGGACAGAATCTCGAAGATGGAGACGGACCTGTTCCAGCAACGACGCCGTTCGCATGCCTCATCGTCAAGCGGTGAACGTGTCCTGCCGTTAGTCACTCCTCTCTTCGCAGCGCTCATCACGCGAGACTGAGCCCCTCCGCGCCTGTTTGGGTGTAACCGTCCGGGAAATGTGTCTGGTCGCGGGTGATCGTCGACGTGTAGTTCGGGGCGATGCGACGACCGGACCGGACGAGTGGATGAGTTTGGTGAGCGAGTACTAGACCAGCGGGCTCCAGCAGAGGACTTCAGCGCGAAGCACGACATCTCGCTGAACACCTCCGAGTTCGTCTGGCGGGTCGAAGACGGTGGCACCCGTTACAGCCGCTTGCGGTGACGAGCCCTGCCCGAAAGTGCGCTTGACCTGAACGCCCGTTCCCGCCAAGTCGCCACGCATGGCTGAGCCCGATTTCCTCACGGTGCGCGGAGCGCGCGAGCACAACCTCAAGAACGTCACCCTCGAGATCCCCAAGAAGAAGCTGGTGGTCTTCACCGGCGTCTCGGGCAGCGGCAAGAGCTCGCTCGCGTTCGACACGCTCTACGCCGAAGGCCAGCGCCGCTACGTCGAGTCGCTCTCGGCCTACGCGCGCCAGTTTCTCGGGCAGATGGAGAAGCCCAAGTACGACACCATTCGCGGGCTCTCGCCGACCATCTCGATCGAGCAGAAAGCGGCGTCGAACAACCCGCGCTCGACCGTCGGCACCGTCACCGAAGTGCACGACTACCTGCGCGTGCTCTACGCGAACATCGGCGTGCAGCACTGCCACAACTGCGGCCGCAAGGTCGGCAAGCAGTCGGCGCAGCAGATCGTCGATGAGATCATGAAGCTGCCGATGGGCAGCAAGATCCAGCTGCTCGCGCCCATCGTCGTGGCGCGCAAAGGCGAGCACAAAGACCTGCTGGTCGACGCACAGAAGCGTGGCTTCAGCCGCGCGCGCGTGGACGGCAAGGTGCGTGGGCTCGAAGAGAAGTTCGACCTCGAGAAGAAGACCAAGCACGACATCGAGATCGTCATCGACCGCCTGGTGCTGAAGGCCGACCTGCGCCCGCGCCTGACGGACTCTGTCGAGCAGGCGCTCAAAGAGGGCAAAGGCGTCCTCATCATCACCGACGAGACCGCGGCGAAGGCAGCCGACCGCACGATGAGCGAGCTGAACGCGTGCCACCACTGCGGCCTCTCGTTCCCCGACCTCGCGCCGGCGTCGTTCTCGTTCAACAACCCGCTGGGCATGTGCACCGACTGCAGCGGCCTCGGCACGCGCGCGGAGATGGACCCGGACCTCATCGTCCCCGACAAGACGCGATCGATCCGCGATGGCGCCGTCGAGGTCTGGGCGTCGGGCGTTTCGCGCGGCGAAGGCTGGACCGCGGACCTCGTCGACACGCTCTCGCGCGCGTTCGGCGTCGATCTCGACACGCCGTGGAAAGACCTGCCGAAGAAGCAGACCGACGTCGTGCTCTACGGGAACTCCGGCAAAGAGCTGACGATGAAGTGGGGCGAGGCCCGCTGGAAGATGGAGTGGGAAGGCCTCGTCAACAAGCTGTGGCGCAGCTTCAACTCGACGGCCTCGGAGTCGATGAAGCAGTACTACATGAAGTTCTTGAGCGATAAGCCCTGCCCCACGTGCGCGGGGGAGCGGCTCAAGCCCGAGTCGCGCGCGGTGAAGGTGCACGGCAAGAGCATCGTCGACCTCTCGCGGCTCACGATTCGCCAGGCGCTGGACTTCACGACCGAGCTCCCGCTGACGAAGAACGAGCAGACCATCGCCGCCGAGCTGCTCAAGGAGATCCGCTCGCGGCTCTCGTTCCTCGCCGACGTGGGCCTGACGTACCTCTCGTTGGACCGCGCGGCGTCGACGTTGAGCGGCGGCGAGAGTCAGCGCATTCGCCTCGCGTCGCAGATGGGCAGCGAGCTGACCGGCGTCATCTACATCCTCGATGAGCCGTCGATCGGCCTGCACCAGCGCGACAACGGCCGCCTCATCGCCACGCTCAAGAAGCTGCGCGACCTCGGCAACACCGTGCTGGTCGTCGAGCACGACGAAGAGACGATGGAAGAGTCGGACTGGCTCGTCGATTTCGGCCCCGGCGCGGGCGAGCTGGGCGGAGAGATCATCTCGGCCGGCACGCCGAAAGACGTCATGGCCGACGAGAAGAGCGTCACCGGCGGCTACTTGTCGGGCCGGCTCGAGATCGCGGTGCCCGAGACGCGCCGCAAGCCCGGCAAGCAGAAGATCAGCATCAAGGGCGCGAAGGAGAACAACCTGCGCGACCTGTCGGTCGACATTCCGCTCGGGTGCTTCGTCGCGGTCACCGGCGTGTCGGGCGCGGGCAAGTCGACGTTGATCAACGAGATCCTCTACCCGGCGCTGGCGCGGCACATCTACCAGACGCGCGACATCCCCGGCCGGCACCAGGCCATCACGGGACTCGAGTTCCTCGACAAGGTCATCGACATCGATCAGCGCCCCATCGGCCGCACGCCACGCAGCAACCCGTCGACGTACACCAAGGTGTTCGACGCGATCCGCGAGGTGCTGGCGCAGACGCCGGAAGCGCGCGCGTACGGGTACACGCCGGGGCGCTTCTCGTTCAACGTGAAGGGCGGCCGCTGCGAGGCGTGTGAAGGCGACGGCGTGAAGAAGGTCGAGATGCACTTCCTCGCGGACGTGTACGTGCCGTGCGAGGTGTGCGGCGGCAAGCGCTTCAACGACGCCACGCTGCGCGTTCGCTACAAGGGCAAGAACGTCGCGGAGATCCTCGACATGTCGGTGCGCGAAGCCATGGAGCACTTCGGCGTGCACCGCGACATCAGCCGACACCTGCAGACGCTCATCGACGTCGGCCTCTCGTACATCAAGCTCGGGCAGCCCTCGACGACGCTCTCGGGCGGCGAAGCGCAGCGAATCAAGCTGTCACGCGAGCTGGCGCGCGTGGCCACGGGCCGCACGCTCTACATCCTCGACGAGCCGACCACGGGCCTGCACTTCGAGGACATCCGCAAGCTGCTGACGGTGCTGAACCGGCTGGTGGAAGCGGGGAACTCGGTGCTGGTGATCGAGCACAACCTCGACGTCATCAAGTCGGCCGACTGGGTCATCGACCTCGGGCCCGAAGGCGGCGCCGGTGGTGGGCAGCTGCTCGCCGAAGGCACGCCGGAAGACGTGGCCGACGTGAAGGGCAGCTTCACCGGGAAGTACCTGAAGCACGTGCTTGAGAAGGCGCGGAAGCAGCGCGTCGGCAAGCGCGTCGCGGGGTGAGAGACAACGGATGAAGCTGACTCGGCGCAGGGTGGTGTTCGTCGTCGCGTTCACCGTTCTCTTCTTCGTCTTCTACGCGGTGTTCTCGCGCCCGCCCGGGGCGCCACAACCGGAGTTTCCCGTCGGCTGGCTCGTCGGCGGCGGCGTGGCGCTGTTCTTCGTGGTCTTCGGGCTGATGTTGTGGCGCCAGGTGCGAGTGGTGAAGACCATCAATCGCGCGGCCCTCGACATTCGCGAGGGGCGCGTGAGCGCGGGACTGGCCGTGCTTGGGACGCTGAAAGACGACCAGCACGCCGGCGTGCACTACTACCGCGGGGTCGGAGCCATGTACGTGTGGCGGCTCGACGACGCGTTGGCGCAGTTTGATCGCGCGAGCCAATCGCCCGGCGTCGCGCTCGTGAAAGCGTCCCTGGAAGAACAGCGCGCGCTCGCCCACGCGCTCCGCGGCGACTCGACCGCCGTCGTCGCCACGGACAAAGCGTCCTCGACCGCCTCGCTCACCTCAGCCGTCCACGCGCTCAGGAAGTCCGCTTGGGCCGAAGCGGTCGCGGCGCTCGACCTCGAGAAGATCCGCCCGCTCGGCGGCCGAGACCGCGCGCTCGCCGAAGCGCTGCGTGCATGGGCGCTCGAGACGACGGGTCGCGAAACGGGCCCCATCGACGTCGTCGGCGTGCTCGGTGAAACCGGTCTCACCGAGGTCCGGAGCCACTGGCCCGAGTTCGCGGCGTTTCTCGAGCGCAGCGCGGCCCGGCAGTCTTCACCGGCCTGACTTCCTGCCCGTTCGTACACAGCGCGGCCCCGCCGCTGCCGTTACCGTGGCGACGTGCGACGCGCTGCCCTGCCCTTCACCTCGATTCGCGCTGCTTCGTCGTACCAGGACCGCGCGCTGCTCCGCGCCGCGTGGGCGCTGCCGGTGGCGCAGAAGTACGACCCGCTGCAGTCGCAGACCTGGAAGTCGATCTGCGGCCCCACCAGCGTCTGCAACGTGCTGCGCACCGTCGGCGTCAAGACGGGGCCCAACCCGTTCGATCGTTTCGGCGTACGCGCGATGAGCCTCGATGACGTCGTCGTCGAGTCGTCGACGCTGCTGCCCGACGCGTGGGGCGTGGAAGCCGTGCGCCTGCGCGACGTCGACGAGCTGCGCGTGCACCTCCGTCAGTCGAACGACCCGTCACACCGCTACATCAGCAACTTCTCGCGCGCGCCGTTGTTCGGCAGCGGCGGCGGCCACCACTCGCCCATCGGCGGCTACCTCGAAGCGGAAGATCTCGTGTTGGTGCTCGATGTGAACGGCGGCTTCGGGCCGTGGTTGGTCGACGCCGAGCGCTTGTTCGACGCGATGAACACCGGCGACTGGTCCGGCGGCAAGACGCGCGGCCTCGCGCACTTCTCACGCACGCGCTGAGGTCGCCGTAGAGTCCCGCCCCATGCGCGCACTTTGCGTCGTGGGGCTGCTGGGCTTCGTCGGGTGTTCTGGCGTGGTGATGGAGCTGCCTGATGGCGGCGTCGATCCAACGGACTCCGGCGTCTCGGTCGACGCGGGTGCGAGACGCGACGCTGGTGACACCGACGATGCGGGCGTCCCCGATGCGGGCGTTCCAGACGCCGGAGTTCCCGACGCAGGGACCGAGGAAGATGCCGGCACGCCCGACGCTGGCCCCGCCGACGCGGGTACGTCTGACGCAGGTAGTCCTGATGCCGGAGCACCGACCGACGCAGGCCTCGTCGTCGCCAGCTTTGCCCCCAGCACCGCCGTCATCCCCAACCCCGAGCGCGGCTGGTACCGCTGGGCGAGCGGTGACTTCGGCGCGTCGCTCGACGTGGGCGCGGTCGACGACGCGTACGCCGAAGGCTTCCGCATCGTGTACGCGATGGTGAACCTGCAGGCGTTCCGCACCACGGCAATCTCGCAGCAGTTCCTGACTGATCTCTCCGCGCGGCTCGTCACGCTCCGCATGCACGGCATGAAGGCCGTGCTGCGCTTCGCCTACGACTACACAGCCGGCGGCAACGACGCGACCTCCGCGCAGATCTCCGCGCACCTGCAGCAGCTCGCGCCCGTCCTCACCGCCAACGCCGACGCCATCGCCATCTTCCAGGCCGGCTTCATCGGCGCGTGGGGCGAGTGGCACAGCTCGAAGAACTCGAACTCCTACGGCTACATGACCAACGCCGGCGTGACGCAGGCGACGGCCGACGCGAACCGGCTCATCGTGCGCGACGCGCTGCTGACCGCGGTGCCCGCCGGCATTCCCATCGCGTTCCGGTACCCAGGCGATCTCATCAAGTGGTACCCGCAGGCCACGGCCCAGTCCCGCGGCGGTCTGCACAACGACTGCTGGCTCTCGGGCCCCAACGACACCGGCACGTACAGCTCGCAGGCCGAGCGCACGTACATCCAGACGTTGTCGGCCGACGCCGCCTTCGGAGGCGAGACGTGCGACGCCGACACGCCGCTGCGTACCAGCTGCAACGACGTGCGCACCGAGGGCGCGCAGTACCACCTGGCGTATTTGAACCGGGAGTACTTCGACGGCTTCTTCACCGCGTGGATGAACGGCGGTTGCTACGACGAGGTCACGCGGCAGATGGGCTACCGGCTGCAGCTCGACGGCGTGCGCCACGTGGCCCGCGTCGCGCGTGGCGGCACCGTGCGCGTCGAGGTCGACCTCCGCAACGTGGGCTGGGCGCGGCTCTTCAGCGCGCGACCGCTGGTGGTGACGCTGCGTAACGGCAACACCGCGGTCTCGGGGAGCAGCACCGCGCTCTTGTCGTCGCTCGACTCACAGGCCACGACGTCGCGCCGCTTCTTCGTCGACGTCACCGCGCCGCAGACCGTGGCTGACTACACCGTCGAGCTCTCAGCGCCCGACGTGCATGCAACCACCTCGGCCGACGCGCGCTTCGCCATCCGCTTCGCCAACGCCGACAGCGGCGCGCAGCAGTGGAACGCCACGCGCGCGGCGTTCGTCACCGGCACGCGCATCACCGTCGAGTAGGACCGGTCACTTGTCGTCGTCGGTGCGGGCGTCAGCGGGCGCCCGGCGTCGACAGCTCACGCGCGCGCTGCGCTTGCCCAGCTGCACGCGACACTGACGCAGCACCGACATGCCGAGCACACCCGCGCCGCACACGCGATCTTCATCGGGCACAAGACGAACGACGACCGACGCGTCGACCTCCGCGAACGTCACCACGGCGTCGGCGTGGCGGCTCTGCCAGATGCCGAGCGCAGAGCCCACGCGACCGCCGTCGGTCGAACGGAGCGCCAACCGCGCCCCCGCAGGGTCGCTCGTCGACAGCGAGACGAACTCCGCACCGGAATCGAGGATGAAGGGCGTCCACGTACCGTCGACCTGCGCGAGCACCGTCCAGAGAAGATCGGTGTCTCCGCGAATGGGCCGGCACGCGGTACCGCCCGTCGCACCAAACGCGGGGTCGAGCTGCACGCCAAGCCGCAGCGTCATGTCCTGCAGATCGAGCTCGATGGGCGTCCGCGCCGCGAGCCGAGGCGCGGAGAGGACGAGGTCGACGTCCATGCGGTCGCTGACGGCGAGGTCATCGAGCGGGAGCGTCACGCCGCCGAGCCCCACGGCGACGCCCTGCACGACGAGCGCCTCGCTCTTCTCGCCGGTGAAGCCGGTGATCTGAAAGCGCACTCCCCGCGGCTCTCGGCCGAGCGCACGGCGGAAGAGCCGCCTCGACATCACGTGATCTGAGGCGCCCGTGTCGACCAGCGCGCGGGTCGTGACATCGCCCACGACGACCTGCACCCACGGGAGCGCGTGATCGTCAGCGATGAGCGGCGTGGTGACGGGCGCGCGGCGTGCGGCGCAGCCGACGAGCGAGACTGCGACGGCCAGCAGCGCAGCCCGGGTCATTTCCGGTAGTGATCGACCACCGTGTACTGGCGCGCGTAGAGCGCGAACGCGCCGGCGGCCACGAAGGCGAACGCCGCGAAGAAGTACATCTGCGTGGCGATGACGCCCCACCCCTGCGCCTTGATGGCGTTGGTGACGCCTTCGCTCTTCACGCTGGCGTTGGCGAGCAGCACCCAGAGGTTGCCGACGGTCGTCGCGAGGCTCCAGAAGGCCATCAGCACGCCCTTCAAGCGCGCGGGCGCCTGGCTGTACGCGAACTCGAGGCCCGTCGCCGACACCAGCACCTCACCCAGCGTCAGCAGCGTGTACGGCAAGAGCTGCCACAGCACCGAGAGCTGGCCGCCGCGGTCCATCAGCTGCTGCATCGCCGCCACCGCGACGAAGGACGACGCCGCGAACGCCAGCCCCAGCCCCATGCGCCGCAGCGGCGACGGCTCGATGCCAGCGCGACGCAGCGCGGGAAAAATGAACAGGTTGTTGAGCGGGATCAACAACATGACCAGCAGCGGGTTCGCCGCCTGCATCTGCGACGCGGTCTTGAACCACGCCCAGCCCGGCAGCTGCATCGCGTTGCCCTGCAGCACCCAGGTGGTCGCCTTCTGGTCGAACAGCGAGAAGAACGGCGTCACCAGCGCGAAGAGCACCAACACACGAAGCACCGCCTTCACGCCGTCGACCGCTTCGTCGGAGTGCTTGCCGCGCGCACCGTCCGCGCTCAGGTACGTGCCCACGCCCGCGAAGAGCAGAAAGACGACGAGCGCCAGACAGATGGTCGGCACCGCGTGCAGCGTGTCCCACAGCGTGAAGGTCAGCCGCGTCAGCACCGCGCCCAGCACCACGAGCACCGTGCCGACGTTCACGCCGCGGCCGAAGAGCGCCGTACGGCAGACGTTCAAGAACGAGTCAGCGTCGCTCGCCGTCACCGGAGGCGACGCGGGGCTGCCCATGCGCCGCGCGATCAGCAGCGCATAGACGAGGAGCTCGAGCACGATCGCCGTGCCGCCGTGGAGGTAGCCGAGGTGCGCACCGACGGGCGCGATCAACACCACCAACGCCTCCAGCACCACCTCGAGGATGCGCCCCAGCTCGCGCGGCCGCTCGTCGTCAGACAGCGCCGGCGCCACGTGCACATAGCGGCCGCGGCCCGCAAAGAAGATGACGACGCTGACCGCCATCAAGATGGCCGGCACCGCGAACGTCAGGCGCGCGTAGCCGCTCTTGAGCAGCGGGGGGATCAGCAGCGACGCGAAGAACGAGCCGAAGTTGATGATGAAATAGAACGCGTCGAAGACCACCTTCGCGAGGTGCTTGTTGGTCTGATCGAACTGATCGCCGACGAAGGCCGACACGCAGGGCTTGATGCCGCCGCTGCCGAGCGCGATGAGGCACAGGCCTGAATAGAAGCCGACGGTGCTGGTGGTGCTGAGCGCCAGCGTGACCTGGCCCACGCAGTAGACCAACGAGAGCCAGAGGATCGTGCGGTACTTGCCCAGCAGCCGGTCGGCGAGGAAGCCGCCCAGCATCGGGAAGAAGTACACGCCCATGGCGAACGAGTGGAAGACCTCCTTCGCAGCGGGGCCGCGCTCGGCGGCGACCAGCGACACCAGCAAGTACCCCGACAGGAAGTCGGTCAGCACGTTGCGCATGCCGTAGAAGCTGAAGCGCTCCGCGGCCTCGTTGCCGATGATGAAGGGAATCTGCCGAGGCATCTGGGCCTTCGGCGCGGCGGTGGTCGTCATTTCGTCAGGCTCCTGACGCTCTTCAGGCGGCGCGCGCGACCGGCCGGAGCCCATGCCCCGCCAGCCACGCCGTCACACGGTCCATGGTGCGCGCCTGACGCCAGGCGTGCCACTGCTGCTGCGTTTCCGGCAGCCACGACAGCGCCGTCTTGAAGCGCTTGTCGGGCCGCGGCGCCGAGAGCGCCAGCGCCAACGACTCGGTCAGCTGCGTGTCGCCCACCGACTCGGCGAAGGCACGCATGTCGTCGACGATGTGCTGCGGGTTCGACGGCGGCACGCGGAGGAAGCGCGCCGTCTCACTCTCAATCTGCGCGACCGTCACGCCGCGGTGCTCTGACGGCTCGTACTCGGCCGTCACCAGCAACACGTCGCCGGTGTCGACGTCGAGGTACCACGGGAGATCCTGCGTCTCGGCTTCGAAGGCCAGACGCAGCTCCGTGGTGTCGACGGCGAGCGCGCGCAGCGACGTCACGCCGAAGCGGCCCCGTCGGTGCGCACGAAGTCGCGCTCTTTGTAGCGCATGGCGTAGGCGATGAAGATGAGGCCGGCCACGAAGACCACGCCGATGAAGAAGTAGAAGTAGTTGGGGCCGACGAGCCAGTACGTCGAGACCTCCGCCTTCGCGGCGTCGAAGCTGCCGGTGGTGGCGAGCGGCTTGCGGTTGACGGCGTCCATCAGGCGCAGGCGCTTGCCGGCCGCGTCGATGTCCGCGATGAGGAACGTGCCGTTCAGCTTCACCGGCTTGCCGTCCTTGTCGTTGGGCAGGAACACGCCGTTGTCGCCGGTGACGTCGAGCTTCTGGCCGCGCTGGAACTCGGCGACGTCAGGCAGCGCCACCCACGTCTCGGCGCCGACCTCGATGTTCGAGGCCTTCAGCGGCCGCACCATGGCGCTGTTGACCGCCGCGATGCCGAGGTTGCCCAGCGTCGTCGAGAAGAGGAACAGGCCCATGATGAAGCTCTTCATCGTGAGCGGCGCCTGCTTGTACGAGAACTCGAGCGCGGTGATGGACACCAGCACTTCGCCAGCGGTGAGGATGAGGTACGCGAAGATCTGCCACCACGCCGAGACGACCTCGCCAGCCATGATGCGCTTCTCGATCATCGCGACGATGAAGAACGACGCGCCCATCACGAAGAGGCCCGCGCCGATCTTGCGCAGCGGCGTCACCTTCGTGAACTTCGCGACGAACGGGTACACGCCGTAGGTGAAGATCGGCACCAGCCCGAGAATGAAGAGGCCGTTGACCACCTGCAGCTGCGCGGGCAGCAGCACGAGGCCGAAGCCCAGGTCCTTGTCCATCAGCGACGACTGCGCCTGGAGCGTCAGCGTGTTGCCGTTGCCCTGGTCCCACAGCATCCAGAAGATGGCGACGAACACGTAGATGCCCAGCAGGCTGGCGATGACTTCACGGCCCTGCTTGCTGTTCACCTCTTCGAGCCACTTCTTCCCGGCCGGAGGAACGTGCGTGTACTTGTTGCGGCCCAGGAAGAAGACGACCGTCGCCAGCACCATGAGGATCGCCGGGAGACCGAACGCCCACTTGGGGCCCCAGTTCGGGTCCTTCAGCATGATGGGGCACAGGAAGATGGAGATCGACGAGCCGGCGTTGATGGCCAGGTAGAACAACGAGAACGCGCGCTCGATGAGGTGCGCGTTCTTGGCGTCGAACTGATCACCGACGTTGGTCGACACGCAGGGCTTGATGCCGCCGGTGCCGACCGCGACGAGGAACAGCGAGAAGATCAGCATCAGCTCGGTGTCGCCGAACAACGCGAGCGCCACACAGCCCGTGGCGTACACCGCGCTGAAGACCATGATGGTCTTGAACTTGCCCCAGAAGACGTCGGAGATGATCGCGCCCAACATCGGGAAGAAGTAGGCGCCCGCCTTGAAGAGCGACTGCCACGACGCCGCTTTGGCGTCGGTGAACTGCATGTGCGACACCATGAACACCGTCAGGATCGAGTTGATGCCGTAGAAGCAGAAGCGCTCGGCGAACTCGTTGCTGATGATGAACGGGATGCCCGCAGGCATCTTGTTGCTCTTGGCCACTTCGGGGGTCGTCGCGGGGGCTGTCATCGGTCGGGGCCCATAGCAGCCCGTGCCCCCGGCGGGTAGTCGTCGCGACTACAGCTCGTCACTTCGGGACAGCATCCCGGCGTGGCCCAGGAGCTTCCGTTCCAGCCGCTCCATCTTGCGCGCGTCGGGCCGCGTCTGGTGATCGTGCCCCAGCAGGTGCAGCAAGCCATGCGCGAGGTAGAGCGCGAGTTCGTTCTCGAGCGTGGACTCAAAGTCCTTCGCGGCGCGCTTCGCGGTGTCGAGCGAGATGACGATGTCGCCGAGCGGGCGCGGGCCGGGCCCTGGAAACTCGCCAGCGGGGAAAGAGAGCACGTCGGTGGCGGCGTCGATGCCGAAGTACTCGCGCTTCAGCACGCGGATCTGCGCGTCGCGCACCAGCGACAGCGAGAGCTCCGAGGGCCCCAGCTTGAGCGTCTTCGCGAACGACTGGGCCAACCGGGTGAGGCGCCCGGCGTGGACCGAGCGCGACGTGCAGAGGACCGTCAGCATCACTTCACGACCGAGAGGCTCTTCACCACTTCGCGCTCCGGAGGCTTGCCGCCGCCGACCGCGCCCGCCGGGTACTGCGGCCGCACGTGGTACATGCCTTCCAGCGTCCGCGTGAACGACTCGGCGATGAGGTGCAGGTCTTTGAGCGTGAGCTCGCACTCGTCGAGCTGACCTTCCGAGAAGATGAGGTTGATCATCTTCTGCACGAGCGCGCGCAGCTTGTCGGTCGTCGGCTCGGGCATCGAGCGGCTCGCCGCTTCACAGGCGTCGGCGATCATCACCAGCGCCGTCTCGCGCGACTGCGGCTTGGGGCCCGGGTAGCGGAACATCGACTCGTCGATGGGCTTGGCGTCTTCGCGGGCTTCCAGTTCCTTCTGGGCCTTGTGGAAGAAGTAGCCGACCAAGCGCGTGCCGTGGTGCTCGGGGATGGCGTCGGCCACGCGCTGCGGCAGCTTGTACTCGCGCGCCATCTCGAGGCCTTCGGTCACGTGCCGCTTGATGATCACCGCGCTCATCGACGGCGCCATCGTGTCGTGCGGGTTCTCGGCCTTCTGGTTCTCGCCGAAGTAGGCCGGGTTCCGGCCCTTTCCGATGTCGTGGTAGTACGCGCAGCTCCGCGCGAGCAGCGGGTTGGCGCCGATGGCCTCGGCCGCCGACTCGACCAGCGAGCCCATCACGATGCTGTGGTGGTACGTGCCCGGCGCGTTCAGCACGAGCTCCTTGAGCGCCGGGTGGTTCAGGTTGGCCAGCTCCAGCAGCTTCACGTCTGACGCGTAGCCGAACACGCCTTCCGCCAACGGCGTCAGCGCGAGCACCAACGCGGGCAAGACGAACGCCGAGGCGACGAAGGCGAAGACGCCGGCGATCAACGTCTCCGCGCCGAGGCCCTTGGCGGCGGCCAGCTGGCTGAAGACCACGAGCCCGAATGAGCTGCCGCCCGTCCACAGGCCGGCGCGGAAGATGCCTGCGCGGTCCTTCGCGCGCGCGATGCGGTCGGCGGCCACCATCGACGAGACGAGCGCGAACAAGAAGAACGCCAGCGAGTTGCCCAGCAGGATGCCCGCCAGCGCCGAGAAGATGATGGCGAAGAAGAGCGCGCTCGATTCCGACAACACGAAGCGCACCAGCATCGCGCCCGCGGCCACGGGGAACGCGAAGTGCAGCGCCTCGATGGGAATGCCCTGGTAGCGATCGTGGACGGCGTCGGCGACCAACACCCAGACGTGGAGCCCGCCGAGCAGCACCGCCGCGAGGATGCCCATGAAGGCCGCGTCGCGGCGCGACGGGCGGAACTGCCGCAGCGCCGCCGAGAAGAAGAGCCACGCGCCGGCGATGAGCAGCGCCACGATGCCCGCGCCGCCCAGCTGGAGCTGCAGCAGATCGAGCTCGCTGGTCTGCGCGCGCAGGCTGCGCGTCACGAGCACGTGCTGCTCCGACACCAGCTCGCCGTCACCGATGATGCGCTGGCCTTTCTTGACGGCGATGACGACCGGCTTCACCGCTTCCCACGCGGCTTTCCGGCGCGCTTCGGTCTCGGCGATGTTGACGGTGAGGTTGGCGCGCAGCTGCTTGCGGGCGAGCCGCAGCACCGCGCGACGCACCGGCGTGGGCGCGTCGGGCAGCAGGTTGCCGGGCACCGACGCGAAGCGATCCAGCTCCGCGCCCGCTTCGCGCAGATCGAAGATGGCCGGCGTCGCGGTGGCCATCTCGTACTCGGTGGTGCCGCCGACGATGCGCACCGTGATGCCGTTGTTGTCGACGCGCGAGAGCTCGTCACGCGAGGCGACGATCTTCCCGCGGTAGGCCAGCTCGATGAGCGTCATCGTGGCCTGCTCGAGCTCTGGCGAAAAATGGCCCTGCGCCAGCACCTCGAAGTCTTCGTCGTCGGGCAGCACCGCCGTGTCTTCGAAGGTCTTCCGCGCGTCGCGGAGCGCGGTCAGCAGCTCCTGCTCTTCTTTCGTCGGCGGGGCCCCGGCCTTCTTCGTCGGCTCGACGCGGCCCGCGTAGGGCGCCGCGAGCTGCTGCATGCCGTCGAAGGCCTCGCGCACGCCGCGCTTCACCTTCGATTCGATCTGCGAGTCGTAGTCGAACACCGGCCGCACGCGCGCGCGGGCGTCTTCACGGCGGCGCTGCGTCTGCGTCTCGTCGGGCACCTCGAAGTCGCGGCTGGCCTTCACGCCCGCCAACGACGACGCGTGAAACGGGCGGCCGAGGTCCTCTTCGGTCAGCTCCGGCACGCGCTGGCCCGAGAGGCCGGGCGACAGCAGAAACGCCGCCACCACCGACACGCCCACCAGCACGCTGCCCAACGCGAGGTTGCGCGGCAGGGCCAGGGTGGCGAGCCACGCCGGCCGTTGGCTCTGGGGTGCGTCAGGCATTGGGAGCGGCACCCTACGTCTGCCACCCCACCCGTTCAAGGCGCACAAACACCCGAAATCTTTAGTTCTTTGACTGAACCGTGTTGGTGAAGAGGAAGATCTTCTGGCCCGCACGTGCCACGCCGAAGTGCTGCTTCATCGGTCGCTTCTCGTTGGCCACGAAGGCCTTGAGCCCCGGGTACAGCGTCATGAGCGTGCTCAAGATTTCACCCAGGTCGGAAGTGGGCGGCACGCCGAGCTCGATCTTCGCGCGGCCTTCGCAGGCGGCCTGCAGCGCGCGGGGAATGATGATCGTGATGTTCACCTTGGGGCGGGCAGCTTGCCACGCGCGCCTGCCGCGTTCCGCAACTTCAGAGCAAGACGCGCCGGTACACGAGGCGACCGCGCACTGCGTCAGCCACCGCGAGGAGCCCGCCGCCGGGCTCGATGACGCGGTGCACCCCGGTCAGCGTCGGCGAGACCTCCACCACGCCGCCGTGGCGCACGCGCGCGGCCTCGGCGTCGGTCACCTGGAGCGACGGCAGATCTTTGAGCGAGTCGTTGAGGCCCACCAACGGTGACGTCTTCGTCACGTCGTTGAGCGGGATGGCCTGCGCCAGCACGAACGGCCCGCTCTGCGTACGCCGCAGCGCACAGAGGTGCGCGCCACAGCCGAGCGCTTCGCCGAGGTCTGCCGCCAGCGTGCGCACGAAGAAGCCCTTGCTGCAGCGCACCGAGAGCTTCACCTCGTCGGCCGAGAAGTCGCGCAACACGAGCTCGAACACGGTGACGGCGCGCGGCTGCCGCTCGACCTCTTCGCCGGCGCGCGCCAGCTCGTAGAGGCGCTTTCCGCCCACCTTGATGGCCGAATACATCGGCGGCACCTGCTGAATGGGCCCGCGGAACCGCTCGAGCGCCGCCTCCAGCAGCTCGCGCGTCAGGTGCGGCACCGGGCGCGTCGCGAGCGTCTTGCCTTCGGCGTCGAGCGTGTCGGTGGTGGCGCCCAATTTCACCGTCGCGTCGTAGGCCTTGGTCGCCTCGGTGATGAACTGCGCCACCTTGGTGCCGTCACCGATGCACACCGGCAAGACGCCAGTGGCCATGGGGTCCAACGTGCCGGTGTGACCGACCTTCTTCACGCCGAGCGCGCGTCGCACCTCGCGCACCACGTCGAATGACGTGATGCCCTTCGGCTTGTCGACGACGAGCACGCCGTGCATCAGCGACCTTCTTGCGCCTTCACCTGCTTCAGCAGGCGCTCGATCTTGTCGCCCTCTTCGAGCGAGCCGTCGAACGTGAAGAACACCTCGGGCGAGATGCGCAGCTTCACCTTCTTCGTCACCTCGCGGCGCACGAAGCCCTTGGCGGCGTCGAGGCCCTGCTGCGTCTGGGCCTTCTGCTCGTCGGTGCCCATCATCGAGTAATAGACCTGCGCGACCGAGAGGTCGGGCGAGACCTTCACGCCGGTGATGGTGATGAAGCCCACGCGCGGATCGTGGATGTCGCCGCGGGTCAGCAGGTCGGCCACCGCCGCCTGAATTTCAGCCGCCACGCGATCGGGTCGTACTGAGGCCATTTCGTGTCACTCCTTTTCCCACTCTCGACGATTCCGCAGGCTGCGCGCCACTGCCCGGGCGTCGTCGAGGTTGAGCTCTTTCTTCTGCTTGCCGGCCGCCTTGGCGCGCGGCGCTGACGGCGAAGGGGGCGGCGTCTGCCGCGTGTGTCGGTCTTCCCAGGCGCCCAGGCCTTCCGCTTCGGCCAGCGACCGCTCGCCACGCGGAATGGTGAGGTTCCCGAACTCGTCACCCAGCGAGGGCGCGCCGGTGAAGAGGTCCGCGAAGGGCACGGTCTCCAGCTCCTTCGTGTTGACCGGCGCCAGGTACATGTCGTCCATGAACTGGACGATCTTCTCCATCATCTCGTTGACGTGCTTGCGCTCGTTGCCGACGACCGAGAGGCCGACGACCGCGCGGTTCCACACGTCGTTGTCTTCGACCTCAGCGACGGCGACGTTGAACTTCGCCTTCACGCGATCGGTGACGCGGCGCAACACCTGCCGCTTGGCCTTCAGCGACCCGGCGGCGGGGATGTCGAGCGTGATGCGGGCAACGCAGACGAACATGGGAAACCCCGCGCGAGCGGCGGCGCCTCATCGACGCCACCGCGTTCTCTGCACTGACGAAGGAAACGCGGGCCCCGTCAGTTGAGCGACGGGCGCGTCTCCTCGATCTCGTAGGCCTCGATGACGTCGCCGGCCACCAGCTCCGAGAAGCCCTCGATGCCGATACCGCACTCGTAGCCGACGGTGACTTCCTTGACGTCGTCCTTGAAGCGCTTGAGCGAAGCCAGCTTGCCCGTGAAGACCAGCTTGGTCCCGCGCATGACCTTGAGGATCGCGCCGCGGCGGATGACGCCGTCGGTGACCGACGAGCCCGCGATGGTGCCCAGCTTCGGCACGTTGAACAGGCTGCGGACCTCGGCCTTGCCGATGCGCTTCTCGGTGCGAATCGGGTCCAGCAGGTCCTCCATCATCTTCGTCACGCCGTCGAGCAGCTCGTAGATGATGCCGAACGTCTGCCACTTCACTTCCTTGTGCTTGGCGGCCGCTTCAGCGCCCGACTCAGGCTTGGAATTGAAGCCGATGACGACGGCGGCGAAGGCCTCGGCGGTGCCGATGTCGGTCTCGGTCATCATGCCGACGCCCTTCTGCACGATGGTGACCTTCACCTTCTTGGTCGACAGCTTGTGGATCGCGTCGGCCACGGCCTCGAGCGAGCCCGAGACGTCGGCCTTGAGCACGATCTTGAGCTCCTTCTGCTCGGCCACCTTCTGCTTGTTGAGCAGGTCGTCGAGCGACTCGCGGGCCGTCTTGCCGGCTTCGGCCTGACGCGCCTTCAAGATGCGGTGATCGGCGATCTGCTTGGCGGCCTTCTCGTCGGCCACGGCGTTGACGACGTCGCCCGCGGTGGGCACGCCCGACAAGCCGATGATCTCAGCCGAGTAACCGGGCTTGACCTCGTCGATGAGCTCGCCGCGGTCGTTCAGCATCATGCGCACGCGGCCGTAGTGCGTGCCCGACACCAGCGAGTCACCCTTGCGCAGCGTGCCTTCCTGCACGAGCACGGTGGCGATGGGGCCGCGGCCCTTCTCGAGGCGCGCCTCGAGGATGATGCCCGTCGACGGACGATCGGGGTTGGCCTTGAGGTCGAGCACCTCGGACTGCAGCGCGATGTTCTCGAGCAGCAGGTCGAGGCCCTGACGCGTCTTGGCCGACACCGGCACCATGATGGTCTCGCCACCCCAGTCTTCGGCGAGCAGCCCGATGTCCGCGAGCTCCTTCTTCACGCGGTCGGGGTTTGCGGCCGGCAGGTCCATCTTGTTGATGGCCACCACGATCGGCACTTCCGCCTTCTGCGCGTGCTGAATGGCTTCCTTGGTCTGCGGCATGACGCCGTCGTCGCCGGCGACCACCAGCACCACCACGTCGGTGATGTTGGCGCCGCGCGCGCGCATGGCCGAGAACGCCGCGTGACCGGGCGTGTCGAGGAACGTCACGTCACCCTGGCTCGACTTCACCGTGTAGGCGCCGACGTGCTGGGTGATGCCGCCCGCTTCGCCGCTGGCCACGCTGGCCTGGCGAATGGCGTCGAGCAGCGACGTCTTGCCGTGGTCGACGTGGCCCATGACGGTCACCACGGGCGGCCGCGAGATGAGCTCCTCGGGCTTGTCCTCGATCTTCGGGAGGAAGTCTTCGACCTCGAAGCCGACCTTCTTGACCGTCCACCCGTAGTCCGACGCGAGGATGCCGGCGGTGTCGACGTCGATGGTCTGCGTCGCCGTCGCCATCTTGCCCGACTGCATCAGCTTCTTGATGATGTCGGTGGTCTTCACGCCCATGCGCTGCGACAGCTCGCTGACCGTGATGCCTTCCTGCACCTTGATGACCTTCTTCTCTTCGGCCATCACCGTGATGAGGGTCTTCTGACCCTTCTTGGTCGGCTTGCGCTTCTTGCCGCGCACCGGGATCGCCGAGCGGCCGAAGATGAGCTCCTTGATGTCCGACGTGGTGCTCTGTTCTTTTTCCTTCTCGCGGCGCTGGCCTGCGACGCCGGGAGGACCACGGCGATCGGCGTCACGGCGCGGGCCGAAGCCGTCGCGCTGACCCGGAGCGGTGGTGGGCACCACGCGGAACTCGCGCACGCCCGTGCCGATGGCCTTCTTGCCGGGCGCCATCGGGTAGCGGCTGGCCGACGGCTGCGTCGGGGTGATGCGCTTGATGGGGATGAGCGGGCGGCTGACGACGACGGCCTGCGTCGCGGTCGGCACGGTGCGCACCGGCTGCGGCGGCGCCGCCGTGGCAGGGCCGGTCGCGGTCGCACCAGCGCCGAGCGGCGGGCGCACGGTGACGCCGACGCGGGGCGCCGACGCACGGGGGCCGATGGCGGCCGAGCCCGGACGAACCATGGGCGGCACGGCGGCGGGCGGCGGCGCGGCGGGCGTCACGCTGACCGCACCCGGGCGCGGCGCGGAGGCACGCACGCGGGGCGCAGCAGCGGCGACCGGCGGGACGGCGACAGGCGCGGCGGCCACGACGGGCGCAGCGACCGGGGCGACGGGCGCAGGCGGCGCGGAGACCACGGCGGCGGGCGCCGGGAGAACTTCAGGCGCAGCGACGGGCGCGACCGGCGCTTCGACGGGCTTGGCGACGGGCGCTTCCACAGGGGCCTCGCTGGCGGGCGGCATGTTGACCGCGGGGACGGGCTGCGCGACGGCGGTCTGCGTGTCGGCGGGCAAGTCGACCGGAGCGGCCTCGACAGCGTCGGCCTCGCGGGCGACGGGCGCGGCAGCGACGGTGGCGACCACCGCGTCACCGACCTTGCGGCGCACGACGAAGCCGCGCGGCGCGACCGGGGCAGGCGCAGCCTTCGGCTTGCGCTTGTCGACGATCTTCTGGACGGCGGCGATGGCCTGATCGTCTTCCAGTGAGGACGAGTGGCTCTTTACGTCATAGCCGAGCGAGACCAGCTCGGTGACGACCTGCTTATTGTCGAACTCAATGCCGTGCTTCTCTTTGAGTTCTTTCGCGATTTCGTGAACGCGCTTCTTGGACATAGGGCGGGGCCCCCCGTACTTCAGATGACGAGAGAAAGGTGAAGATTGAATGTGAGAGGGCCCGCGACGGAGCTTTCCGTGCGGGCAGGAGCGACTGACGACAGCAACCGATGTGGTGAAACTCAGGGTCTTGGTTGCTGCAGGAAAGCCGCCTCCAGGTTGGTCACGTCCAGCGCCACATTCTTCTTGAAGGCCCGCTGGAAGGCCTTTCGCTTCACGGCCGCCGCGAGGCAGCCTGGTCCACAGAGATACGCCCCCCTGCCAGGGGCGGCTTGTGTCCTGTCGAGCAACGGCTGGTGCTTCTCGTCCAGCACCAGTCGATGGAGCAGGCACTTGGCCTGCTTCTTTCCGCAACCCAGGCAGGTTCTTTCAGGCTGCCTGGGGTCCTTGTCCATCGGTTCGCTCAGGCCGAGGCCTGGGCCTTCTTGAGCGCGTCGAGCTCAGCGCGACGCTTGTTCTCTTCGTTCAAGTAGTGCTCGGCAGCGGCCTTGATCTGACGGGCCTTCTTGATGCCGATGCCTGCGACGTTGCCGATGCGGGCCAGGTCGTTCTCCTTGACGATCTCTTCGACCGTCGAGAAGCCGGCGAGCTTGAAACTGTCGACGTTGGTAGTACCAATGCCGCGCACGCGCGCCAGGCGTTCTTCCTGGCTGAGCTCGTCCGGGTGGCGACGCTCTTCTTCGAGGCGGCGCTGCTCGCGGTCCTTCTGCATCTGATCGAGCTCGATGCTGTCGTCGACCATGCGCTTGCGAGCGGCTTCCTGCATCGGAGCGATCTTCGCCGCGTCGATGCCGGGGATCTGCGCGAGCACCTCCGGGTTGGCGTCGGCGATGTCCTTCGCCATGCGGAAGCCGTGCGCGTAGAGCGTCTCGACGAGCAGCTCGTTGACGCCGGGCAGCGCGCCGAGCGAACGGTCGGCGAACTCGCGCATCTCCTTCACGCGCGACTCGCTGTTGATGTCGAGCTTCCAGCCCGTCAGCTGCGCCGCGAGGCGCACGTTCTGACCGGAGCGGCCGATGGCCAGCGAGAGCTGGTCGTCGGGCACGATGATCTCCATCGCGTGGTTGGCCTCGTCGATGATGACGCGGCTGACCTCGGCGGGCGCCAGCGCGGCGCACACGAAGCGCGCGGGATCTTCATCGAACTCCACGATGTCGATCTTCTCGCCGCGGAGCTCCTGCACCACGGCCTGCACGCGGCTGCCCTTGATGCCGACGCACGCGCCGACAGGGTCGACGTCGGCGTCGCGCGAGCTGACGGCGATCTTCGAGCGGCGACCCGGCTCACGGGCGGCGGCCTCGATGACCACGATGCCTTCGGCGATCTCGGGCACTTCCATCTCGAAGAGCTTGGTCAACAGGTTGACCGAGGCGCGCGAGAGGATGATCTGCGGCCCCTTGGCCTCGCGGAGCACGTCGAGCACGAAGGCCTGCACGCGGTCGCCCGGGCGGTACACCTCGCGCGGCACCTGCTCGCGCACGGGCAAGACGGCCTCAGCGCGACCGAGGTCGACGATGAGGTTGCCGCGCTCGAGGCGACGCGCGATGCCGGTGACGATCTCGCCCTTGCGATCTTTGTACTCGTTGAAGACGTTCTCGCGCTCGACGTCGCGGGTGCGCTGCAGCAGCACCTGCTTGGCCGTCTGCGCGGCGATGCGGCCGAAGCCGCGGCGGAAGGTCTTCAGCCCGAGGATGTCGCCGTACTGCTCGTCTTGCGCCTTGGCCTCTTCGGCGTTGTCGTCGAGGTAGAAGATCTGGAAGACGAGCTCGTCGCCGGGCTGCACTTCCATGCCCTTCTGCGTGGCCTGGTCGACGGTGATCTGGTTGACCGCGTTGATCGGGTCGGAGATCGCGTCGACGACGGTGATGGCCTGGAAGAGCTCCACCTCGCCCTTGTCAGTCTCGAACTTGGCCTCGATGGCGCGGTCCTGGCCGAAGTGCTTCTTGGCGGCCGTCTTCATCGCGTCTTCAAGCGTCGCGACGAGCACCGTCTTGTCGATGCCTTTGTCCTTCGCGACCTGCGTCAGGACGTCGTCGAGGCGGAGGGCTGCAGCTGCGGGGGTCATGGTTGTCTTCCTTTTCTTTCCGCGGCCACCTGAACCACCAGGCGGCCTGTATGTGGTTACGGCTGGAACTCCAGGTTCGCGCGGGCGATGTCTTTCAGCTTGATGGTGAAGGGGCCCGCTCCATCGACCTCCACCGTGACGGTCTCGCTGGCCACGTCAGACAACGTGCCCAGGAAGTTCTTGCGAGGCGGCTCGAAGAGCGGCGCGAAGGTCTTGATGCGCACCGTCTTGCCCTTCACCGCGGCGAAGTGCGCCTGCTTCTTGAGCGGCCGATCGAGCCCGGGGCTCGAGACCTCGAGGTTGTACTCGTGGGGGATCACGTCTTCGACGTCGAGCGCCTTGTCGACAGCGCGCGAGGCGATCGCACACTCGTCGACGCCCACCACCCCGCCCGGCTTGTCGATGAACAGGCGCAGCACCCAACCACCGTGCTCGCGCACGAACTCCGCTTCGAGCAACTCGAGGCCTTCGGCAGCGATCAGCGGTTCGCACACCGCGATCACCTTCTGTTCAACGCTCTCTCGCCGATTCGTCTCAGCCATGGCTCAAAAATGAAAAAGTGGGCACATCGGCCCACTTTTCGTGACCTCCGAAAGTTGGTGCGGGGGCATCTACGACAGCGCCCCAGCCGTGTAAACAGCCCGACCATGCGGATCGCTGCAGCTCAAATGACCAGCGGAGCGGACAAGGCCAGGAACCTCGAGGTCGCCACCCGGCTCATCGAGAAGGCCGCGAAATCAGGAGCGGAATTCGTCGGCTTGCCTGAGAACTTCGCCTGGATGGGGCCGGAACCGGAGCGCGCCGCCAACGCCGAGGCGCTCAACGGCGCCACGCTCGCGCGCATGGCCGAGCTGGCAAAGAGCCTGAAAATATCGGTGCTTGCGGGCTCGGTGCTGGAGAGCGGCGCGCCAGGCGACCGCTGCTTCAACACCAGCGTGCTCTTCGGGCCGGCCGGTGAGCGGCTCGCCGTGTACCGGAAGATCCACCTCTTTGATGTCGAGGTCGGCGACGGCCAGACCTACCGGGAATCGGCCGCCGTGGCGCCGGGCACCGAGGTCGTGGTGGCGGACGCGCCGCTGGGCAAGGTGGGCTTGTCGGTCTGCTACGACCTGCGCTTCCCCGAGCTCTACCGGGCGCAGTCGGCACAAGGCGCGGTCTTGCTGACGGTGCCGGCGGCCTTCACGCTGATGACCGGGAAGGATCACTGGGAAGTGCTGCTGCGCGCCCGGGCGATCGAGAACCTCAGCTACGTCATCGCGCCGGCCCAGCAGGGGCGGCACCCGAAAGACCGGCTGACGTGGGGCCACGCGATGGTGGTCGACCCGTGGGGCCTCGTCGTCGCGCGCGCGTCGGAAGGTGAAGGCCTCGCCATCGCCGAGCTCGACCTCGAGTACCTCGCGAAGGTGCGCAAAGGGCTGCCCGCGCTGTCGCACCGGCGGCTGTGATCGGCCGCGAGGTCGAAAATCCACACACGATGTGGATTCTCGACCTCGCGTCACCGCACCTCGAGCGTGGGGACCTCGGCTTCGTCCAGCTCCAGCGCGCGCACCGTCTCGCCACGAATGGCGCGGGCCTTGATGACGGCGGAGAGCCCCGTCGCACCGACCGGTGCCACCCACGCGCGCGTCTCGTTGAACTTCAGGCTGCGCGAGACGATGCGCTGCGCGTCGGTGAACACGGCCACGTCGCGGCCATCCGCCCCTTCGAGCTTCGCGCCGAGATCGAGCACGCGCGCAGAGACCGTCTCGCCGTTGAGCACGTAGGACACCTCGACCCACAGCTCGCGCACGGACGTCATGCCGGTGGGCACACCGTGCGCCGCGCCGATGTTGGTGAGCCGCACCTCGCCGTCTCGCACCTCCAGTTTCAGCGCGCGGGCCAACAACGCGGTGGAACGTCGAGTGGCTCGCTCCCGCTCGACTTGCGACGAGCCCCACGCTGGCGACAAGCCCACGAAGCGATGCCCTTCGTCAAAGTGACAGCTCGTGCAGGTCTGCCCCGCTTCCGTGGGTGATTCGAAGAACTCAGTCAACGTCGGCTCGTCGAGGTGACCGGGGCCCTTCACCTCGTGGCAGGTGCCGCAGAGGTTGGGCGCGTCGAAGAATCGCCGCTGCGACACGGTGTGCGGCGCGCTGACGCCCGGGTTTCGGGTGGCGACCGGCGCGGTGACGTCCACCACCATCGCGCCGTTCGCGTCGCCGCGATTGCCCACCGCGAGGTGACAGCTCGCGCAGCCGACGAAGGCTTCTTCCGCGTGACCGGGCTGGTGACAGGCTTCGCACTGCGCGCGCGCGTTGCGACCCCAGCTGGCCTCGACGCGCGGAAGGTACGCGGTGAAGGCCGGCGACTGGCCGCTGAGGGCGTGACGCGAGGCGCTCCACTCGTCGCGCTGCTGCGTGTGGCAGGTGCCGCACTCGCTGCTGCGGCCTTCGTGCACGCTCGCCGCAGAGCACGAGGTGAACACCAGCGCGACGACGACGCGAAGCTCAGCGCTCACCGAGGTGGAACATCAGACCGACGTTGCCCTGCCCCACGACGAACGGCTGCACGGTGTTGTCGAGCGCCCCCGTCCACCCCATCACCGAGCGATCGTGGCCGACCCACACCACGGCCTTCGCTTCGGCGAAGAACGACAGGCGCCGGTGCAGCGCGAACTCGAACGCCGCACCCGCGTGCGCGCCGACCAGCACGTCATCAGCGCGCGGTGCGTTGGGCTCCGTCGGTTCGATGAAGCTGAGCGTCACGCACATGCCGATGAGCGGCTTGAGCCGCGCCCGCCCGAAGCGAAACGGCGCGTAGAGGTTGAAGCCGATGGGGTGATCGTGGCGGATGCCCGACGGCGACTCGACCAGGAGCGCTTCACCGAACAGGTCGACGCCCACGAAGGCCCACGGCTCGATGCGGATGCGCGCGCCCACGCCGCCGCCTCCGTACGAGCCGCCCCAGCCAGTGCCGTACGCGCCGAGGCCGAAGATGTTGTTGAACGGACTGCGATCGACCGTGCGCTGCACCGCGACCTCTTGCGCGTGTGCGATGGCCGGGCCCATCACCGAGAGAACCAGGAGCAATCGGAGCATGCG
>CAYWON010000099.1:0-1833 GCA_964459885.1 uncultured Archangium sp.
GCTCTTTCGTCATGCCCAGCGCGAACGTGGGGCCGTTGGCGAGCCGCGTGGCCCAGGCCATCGCCTCGGGTACCACCTGCTCGGTGGGCACGACCTTGTTGTAGAGGCCGTACTTTTCGGCGGTCGCGGCGTCGATGGCGTCGCCGAACATCAGCAGCTCCGTCGCGCGCGCGAGGCCCACCACCTTCGGCAGCAGGTACGCCGCGCCCATGTCGGCGCCCGCGAGGCCCACCTTGGTGAAGAGGAAGGCGATCTTCGCCTTGTCGCTCGCCACGCGGAGATCTGAGGCCAGCGCGATGACAGCGCCCGCACCGGCGGCCGTGCCGTTGAGCGCCGCGATGACCGGTTTTTTCAGCGCGCGGATGTTCTTGATGAGGTCACACGTCATGCGCGTGAACTCCACGAGCCCCGGCATGTCGCGCGAGAACAGCTCCTTGATGATGTCGTGCTGGTCTCCGCCCGAGCAGAAGCCGCGCCCTTCACCGGTGATGACGACCGCGCGCACCGACGGCTCGCGCTCCAGCTGCGCGAAGAGGTCGGTGAGCTCGCGGTACACGGTGAACGTCAGCGAGTTGAGCGTGTCGGGCCGGTTCAACGTGATGAGGCCGACCTTCTCTTTGACTTCGAACTTGAACGACGTGGGCGTCAGCATGACGGGTCAGCTCTCCAGAACGGCGGTGGCTTCGATCTCGACCTTCGCGAGGTCTTCGACGAGCGCGACGACTTGAACGAGCGCCATCGCGGGGTAGTGACGACCGAGGTGCTTCTTCCACCCGGCGCCGAGCAGCTTGAGCGACGCGAGGTATTCCTTCTTGTCGGTGACGTAGACGGTCAGGCGCGTGAGGTGCTCGGGCTTGCCGCCGGCGGTGCGCAGCACTTCGCAGAGGTTGGCCAGCGCCTGCTCGAACTGCTCGGCGAACGTGGCGGGAAACTCGGGCGTCACGCTCTTCGGGTTCCAGCCAATCTGCCCGCCGATGAAGAGCACCTTGCCGGTGGCGACGATGCCGTTCGAGTAGCCCTTCGGAGGCGCCCAGCCTTCGGGCTGAATGACGGTGCTCATGTCGTCTCTCCTGCGTCGATGGCGTAGTTCGCGCCGGTGATGGCTGCGGCGCCTGGCGCGGCGCACAAGAAGTGCACGACTTCGGCGACCTCCTCGGGCTTCACCGCGCGGCGCATGGGGTTCATGTGCTCGAGCGCCTGGCGCGCCTGCTCGGCGCTGCGGCCCGTCGTCGCCGAGATGGCCTGCACCGAGTTGCTCAGCATGTCGGTGTCCGTCCACCCGGGGCTGACGCAGTTGACGGTGACGCCCTTCGTGGCGAACTCCACGGCCAGCGCGCGCGTGAAGCCCAGCAGCGCGTGCTTCGACGCGCAGTACGCCGACGTGTACTTGAAGCCCTTCGACGCTGCGGTGCTGGCGATGTTGACGATGCGGCCGTGGCCTGCCTTCACCATCGCGCCCGAGAGTTCGCGCGTCAGCAGGTAGGGCGCGGTGACGTTGATGTGCATGACGCGCGCGAGCTCGTCGGTGCTCGTCTTGTACAGCGGCGCCGACAGCGCGATGCCCGCGTTGTTGACCAGCGCCGTGAGGTGCCCCGCGTCGGTCGTCAGGCGGTGCGCGGCGGCCAGCACCGATGCTTCGTCGGCGGCGTCGAACGGCACGAAGTGCACGTCGCCCTTGAGGCCCTCGACGCTCGATTCCTGGCGGGCCAGCGCCCAGACGCGCCAGCCCTCAGCAAGGAAGCGTGCGGCGATGGCGCGGCCGATGCCCCGGCTCGCGCCGGTCACGGCGACTTGTTTGACGGTCATGGCGCGCACCATACGCGCGGCCCCACA
>CAYWON010000099.1:1933-25709 GCA_964459885.1 uncultured Archangium sp.
GCGACCGGTGGCGGCGCCGCTGATGCCGGCCTGCCACCGTTGACGTGGGCGACGATGACCATGACTGGCGGCACCGGCTCCGGTCCCATCATCGGGCTCGGCGGCGTCGTCGGAGACGTGTGGGCGCTCAAGGACAATGGCGAGCTCTTCCGCTCCACCGGCGGCGCGTTCTCGCTGCAGGACACGTTCTCAGGTGGCGTGCGCGGCCTCGCGGTGTCCGACGACGCCATCGTGGTGGTGAAGTTTCGCGGCGTGATGCACTGCCCTCGCGGCACCTGCACGGCGCTCGCCGACTACACCGAGTTCAACCTCGTCTCGCTCGGCCTCGACAGCCACGCGGCGTGCGTCGGCCCGGCCGGCCGCCTCGTCTTCATCGCCAGCGACACGTCGTCGATGGCTCGGTACTTCGAGCGCGACGGCGGCACGTGGGTCGATCAAGGCGCCGTCGGGCTGCGTTACCCGCGCAGCTGCTGGTTCGGCAGCGACGGGTCGCTGGTCATCTCGGGCGAAGAGAAGCTGGTGCGCGTGAGTGAAGGCGCCGCCACGCCCGAGCAGATCACCGCCCCGTCTTCAGGCATCACGTTCCACGGTGGCGCGGAGGTCGGCGGCGTCAGCCTCGTGGCTGGTTCCGGCGGCAAGGTCGCGGTGCGCGACGGTGGCTGGGAGCTGTTGCCGACGGTGAGCACCAACACGCTGTTCGCGGTGGGCGGCCTCCGAGGTGACGAGCTCTTCGCGCTCGGCTCGTTCCAGTCGTCTGCGGGCAACGGCTACGTGTGGAACGGCGCGTCGTTGCGCACCGTCGGCGCGCTGCTGCCGGGGCTCACCACGAGCTCCGTGGTGCGTTCCATTCATCCCGCGGGTCCCAATGAGCTCTACGTCGGCGGTGAGACCGGAACCGGCCCCGTCCTGTTGCGAGGTCGTCGATGAGGTTCGTTCTTCTTTGCGTGCTCAGCGTCGCCGCGTCGTGCGGCTCGCTCGGGCCTCCGCGGGCTGATGCAGGCACCGGCGGCGGCGCTGGTTCTCCATTCGGCGGCGGCGTGGGCGTCACGGGTGGCGGCGTCGGCTCGACGGGCGGTGGTGTCGGCACAACCGGCGGTGGGACCGCCGTGACAGGCGGAGGCAGCGCCACGGGCGGCGGCGGCGCGACTGGTGGCGGTGGTCAGACGGGTGGCGGCGTCGGCTCGACGGGCGGTGGCACTGGTGTCGACGCGGGACTCCCGCCGCTGTCGTGGGCGACCATGTCCATCACCAACGCGACCAGCACCTCGATCATCATCGGCCTCAGCGGAGATCAGAACGACCTCTGGGCCGTGCAGGACACGGGGTACCTCTTCCACTCGACGGGCGGCGCGTTCGTGCACCAGTTCTCGTTCTCGTATGGCGCGGTGGATCTCTACGCCTCGGGCGGCACCGTGGTCTTCATCCAGACGCGCGCCATCCGCACGTGTACGTCGGGCTGCACACAGGAGAGCGACTTCGCGACGCTCGACCTCCTCAACACCGGCATCAACTGGAACCTGTTCGGCTACGCGCTGTGCGGCACCGGGCCCAACCACATCGTCGCGGTGGTGAGCGACACCAACGACAACGCGCAGCTCATCGAGTGGAACGGCTCGACGTGGGCGCGCACGAACACGTCTGTCGGCATCGACAACCCACGCGCGTGCTGGTTCGACGAGCAGGGGCGGCTCTTCATCGCCGGGCAGGACGCCGTCGCCTTCGACGACAGCGGCGCGGTCACCACCATTCCGTTGAGCAGCAACCTGACGAACTACAACGGCGGCGTGAACGTGGACGGCACCAACTGGGTGGCGGGGCCCTCTGGCTACGTCGCGTCGGGTTCGGGCGCCACGCTGATGCCCATCACCTCGGGTGGCGGCTCGATGCTCTACGCCGCTGGCGGGCTGCGGCCTGACGAGGTGTTCATCCTTGGCTACTACTCGTCGGTCAACGGCGTGGGCTCGGGCTTCAAGTGGGACGGCGCGCAGCTGCGGCCCGTCGGAGATCTGCTGCCAGCGTTCCGCACCCAGTCGATGGTGCGCGTCATCCACAAGACGGCGGCGAACGAGCTCTTCGTCGCGGGGAAGACCGAGACAGGGCCAGCCATCGTGAGAGGTCGTCGATGAGGTTCGTGGTGTTCGCCGCGGTCAGCTTGATGGCGTGTGGCCCGTTGACGCCGCCGCGCGTCGACGGCGGCTCGGGTGGTGGCGGTGGTGAGACGGGCGGAGGCACGGCGACCGGCGGCGGCACCGCGACGGGTGGCGGTGTCGCGAGCGGCGGCGGCGACGGCACGGGAGGCGGGAGCGCGACCGGCGGCGGCGCTGCAGACGCCGGCCCGTCGTGGACGTTCTCGACCCTCAGCATCGGCAACCTCACGTCTTCCTCCGGGCAGTTCGTCGGTCTCGGCGAGAACGACGCCGGCGTGTGGACGCTGTCGAGCAAGGGCCGCCTCGTGCGCTCGCAGGGCGGGCCCTTCACCGAGGTGCTGGCGCTGCGCGACGCGACGCCCAGCGACTACCAACCGCTCGACTTCGAGATCTCAAGCAGCGGGCGCATGTTCTTCATCACCACGGTCTGGTTCGCGACGTGCGCGAGCGACTGCCACAGCCAGGCGAACTGGTCGTTTCACCGCATCGACTCCGGCAACACCGTGTTGACCAGCCTCTGCGTCATCGCTGACGACCACGTGGTGATCATCGGAGACACCGGCGGCAACCAGGACGGCATCGCCTACCACTGGAACGGCACTGTGCTGTCGATGACGACCACCTCGCTCAACCTTCGCCGCGTCGGCCAGTGCACGCGCATGGAGAACGGCGACTTCCTGGTGCCCGGCGACAATGGTGTCGCGCGGTACGACCCGAACTTCCGGAGCTTCAGCCTCGCGACCACCGCCACCAACGCCGCGTGGCGCTACGCCGGCTGGGCGCCCGGGCACGAATGGCTCTTCGCTGCAGGGCCGCGCGTCGCGGAAGGCGTGCCCACGCCGGCGGTGTGGACCGACACGTTCACCCGCAGCGGGTTCGAGAGCATTCGCGCCGTGGTGTCCGTGTCTCCGACGCTGACCTGGGGCTTCGGCGGCGCCGCGTCATCGTCATCGCAGAAGCTGTGGAAGTTCGACGGCGCCACGTGGTCCGCGGCGACGCCCGACCTGAGCGGCATGTACCTCGTTCACACCGCGTTCCGCGCGAGCGACGGCAGCATCTACTTTGGCGGCGAGGCGCAGAACTCGAGCGTCGGCCTCGGCCGCGCGGTGCTGCGGTAGCGACAGGCCGGGGGCCGGTGGTACAGCCTCGGGCCATGAGCCGAGCCGCCGTCACCGACCTCTACCGCATCGACGATCTCCTCTCTGCCGACGAGCGCGCGATCCGCGACACGGTGGCGCGCTTCATCGACAAGGAATACCTGCCCATCGTCGGCAAGCACTTCCGCAACCACACGTTTCCCAGCGAGGTCATCCCCAAGCTGGCTGACATGGGCGTCTTCGGCGCCACACTGACGGGCTACGGCTGCGCCGGTCTGTCGAACGTGGCGTACGGCCTCATCCTCCAGGAGCTCGAGCGCGGTGACTCCGGCTTGCGCAGCTTCGCGTCGGTGCAGAGCTCGCTGTGCATGTTCCCCATCTGGGCCTTCGGCAACGAGGAACAGAAGCAGCGCTGGCTGCCGGGCATGGCGGCCGGGAAGCTCATCGGCTGCTTCGGCCTCACGGAGCCCGACTACGGCAGCGACCCCGGCGGCATGGTGACGCGCGCCCGCAAGGACGGCGACTCGTACGTGCTCAATGGCTCCAAGATGTGGATCACCAACGGCACGATCGCCGACGTGGCCATCGTCTGGGCCAAGGTCGACGACGGCGGCGCCGAGTCGATCCGCGGGTTCCTCGTCGAGAAGGGCATGCCCGGCTACGTGGCCAAGGAGATCGAAGGCAAGTTCTCGCTGCGCGCGTCGTTCACCGCCGAGCTCTCGTTCGCCGACGTGCGCGTGCCCGCGGCCAACATGTTGCCCAACGTCAAGGGCCTGCGCGGCCCGCTGTCGTGCCTCAACAAGGCGCGCATGGGCATCGGCTTCGCGGTGATGGGCGCGGCCATCGCGTGCTTCGAAGGCGCGCGCGCGTACGCGCTCGAGCGCAAGACGTTCGACAAGCCCATCGCGGGCTTCCAGCTCACGCAGGAAAAGCTGGCCGACATGCTCCAGGAGATCGTGAAGGGCCAGCTGCTCGCGCTGCGCCTCGCGCGCATCGCCGACGAGACCGGCGGCAAGCCCACGCCCGAGCAGGTCTCACTCTGCAAGCGCAACAACGTGAAGGTGGCGTTGGACATCGCCCGCGTCGCGCGCAGCATCTACGGCGCCAACGGCATCACCGACGAGTACCCGCCGGTGCGCCACATGCTGAACCTCGAGAGCGTCTACACGTACGAGGGCACGCACGAGGTGCATACGCTCATCCTCGGCAAGGCCATCACCGGCATCAACGCGTTCGGGAACTGAACGTCACTTCGTGGCGGCCTCGCGCAAGGCCACTCCGTCGCTCTGGAAAGTGAGCGCTGGCGCACACCTCCGGTGCAGAAACGCCACAGTTTGTTTCGACTGTGGCGCGTTGCGACGCCCGAAGCGAGGCGGGCACCGATGATGCAGTGGGGTGCTGCATGGCACTCCTCTCGACGATCCTGACGGCGCTCTCCAGGAAGCTCGGAGACCTGCTTCAAACGCTCTTTGGCTGGTCGGTGTCGGCGCTCTTCGGTCGCCTCCATCGCCGCACGCAGACCTTCGTCACCGTCGCGTTGATCCTCGCGATGTGCTGGCCGGTCTTCGTGGTGGGCGTGGTCTTCCCGGCGGCGGCGACCTTCGTCATCGCCTTCGTTCCCATCGAGAGCGACACGGTTCGCGCAGTACTGCGCGTGGTGTGGACGGTGTTGGCCATCACCGCGCCGCTCATCGTCGCCATGCTGATGCGCGCCGCGACGCCGCTGCGCGCGCGCCGGCCGGTGCCGGTGACGTTGCTCAACGGCTACCCGCTCTCGCTGGGCCTCGCGGGCTCCTTCCTGGTGACGCTGGTGACGGTGCCACTGACGCGGCTGGTCTCGCTCGCGCGCCGCTGGGAAGACCAGCACATCTACGTGCAGCCTCGCGAAGGTCGCTACGACGACGTGCTTCGTCACCTGGTGGCCGCGTGTGAGGCCGCTGACCTCGAGCCGCGCGTCGAGCCCGTGCCCAGGCAGCTTTCGCTGTCGATTCGGCTGCTGCGCTTCTTCAGTCGTGGCGCCATCGAGAGCTTCATCATCGAGACGCCGCGTCGCGTGGTCTGCGAAGGCCTGCAGCTCTACTTGTATCCTGCTGACCTCCTCATTCGTGGAGAGCCGCGCAAGGTGGCGCAGGTGCGCGCGCGGCTCACCGCGACGCTGCTGGAGCGCGACGCCTGGTTGGTGAACGACGCGCAGGCGCAGGAACTCCAGGGCGATCTCTGTCGCCTGTGGGACGTGCTGCACGCGCACGAGCACCCGGTCGACGCGGCCGGCAACGTCCGCGCGCGTCTGGCTGGCGTGGTGAAGGCCGCGTGGAACGCGAAGAAGCTCAGCTTCGACGACTGGCTCACGCTCGACCGAATCGCTCGCCGCCTTGATGCGGAGCTGAGCGGGCAGCGCAGCTTCATCGATCAGCTCTCGGCGACCACGAAGACCACGCCCGACACCATGCCTGACGTCGAGGCGGCGACGCTGCCTTCGCTGGTTCGCGCGCTCGCCCACGAGTCGAAAGAGCTGGTGATGCTTGAGGCCTCGCTGGCGAAGGTCGAAGCCGACCAGCTCGCTGCGCGCGCGCAGCGGTCGGTGATCGCGTTCGGCTCGGTCATCGCGCTGACGGGCGCAGCCGTCGGTCTCGGCGCGGTGGCGGTGGTGATGGCGCTCGAAGAGTCCTTCGTCGCCGCGCTGGTCGCGGCGGGTGTGCTGGCGAGCTGCGCCGCCATCATGTTCGTCGTCGCCTACGTCGGCCTGCCGAAGGCGCTCATGGAAAGGACGAGGCATCGGCTCGAGCGCGACTGGCGCCTCATCACGGAGCGCGCGTCATGAGCGCCGCGGAAGACCGCGAACCGCTTGAGCTCCGCGCCAACGCGCAGCGCCGCCGCGTGCTGGAGCTCGTCGAAGCCGTGGACGCCTGGCGTCACCCACGCCGCGGTTCGCCGCGCACCATCGCCGCGGTGACACTCACGGGGCTCGGCGTCCTCGGCGCCATCGCCGCGTTCCTCACCGGAAAGAAGGGCCCGTCGAAGGCGCTGCTGACGGCCTCTGCGGCCGTGGGCGCCACGGGCCTCGCGCTCGGCGCAGGCCCGGCCATCAACCGCTCCAAAGCGAGGCTGCCTGCAGTCGCCGACCAGGCGCCTCGACCGGTGGCGCGCGCTGCACCGCTGCCAGAGATGCACGGGCCCGTGCTGCAGCGCCGGAGCGCGAGGCGACTCGGGTGGATTTTCCTGGGCGTGTTGCTGGTGCTGGTCGTCGGCGTGCGCATCGCGCTTGAGCCGCTGGCGGTGCACTTCACGCAGAAGGGCCTCGACTCGCTCACCGGCTACGCGGGCACGTTCTCCGACGTCGACGTGTCCATCATTCCGCTCGAGTACCGCATCGAAAACCTGCGCCTCGTGCAGGACGGCACCGAGGCCGAAGACGCGGTGCTCTACGTGAAGGAACTCAAGGCGTCGGCGAAGTGGGCCAACCTGCTGCGCGGGCGCGTCGTTGCGTCGGCCCGCGCCGACCATGCGCACTTCAGGCTGAACCTGGGCGAAACGAAGGCTCCACCGGAGGTCGAGAAGGCGGCGAAGGAAGGCGGTGAGGTGCTCCAGCGCAACGAGCTCGACATCGGCAAGACGCTCGACTCCGTCCTCCCGTTCCGCGTGGACCGCTTCGAGCTGCACGACTCTGAAGTGACGCTCACCGACGTCACCGACCCCAGGCAGCCGCAGATCTGGCTCAACGACATCGAGTTCGTCGCCGAGAACATCACCAGCCGCGAGCAGCTCGACCAACGCGCGCCGACCATGCTGACGGGCCGCGCCACCGTGCAGAAGACCGGTGTGCTGAAGCTGCTCGTGGTGGCCGACATTCTCGACGAGAAGCCGGCGTTCACGGGCCAGGCGCAGCTCATCGGCCTCAACCTCGAGTCGCTCTACCAGTGGGCCGCCGCGAAGGCCGGGCTCTCTCCGCACGGCGCCGTCGACGTCTTCGTCAACTTCAACAGCGCCAGAGGTGGCCTGGGCGGCGACGTGAAGGTGATGGCGAAGAAGGTGAAGGTCGACCCGCTCGAAGGGAAGTTCACCAACGCCGTGAAGGCCGCCGCCGCCAACGCTGCCTTCGGCGTGTTGAAAGACGAGCGCGCAGGTGAGGCCGTCGCCACCACGCTGCCCCTGCGCGGTTCGCTCGAGAAGCCCGACCCCCAGGTCTGGCCCACCGTCATCGGCGTGCTGAGGAACGCCTTCGTCGACTCGCTCGGCTGGGGCTTCGGCGACCTGCCGGTGAACACCGCCAGGAAGAAGGAAGGGCTCATCGAGCAGGCGGTGAAGGGCCTCGACAAGAACGAAGTCGGCCCCAAGGCCCAGCCCGAAGGAGGCAAGTGATGCGACGCATCGTGATGCTGGCAGCGCTGGCCCTCGTGGCGTGCGGGCCGAAGGAAGGAGCGGCGCCGGAGATCGTGGAGCCACGCACGAGGCCCTCGCTCGAGACCTTCGGCACGTCGGAGACGACGAAGGACATGTTCAAGCGCGAGGGCCTGGCGAGGCTTCAGCAGAAGCTGAACGGCGAGCTGGCGGCCGTGACGCGAGAGCTCGAGGCAGGCGCCGCCGACGCAGGCGGCAACACGCTCAAGAACAAGCCGCCCGAAGAGAAGCTCCCCATCACCGCGATGCTCGACGAGCCCACACAGCGCGCGCTGGGCGCGTTCCAGAAAGCGGAGGCGCTGCCCGAGACGGGCATGCCCGACTACGAGACGCTCGCTCGACTGGGCCTCGAGCCGTCAGACGTCTTTCACCACCGCCCGCCGTCCAACCGCGGCAAGCGCGACGAGGCGCGCGGCGAGAAGCTCGAGGCGAAACAGAAGACGAAGCAGTAGCTACCTGGCTTCGCGCAAGGCGACCACGCGCTTGCGCACGCCGACGAAGACGTTGGGCAGCGTGCCGATCTGCGCCGAGCGCAGGATGAAGTCAGGCACCAGCATCGAGGGGTCCGAGTCGACGAAGTAGACGACCAGCGTCTTCTTCTTGTCGTCGCCCCACGGAAGCACCGTCCACGAGCCGCGGTTGCGACGGTAGGTGCCGCGCACGAACGACCACTCACGCTTGAAGGTGCCTTCCGGGTCTTCGCGCCAGACGGACTTGGTGTCGGCCTTCAGGTTGGTGAGCGGGAAGGGCAGCTCGATCTCGTCGTGGCAGACGGTGTCGCCGTTCTCGTCGGTGCGCTTGGTGTTCTTCGTGCTCGGGAGGAACTTCGCGTAGTGCTCGCAGTCGCGGACGATGGGCCAGACCTCGGTCGTCGGCGCGTCGACCACCGCCATCGCCTCGCCAGAGACGCCGCGGTTGTCGGTGGGCTTGCGCTCCTTCACCACGACCTCGTTGGCCTCGAGCTTCTTCTTCTCGGCGTCGGTCAGCTTGGGGAAATCGATGGGCTGCGCCCACGAGAGCGACGAGACGACGAGCATCGGTGCGAGCAGTCGAAGCGCCATGAGCCGTCATTCATAGATCAGCTTGCGGCGCGCGTTGAGCCCTTGCGGTTGAAACACGAGGGACGGTGCCCGTAGAAGCCTCGCCGATGAGGTGGCGCAACGCGGTGCTCCTGGGTCTTGTCGTGTCGGCGTGCGGCGCGTTGATGCCCCCGCGCCCTGATGGCGGCGTCGAAGACGGCGGGCTCGGCGGCGGTACCGGCTTCGTCGAAGACTCGGGCATTGGCGGCGGTGGTGGTGGCGGCGGCGCGGGCGCGTGGCAGTCGGTCACGCTCAACTTCGCTGGCGCCCCACCTCCCGGTCCTGTGCAGCGCCTGGTCGCGGGCCCCGGGCAGCTCTTCGCCGCCGTCGGCTACCGCTACCTGATGCACAGCAGCGGTGGGCAGTTCAGCACCATCGGGTTTGTCGACCAGCCGCTGCAGGGCCACATGAACGGCGCGCCCACCGGCCGCGTCGCGCACACGCTCTTCCAGACGCTGCTCTCGTGCGCGTCAGGCTGTGATGACTTCGACGCGTACGACGACCTGCAGCTGCCGCGCACGCCCATCGCCATCTGCGCGAGCGCCGATCGCCTCGCCTTGTTGACGACAGCGAGCGACGCTGGCGCGGCGCTCTTCGTGGAAGCCGGTGACGGCGGTTGGCCACTCGGCGGCAATTTGAACCACGCGCGCATCACCGAGTGCGCGCGCACCGCTGACGACAACACCTTCGTGGCGGGGCTCGGCGGCGTCTTGAACGTCGGCAGCGGCCTCGTCGAAGGGCCCGACCAGACGTCGCTCGGTCGCGACCCGGCGCTCGAGGCGTGGACGCTGCTGGGCACCGACGGCGTGCGCGTGGTGGCGGCGAGCGTTCGCGGCGCGGTCTCTGTGCGCAACGGGCTCGGCGTGTGGGCGACGCGTCAGGCGCTGGCGGGCGAGGTGACGGCCCTGGCGGTCGAGTCACAGACCTCGGTCTGGATCGCCGGCACCGGCGTCGGCCTCGCGCGGTGGGACGGCACCACGTGGCACGACGAAGGGGCGGGGCCGAGCGGGCTGGCCGCGTTGCAGGCGCTGGCGCTGGAAGGCGGCTACGTCTACGTGGGCGGGGTCGACGCGCAAGACGCACCCCGCGTCTTCCGTCGCCCGAGGTGAGCCGTGGCCTTCTCCATTCAGTTTCCGGTGCGCTTCGCGGAGGTCGACTACGCGCGCGTCGTCTACTTCGCGCGGTACTTCGACTTCGCGCACCGCTGCTTCGAAGACTTCTTCAACGTGCACGCCGGCATCCCCTACGCGACGGTGCTCGGCGAGAAGAACGTCGGCTTCCCCATCGTGCACAGCGAAGGGCAGCACTTCGGGCCGCTGAAGCTAGGCGACACCGCGCGCGTGGTGATGGACGTGGTGCGGTTGTCGCGCAAGTCGGTGACCTCGCGCTTCACGCTGTACCGGGGCGACGGCGACGAGAAGGTCGCCGTCATCACGCTGAAGCAGGCGGCCATCGACACCGCGCGATTCACCGGTCGTGAGTGGCCCGACGACATCTTCGGGCTGTTCGAGAAGCACCTCGTCAGCGACTGAACTTTCGCGCGGGTGCGTCGTTTGCGCGTCGAGGCTATGGTTTCGTTCATGGCTCGCTCTCGTCGCCAGACTGTTTTCCATGACCAGACCGTCGGCGCGGCAGTCGAGAAGCTCGCCCGCGCTGTCGGTCGGCCGGGCTTGAAGCCGTCGCAAGTACGCAACTCCGCCAGCGTGCCACTCTTTCGTGCTCATCCCCGTCGGCCGGGCGTGTTGATCCGATACGCCGCGGGAAAAACCGTGGCTGGGCGCATCAACGCTGCGGGCAAGTTCGTGCCAGAGAAGTGATGGACGCGTTGGAGCTCATCCGGGCGGCGACTCGGCCGCATCGGAAGAAGCCGATCGCGTACGTGCTGGCCGGCCACAATGGCTCCGGCAAGTCGACGCTCTGGAACGAGCGTCTCGCGCCGGGTGTGCAGGTTCCCTTGATCAACGCCGACCGTCTCACGCTCTCTATTCTCCCGGAGCGAGCCGCAGACGGTCACTTGGTCGAGTGGGCGCGTCGACTCCGAGACGAGGACGAACGATGGCAGCTCCTTTCCCAGCAGGGCGTTCGCGAGTTCACAAAGCTCGTGATGGCTCACCGCATGGCTTTCGCTTTTGAGACCGTGTTCTCGCATTGGCGCCAGCGTGCCGACGGGACGTTCGACTCGAAGATCTCGCTCATCACCGAGCTCCAGGAGCAGGGATACGCAGTGGTGCTGCTCTTCGTGGGTTTGAGAAGCGCAGACCTCTCAATTGCGCGGGTCCAGACTCGCATACAGACCGGTGGTCACTCGGTGCCGATTCACAAGCTGCACGAGCGCTTCCCTCGCACCCAGCAGGCGGTTCGCGCGGCTTCGCACGTCGCTGACGTGACCGTGATGTTCGACAATTCTGGGACGCTACAGCAGAGCTTCTCTCCCGCGTTGCTCAGGACCCCGGCCCGCGTTCGCTACGACATCCGACGCGACCCGCGCGCCTCCGCGGAGGTGCGTGAACTGGCGTCGTCCTGGCTCAGCGTCGTGGCGCCTTAGCCGCTGTTGCGCAGCCCCGCGGCGACGCCGTTGATGGTGATGTGCACACCGCGGCGCACGCGCTCGTTGATGGGCTTGTCACCGGCCTGACGCAGGCGGCGCAAGAGCTCGACCTGCAGGTAGTTGAGCGGGTCGATGTACGGGAAGCGGTGCTTGAGCGAGAGCGCCAGCGCCGGGTTGTTGGCCAGCCGCGCCGTCTCGCCGGTGATGAGCGCCAGCGCGTCGGCCGTGCGCCGCCACTCTTCTTCGATGCGCGCGAAGATGGCCCGACCCTGCGCCTTGTTCTTCACCAGCGTCGCGTAGCGCCGCGCGATGCCGAGGTCGCTCTTGGCGAGCACCATGTCGAGGTTCGACAAGAGCGCGCGGAAGAACGGCCACTCACGCGCCATGCGCTGCAGCAGCTCGACGCGCGCCTGGCCTTCGTGCGCCCCGCCGTCGAGGAACGCCGACACCGCCGAGCCGAAGCCGTACCAGCCGGGCAAACCCACGCGCGTCTGCCCCCAGCTGAACGACCACGGAATCGCGCGGAGATCGCCGATGGCGCGGCCCGCTTTGCGTGACGCCGGTCGCGAGCCGATGTTGAGGCCGGCGATCTCCTGCAGCGGCGTCGCTTCGTAGAACCAGTCGACGAAGCCCGGCGTCTCGTACACCAGCGCGCGGTACGCCTTCATGCCGGCCTGCGAGAGCTGCTCGGCCGCGTCGACGAAGTTCTTCGGCGCGTCTTTGACGGCCGGTCGCAGGCTCGCTTCGAGCACGCCAGACACCAGCACCTCCAGGTTGCGGCGGCCGTTCTCGGGGTGCGCGTACTTCGACGCGATGACCTCGCCCTGCTCGGTGAGACGGAACTGGCAGCCCACCGTGCCAGGCGGCTGCGCCAGCACCGCGTCGTACGCCGGCCCACCGCCGCGACCGACGGTGCCGCCGCGGCCGTGGAACAGGCGCATGCGCAGCTTCGTCTTGAGCGACGCGAACAGCTGACGCAGCGCGATCTCCGCGCGGTACAGCTCCCAGTTGCTGGTCAAGACGCCGCCGTCCTTGTTGCTGTCGGAATAGCCGAGCATCACTTCCTGCTCGCCGCCGGAGCGCTCCAGCAGCTTGAGCACGCCCGGCAGCGCGAAGAAGGCCTTCATCACCTGCGCCGAGTTGCGGAGGTCGCCGATGGTCTCGAACAGCGGCACCACGATCAGCGCCGTCTTCGCGTCGCCGCGCAGCGTGCCGGTGAAGAGGCCGGTCTCTTTTTGAAGCAGCAGCACCTCGAGCAGATCGCTCACGTCTTCGGTGTGCGAGATGATGCAGTGCTTGAGCGCGCGCGCGCCCAGCCGCGCCGAGTGGTGCGCCGCCGCTTCGAAGATGGCCAGCTCCCCACGCGCGAAGTCAGAGTACGCGGCGCCGGGCACGCGCAACGGGCGCGCCTCGTTGAGCAGCTTCACCAACAGCGCGCGACGCTTTGCTTCCGACAATCGGCTGTAGTCGCGCTCGACGCCCGCCACCGCCAGCAGCTCTCGCACCACCGCCTCGTGCTTGTCGCTGCTCTGGCGCAGGTCGAGCGTCGCGAGGTGAAAGCCGAACACCTCGACCGCGCGCACCAGCCCACGCAGCCGCATGTCGACCAGCGCCTCGCCGTGGTGCGTGAGGAGCGAGCGCTCGACCACGCGGAGATCGCCCAGCAGCTCGCCGGCGGTGGCGTAGGGCGTCGCGCCCGGCAGCTCAGCGCGCAGCGGCGCGTGCCCCGTCAGCTGACGCAGCGAGCCCGCCAGCCGCGCGTAGATGGTCGACAGCGCGCGGCGGTACGGCTCGTCACGCCGGTGGTCCGACGCGTCGGGCGAGGCCTTCGCCAGCTTCAGCAGCGCCGGCGACGGTCGCGTCAACGTCTGCGACATCGACAGCTCGGCGCCCAGCAGGTGCAGCTGCTCGAGGTAGTGTTGCAGCGCGACCTCGGTCTGCCGGGTGAACGCGCGGTGCATGGTGTCCGCGGTGACGTTGGGGTTGCCGTCGCGGTCGCCGCCGATCCAGCTCCCCAGCCGCAGGAACGACGCGACCTTCTGGCCGGGCAGCAGCGCTTCGAGCTCTGCGTACAGCCGCGGCACCTGGGTGAGGAAGGTCGACTGGTAATACGAGAGCGCGTTCTCGATCTCATCGGCCACCGAGAGCCGCGAGGTGCGGATCATGCGCGTCTGCCACAGCTGCGTGATGCGGCCCTTGAGCGCGGCCGTGTTCCGATCGCGCTGTCTCGGCGTCAGGCGGCCATCGCGCTCGGCGATCAGCTCGGCGATGGCGCGCGCCGCGTCGAGGATGCTGCGGCGCTGCACCTCGGTGGGGTGCGCCGTCAGCACCGGTGAGACCAGCGCCGTCTCGAGCGCGGCGGCGACCTTCTTCGACGAGACCCCGCGCGCGGCGAGCTGCGGGAGCGTGGTGGTGAACGACGCGGGCTCCTGCACGCCGTTGAGTTCTCGCGCTTCGCGGCGCCGCGCCGTCTGCCGGTCTTCCGCGATGTTGGCGAGGAACGAGAAGTAGCTGAACGCGCGAATGACGTTGGCAGCGGTGTCGTCGCTCAAGCCCGTCAGCAGCGCGTCGAGCTTCTTGCCGGCCGCGGCGTCTTGCCCGAGGCGCACCGCCACCGAGAGCTGACGAATCTGTTCGACCGTCTCGAAGACCTTGCGGCCTTCGTGCTCGCGCACCACGTCGCCCAGCAGGCGGCCGAGCAAGCGGATGTCTTCGATGAGGGGCCGGTTCTCTGCGGAGCTGTCGATGTCGCTGCGGGCCATGCGCGCGGGGTTAATGCCTCGCCCGCGCGTCGGCCAGCTTTCAGAACGCGCGCGTGAACGGTTCCGGCTTGCGCATGCGCGCCAGCAACACCAGCGGCAGCACCACGTACGGCGTGTTGAACGCGAGGAACTTGAGCGCGTTCTGCGTCTGCAGGTGCGGCTCGCCGAAGAACTCCACGCCGAACACGATGAAGCCCGTGATGCTCGAGATCATCGTCGCGTAGATGACCGCGGGGAGCTGGATCCAGTTCTTGCCCTTGATGAGGGCCCACGCGAGCAGCACGTAGAAAGGCCCGTACACGAAGGTCGAGAGGCCGGTGACGATGCGCATCCACACCGGCGGGTGCATGAACAACGGGTCGGCGTCGACGGCGTACCAGTAGTTGGCGCGCGCCAGGAAGTTGGGCGAGTCGGGCGACATCTCGATGCCCAGCGTGGGCACCGCGTCGGCGATGCCTGACGTCACCGCGAAGGTGAGGAAGACCACCGCGAAGAAGACGTCGATCTTCCGGTCCTTCAACGGCAGGTTGTTCACGACAGCGGCGCCCGCTTGATGGTGACGAAGGTCTCGGACTCAGGCGTGGCGTCGGCTTCCGTGGCCGCGGTTTCAGGCACGTCTGGCGTCGCCGGCTCGTCGGCCTCGCGCGCGCGCGCGTTGATCTCGTCGTCGCTCAGGAAGCCGACCTTCGCGCCTTCCTTGTTGAGGAAGCGCACCGCGCGCTCCGACAGGCCCTTGAGCTGCTCGGCGATGGCGGCGGGCACCAGCGCGTGCTCGATCTTGTCGGGGTCCGGCCGCTCGACGACGGCCAGCTCACCGCTCTCGAGGCGCTTGGCCTGGGCCTCGGTCAGCTCGAGGCGGCGCAGCTTGTTCTTGCGCGTCACGAAATAGAAAGGCGTCGCGCCGACGTCGGTGGGCACCGTGTTGGTCAGCACCAGCTCGCGCAGCTGCCGGTCGAGCTCAAGCTGCTTGCGGGCGGCCTGCCGGTTGGCTTCCTTGCTGCCCACCATCGGCGGCAGCTTCGGCACGCGCGCGGCGACGGGCTCGTCGCGGCGGCGATCGTCACGGCGCGGCGGCGGGCGGGCGTCGTCACGGCGCGGCGGCGGACGGCTGTCGTCGCGGCGCGGCGGACGGGCGTCGTGGCTGCGCGGGGGCGGGCGGGCGGCCTTGTCGGCTTCAGCTTTCTTCGCGGCCTCTTCAGTAACGAGGCCGGCCTTCATCAACTTGTCGCGGAGGCTCTGCATGCGCGCGGGCGTATAGCAGCGCGTGGCCCCCAATCCACACTGGCGGCACCACACCTGCGCGGGTAGGGTGCCCGCCCTCGTGAAGCGGTCGTTGCTCATCGCGTTGTGCGCCGTCGCTGGCTGCAAAGATCCGGTCGATCAGGCCGCGAAGAAGCGCATCTTTTCGGCAGAAGACCCGCCGCAGGCCGTCGCAGCCGCCAGCCAGAAGCTGCCGCCGGAAGAGGCCGCTGAAGACTTCGCCATCTCGCGGCGCATCCTCGAGATGGGCGCGGCTGAGACCACCGAGCGCATCGGCCCGCACACCTATTCGGCCACCGTCACCTGGGAGTGGTCGCAGTCGGGCAAGAACGTGCGCCTGAAGGAAGCGCGCGAGCTCTTGTCAGGCCCGGGCGGCGTGTCGGGCGACTTCATCGCCCGCATGTCGAACACCAACGATCAAGGCGTCGAGGTCTTGCGCGTGGGCGGCAAGGTCTTCGCGCGCTCCACGTATGGGCGCGACGGCGCGGGTCGTTTCCGCCAGCGTCTGCGCGATCGCGGCATGGCCGAGCGCATGCGTGAAGAGGCGTCGGGCGCGCTGCGCGACTTCGACCTGCTCTTCAACGGGCGCCTCAAGCTGGCCGCGCAGGGCACCTCGACGCTCGAGGGCCGCACCGCGTGGAAATACGTCGTCTCGCTCGGGCCCCCGCCGAAAGAGACCGGCGCGACGCTGCCGCCCGTGCAGAAGCCCAAGAGCGGCAAGGTCGACGCCACCACCGCGCTGCGGCAGCACTTCTACGATGCGCGTGAGCCCAGGGCGCTGCAGGGCGAGGTCTACGTCGACGCCGACACCAGCGTCGTCATCAAGGCGCGCCTCGACGGTCGCATCGGCGTGAAGGGCGACGCGACCGACGGCGGTGAGCCGATGGCCGACGCCGAACTGCACCTGGTGCTCGACTCGTCGCTGACCGGCATCGGCCGCGCGCCCGTCATCGAGGCGCCCAAAGAGTTCCTGCCCGACGAAGACAAGCCCGACGGCATCGCCGCGGCGCTGACCCGCTTCGGCATCGAGCGGAAATCAGCCGACGCCGGTGTCGGTGCTACAGGCGGCAACACCGAGCCTGAAGACGACGCCGACTGATGGCTGGGGAGGTGCCCATCGCACCTCCTAAGTGTCTGAAGTCAGGACGCTTTTCGGCTTCCAGAAATCTCAGGTCGAAAATTTGCGGGGGTCCCTTCGATCGCTACACTGCCCAACAGTTGCGGCTTTGCCGCATCGTACATGGCCGGTTGTTCAGTACCTCGAAAGGGACAGGAACATGGAGCGCAAGGGCAGCAAGACGACGGTGGTGACGAAGGAAGAGGTCACCACGGGCCTGAAGACGGCGGACACCACGGCGCGTGAAGAGCAGGCGCTGCGGATGCTCTACGGGGCCTCGGTCGACAAGAAGGCGGCGCTCCCGCAGGCGCACGGCGGCAACGAAGCGCTGGCCGACGAGCTGCTCGTCATCGAGATGCAGCTGCTGCGCGCGATGAAGGCGCGCACGGCGACGACGACGAAGAGCGGCGTGAAGTCGAAGATCGCCGCGCGCCTCGCCAAGAAGTGAGGCGGCGCGCTCAGGCGCCCATGATGGCCACGCGGTCTGCCGCGGCGGCCGACGGGTCGAGCTTCTCGACCCCCAGCGCCCGGGCCACCGTCACGGCGTCGTCGCGTTGACCTCGGCTGGCGAGGTCGACGAGCCAACGCCCCGTGGCGGGGTTTCTCCAGAAGTCTTCATTGAAGCGCTCGCGCAGCTCCCCTCGCCACAAGTGCTCGAGGGCGAACGCGTCGAGCGTCACCGCTGCGTCGTTGTGAACGTCAGCCGCGAACGGCGCTCCGCCGTGCGCCGCTTCGACGCCCAGCGCCGGCGACACCCGTGACAACCAGTCGTCTTCCAGCGCCGCCGTCGGGCCCCGCTGCGCCGCCTCGAGGCTGAAGCCGGCGTGCGCACCCGCCACGCGGAGCTGCTGCAGCTGCCTGAACGAGAACGCCCGCGCCGCCTCGCGCGCCTGGCTGGCGGTCAGCCGCAGGTAGCGCTTGAGCCAGCCTTCATCGAGCAGGAACGACTCGAAGAGCAGCCCCACGGCCTGCAAGAGCGCGCGGTCGCCGAGGCGGCGTTCGACGAACGGCAGCGTGCGGCCGACGTTGGCCCGGTGCAGCGCGAGGCCCCAGCTCGAGAGCCACCCGGCGTAGCTCTCGAGGCCTGTGCCCGGCGTCAGCAGGAGGCGAACCTGGTCGGGCACGCGCAGCTCGAACACGCGCGGCGACGGGTCTCGGCCGGTGCGCGCGTCGCTGTCGACGGTGAGGCGCCCGTCAGCGTTGGGGCTCAGGTTGAGGTCGGTCAGCGTGCGGCTGACGGCGTGCTGCAGGTCTTCGCGGCGGAACGACTCGAACAGCCACGGCGCGAGGGCCGCGCGCTCGGCGTCGTGGGCCTGCGCGCTGCGCAGCTGCAGCTCGGGGTCGACGCGCTTGAGCGCGTAGCCGAGCAGGTCTCGGTACGCGGCGTCGGTGCGCGCCAGCACTTCACGGCCGTGCTCGAGCCGTGGCGTCAGCGCGCGACCTTGCAGCGCTTCGACGTAGGCGTCGGGTGACAGCTTGAGGGCGTGCATCGCCTCGAGGCCGAGGTCGAGGTGTCGCTGCGCGTGGCTGGCGTGGTCGCGCAGCTGTTCAGCGAGGCTCTTCGCCAGCGCCACACGGGACTCACGCGAGGCGAGCCGGGGCAGCTCGATGCGAGCTTCGTGCGGCGTCCACGTCTTCGCGGCGGCGAAGAAGGTGTGCGTCTCGAGGAACGTGTCGCGCTGCGCGGTGGCGTCGGCGCGGTGGGCTTCGACGTACGCGCGCCCGAGGTGCCGTCGCAGCAGCTCAAGTCGGCCGCGCTTGGCGTCGTCGATGCGCGGGCTGCCCAGCACTTCATTGACGGCCTGCCAGGCATCGAGGCGCGTCAGCTCCGGGAGTTCGGCGACCGCAGGCATGTCGCGCTGCGTGCCGGAGGCCACGCGCCAGCCGCGCGTCGCACGTTGAAAGAATTGTTCGTCGAGGCGATCGACGAGGGCGTTGAGAGAGAGCTCCACGCGCCAATTGCCGCGCATGTCGGCGATCTCGTCAACTGGTTGAAGGCGCGGCGCTACAGTGTGTGCATGTCGCTGCTGCTGCCGCTCATCCTCGCCGCTTCGCCCATCGCCACGCACCTCAAGGGCCTTGAGAAGCCGAAGAAGGAACAGCGCGGCGTGCTGGGCGACAGCCAACTCGCCGCGGGAAAGGTGAAGGTGCACTGCGTCGACGTCGGCAACTGGTGGCTGACCGAGGTCGACGACCCGGGCCACAAAGGCGCCGTGGCAGTGTGGCTCAAGCGCAAGACGGGCGACGCGATTCCGTGCGACGGCAACGACGAAGGGGTCACGCACCTCTCTGGCGCGGAGGGCTTCGGCTACTTCGCCGGCGTGCGTGGCGAGTTCGTGTTCATCACCAGCGCTGACGCGTTCGGAGATCGCGCCGGGCTGCGCGTGTACTCGCTGCGCGACGGCAACCAGGTCTACGAGACCGAGTTCAGCCTGCACGCGCCGGTGACGTTGTCCGGTGAGGGCAAGTCGACGGTGATGCACTTCCACGTGGCCATCGCCGCCACGTGTGAGCCGCGCGGTGACGACGCGGCGACGTGTTGGAAGCAGCTGCGCGAGTCGGCCCACGTCCCTGACGCGCTCGACGTGAAGCCGCCGCCGTGCGACGCCGTCTTCAAGGCGAAGGGCCCGATGGCTGGCACCACGCTCATCTCGTTGCCAGCGGAGATCGACCTCTCGTCACCGAAGTCGTTCAAGTACCGCGCCGGCACGGCGGGGTGCGCCGAGTCGCCGTAGTCGTCATTTTCCCGCAACCACCGCGTCGCGGGCGGGTTCCACGCGCCATGCGAACCATTTTCGTTCTGGGTTTCGTCATCGTCGTGGGCTGCTCGGCGCCGATGCCGGGTGAAGACGCGGGCATGGAGCCGGTGGACGCCGGCTTCGTCGACGCGGGTGTCGTGGAGGACGCGGGCGTCGACGCAGGCGCGGCCGACTGCAACGCCGGTGCGACCGCGGCCATCGACGTGGCCTTCACCGAGCGAGGCCCGGTGCGGGGCGTGGCGTCGGCGAGCTCCATCGCGTTCCTCGGCATTCCGTACGTGAAGCCGCCCGTCGGTGCGCTCCGTTGGCGGCCGCCCGAGAGCGACGCCACGTGCTGGGCCGGCGTGCGCGACGCGACGCAGTGGGGCGCCATCTGCCCGCAGCTGGAGCAAGCGCAGGGAGCGCCCTTCGACGCGGGCGCGCCGGTGCAGGGCGACGAAGACTGTCTGACGCTCAACGTGTGGAAGCCTGTCGCGACCGACGGCGGCCTGCCGGTGATGGTCTTCATTCACGGCGGCGGCAACACGGGCGGCTCGGCCGCTGAGGAGATCGGCGCGACCGGCGTGAAGCTGTACGACGGGAGCCTGCTGGCCTCGCGTGGCGGCGTGGTCGTCGTCTCGCTGCAGTACCGCGTGGGCGCGCTCGGGTACCTCACGCTGTCTTCGCTCGACGCCGAGAGCGACGCGGGCGTGTCGGGGAACTACGGCCTGCTCGATCAACAGGCGGCGCTGCGTTGGGTGCAGCGCAACATCGCCCACTTCGGCGGCGACCCCACGAAGGTGCTGCTCTTCGGGGAGAGCGCGGGCGCGGTGAACACGTGCATGCAGCTCGCGGCGCCGGGAGCGGCGGGGCTCTTTCATCGCGCCATCATCCAGAGCGGCTCGTGCACGGCGCTGACCGCGCTCGAGAAACGACAAGAAGGCGCGATGTGGCTGACGGGCACTGGCTGCAGCGACACGGCCTGCCTGCGCGGCCTCACACCTGAAGCGCTGATTCGCGCGTACCCGGTGCCGGTCAACGTCGGCAGCCGTCGCCCGCCCGTGAGCTGGAACCCCAACGTCGATGGCGTGGTGTTGCCGCGGAACCCGCTCGAGGCGGTGCGCGACGGCGAAGGCGCGGCGGTGCCGGTGATGGTGGGCCACAACCTCGACGAGACGAACCTCTCGATGCCGCTCATCACCACTGAGGCCGAGTACCGCGCTTTCGTGGCGACGCTCGTGGGGCCCACGCTCGTGGACGACGTGGTGATGCGCTACCCGGTGGCGACGTACGGCTCACCGCGTCGCGCGCTCGTACAGGTGACGACCGACGCGTTCTTCGGCTGCCAGGCGCGGCTGTCTTCGCGCGCGGTGGTGCACGGGCACCCGGCGATTCCGTCGTACCGCTACCTCTTCTCTCGTGCGCCGCAGCCGCTCCGCGGTGCGTTCCACGGCGTCGAGCTGCCCTACGTGTTCCAGCGCCTGTCGCTGTTGGGCGGCACAGCCGATGACCTCGCTGTCGAGGCCGCGATGCTCAGCGCGTGGACGCGCTTCGCGACCAGCGGTGACCCGAATGGTGCGGGGCTGTTGCCCTGGCCTGCCACCTCGTCGACCGAACCGATGCTGCAGTTCGACAGCGCGCTCTCGACGGTGGGCGGTTGGCGCAACGCCGAGTGCGACTTCTTCGCGTCGCTGGGCGGCATTTCGATCCCTCCGCCTCCGTGAGGTGACTTACGCTGTGGCAATGCCACCGGACACGAATGAACTGAAGGCGGCGCTGCCATCGTGGGAGGCCGAGCGTGAAGTCGCGCGCCGGGCTCAACAGGGCGACAGCGCAGCGCTCGATTCGCTCATCGCGATGCACGAGGGCCACCTCAAGCTCCGTCTCTCGCCGCTTGCTCCCGCGCTCGCCGAGAGTGCGCTGCATCACGTGCGGGCAGCGCTCCGCGAGAACTTCGCCGCCTTCGACGTCGATCGCGGGTACCGCTTCAACCTCTGGTACTCAAGCTTCGTGGCCGCGGCGGTGCAGCACGTCAGGGGCCTGCGGCCCGCGGCTCCACCAATCGGTCCCAGCGCCGACCCTGCACGAGATGCGCGCGAGGGGAACGTGGCGGCTCTCGCCGCGCTCGCCGATGACGGCCGTGCTCGCGAGGCGTGGCTCTGGCTCTGTGCTTCCGACGATGCCGGGCATGACGACGCGCGCGGCTGCCTCGATGACCTCCTCGAGTCTGACTTCCGCCACGACGACGACGGCTACGAGCGGGCGGCGGCACACTGGGAGTTGGCCGTTGCCTACCTTGAAGGAACACGTGGCCTCTCCCGTGATGTCTCGCTGGCGTCGAAGCACTTCCTGCTCGCGCTCTCGGTCCACTCGACGTTCCAGGCGCTGTCGTCGGGGACCGACGTGGGCCCGTCGCCCGAGGCACTGCTGGCGCGCGCCGATGATGCAGGTGCGGCGGTGTTGCGCGCGTTGGTCAGTCGAGCGCCGTGAACGCGGCCGCGAGCGCTTCATAGACGGCAGCGACGCGCGGCACCTTCCGCAGCGCGCGCGGCGTCACCAGGAAGAGCTCGAGCGGCGGCGGCGGCGGAACACCAGCGGGTCTCGGCACCACGTCGAGCCGCAGCTCGTGGGTGAGGTGCGTCGGCAGCACAGCCACGCCCAGCCCCGCGCGCACCGCTTCCACCTGCGCGTGGAACGAGTTGGTCGACAGCCGCGAGTCCTGTGGCGCGTGGGCTTCGCGCCAGGTCTCTTCCTGAATCGCGGCGCCCGGCAGCCACATGGCGACGAACGGCCACCGGGACATCGGCTGCTTCGTCAGCCGCTTCGCCAACGACGGCGTCGCCAGCACCTCGGTCGGCATGCGCGCGACGCGGCGGGTGAGCAGGTCGCCGCTGGGCGTGAGGAAGAATCGCAGGGCGATCTCCGCTTCACGTCGGCCGAGATCCGCCGAGGTGTTGCCGATGACGAGGTCGAGCTTCAGCTTCGGGTAGCGCTTCATCAGGTCAGGCAGGACCTTCGGAATCACGAACACGTCGGCGAGCGTCTCGGTGAGCGCGATGCGCACCAGCCCGTCGATGTCGCGCTCGGTCGTGGTGGCCGCGTCGCTCACGCGCGTGAGCGCGACCGCCATCTGCTCGGCTTCGCGTCGCACTGTTTCGCCCAGGCGCGTCACCGTCAGGCCGCTCGAGGTGCGATCGAACAGCGCGCCACCCAGCTGGGCCTCGAGGTTGGCCACGCGGCGGCTCACCGTCGATTGCTGCGTCTTGAGCGCCCGCGCGGCCGCACCAAAGCCGCCGCGCTGCGCCGCAGCGAGGAAGTATCGCAGGTCGTCCCAGTCGAATGACTCATGCATGGGTGCATGTCTGCCATGCATCGGTCGATGGGGCGAGTAGGTGCATGGCTGCGTACTCATGAGCGCATGACCATCGTGACCTTGTTGACGGCGCACCCCCTGAAGGACTCGTTCAACCACGCCCTCGCCGACGCCTGGCAGAAGGGCGCTGAAGCCGCAGGCGCCACCGTGCGCCGCTTCGAGGTGTCGGACCTCACGTTCGACCCCATCTTGCGAGGCGCGTACGCGACGCCGACGCCCGATGAGCCCGACCTCGCCCGCGTGCGCGCCGCGTTCAACGAGTCGTCGCACGTCACGTGGATGTTCCCGACCTGGTGGGTGGGCATGCCGGCGGCGATGAAGGGCCTCGTCGATCGACTGCTGCTGCCGCGCTGGAGCTTCCGCTACGAGGAAGGTCAGTTGCTGCCGGAGGGCCTCTTGAAGGGCCGTTCGACGCGCTACGTGACCACGATGGACACGCCGGGCTTCTGGTACCGGTGGCTGCAGCGCGACGCGCTCGCGGGGAGCTTCGGCCGCGGCACGCTGGGCTTCGTGGGCTTCAAGCCCATCGAGCGCACCATGCTGTACAGCGTGCGCAGCATGAAGCCGGCGACGCGTGAGAAGTGGCTGCGGCGCCTGGAGCAGGAAGGCTTCTCGGACGTGAAGCGCCTCCCCGGTCGCTTGCCGGCGAACGTTGAGGTACGCGGCGGCGCATGAAGCGCCGGGTGTTGCACGTCGAGCAGGCCAGCCGTCTCGAAGCGGTGTTGCGCGCGGGGCTGGAGATCGATCACGAGGCCGCCGACGCGTTGGTGCAGCGCGGCGCGGTCTACCTCGACGGCAAGCGCGCCAAAGACGCGGGCGTGCGTGTGGGGCCCGGTATGAAGGTGATGGTGGTGCTCGAAGAGGGCGGCGTGGCCGTCACCGAAGCGCCGCCGCCCGCGCCGAAGCTGGTGGTCCTCTACGAAGACGACGACGTGCTCGCGGTCGACAAGCCGTGGGGCATCACCGCGCAGCCCACGCCCGGTCGTGTCGGTGACAGCCTGCTCGACCTCGCGTCGGCGTACCTGAAGCGCGAGGCCGGTCTCGTGCACAGGCTCGACAAGGAGACGTCTGGCGTCACCGTGTTCGGCAAGCACCGCGACGCGACCGCCGACCTCGCCGCGGCGTTTCGCGAGGGCCGCGCCAAGAAGGAATACCTCGCGGTGACCGCGACCGGGCTGCCGGCGTCGGGCGTCATCTCACTGCCGTTGTCGAAGGACCCATCGCGACCCGGCCGCTGGCGCGCGAGCGCTGAGGCCA
>CAYWON010000100.1:0-25636 GCA_964459885.1 uncultured Archangium sp.
ACTCAGTACGTCTTTACCTGTCGCGCCCCGACGGTTAAGCGCCCGCCCCATGGCAGCGAAGAAGAAGACCCCCGCGAAGAAGTCGACTCCGAAGAAGAAGCCCGCCCTCAAGGCGAAGGCGCCTGCGAAGAAGTCGCCCGCGAAGAAGACCACCGGCAAGAAGGTCGTGAAGGGCAAGAAGTCAGCGACCGGCGCCAAGAAGACCGCGACCCGCAAGGTCGCCGGCAAGAAGCCCGCGCGCACGCAGCGCGTCGCCAAGCGCCCGGCGCTGAAGCGGAAGGCCGCGCCGAAGAAGAAGGTCGTCAAGGCCTCCAGCGCCCAGCTCCCGGCCGCGCCCGAGGCGCTCGCGCTCGCGAAGCTCATCGCCGGCGTCGCCCACGAGAAGAAGGCCGAAGGCGTGCTCGTCATCGACACGCGCAGCCGCTCTTCGTCGGTCGGCTACGACTACATCGTGCTCGCGTCGGGTGACTCCGACCGTCAGCTCGCCGCCATTCAGGAAGGTGTCGACGCGCTGCTCAAGCCGCAGGGCAAACGCGCGTCGTCGGTCGAGGCCTCGCCCGACTGGGTCTGCGCCAACTTCGACGAAGGCGTCGTCGCGCACTTCTTCACGCCCGACCGCCGCGAGCTGATGGACCTCGAAGACCTCTGGCGAGACGCTCCGCGCGTCGCGGTCTGAAGCGAGCCGCTCGGTGAAGCTGACCTTCCTCTCGGTCGGCAAGGACCGCTCGGGCCTCTTCGCGCCGGGCGTCGACGAGTACAGCAAGCGCCTCACGCACACGCACAAGGTGCAGCTCGTCGAGCTGCCCGAGTCGCGCGCGTCGGGTCAGAAAGCCAAAGAAGAAGAAGGCGCCGCGCTGCTCAAGAAATTGGGTCCGCGCGACGCGCTCGTCGCGTTGGACGAGCGCGGCAAGCTGCTCTCGAGCGTCGACCTCGCGAAGTGGCTCGGCCGTCAGCAGGACTCAGGGCGCGACGTCGCGTTCGTCATCGGAGGCGACGAAGGTCTCTCTGACGAAGTGCGCGCCCGCGCCACGTTGGTGTTGTCGCTTTCTGCGATGACGTTGCCGCATCGCCTCGCGCGGCTCGTCCTCGTCGAGCAGGTCTACCGGGCGTTCTCGATCTTGAGAGGCGAGCCGTACCATAAGGTGTGAAGCACGATGTCGAGTGGACGACGCACAACCCGGTGGCCCACCTCGCGTCGGACGGCATATCTTCCAGCCTCCCCGTCCATGCCGCTTCATGTCGCAGTGCTTCAGGACCGCTTTCGCGCCTCGGTGATGGGTTTTGCCATCGGCGACGCGCTGGGCTTCCCGTTGCGCGGGCTGCCGGCGCCGGCGTTGCGTGCGGGGCTCCCCGGTGACGACTTCGCGGCGCGGCCTCGCGGCGGCTTCCCGCGCGGGCAGTTCAGCGACGACACGCAGATGATGATGGCCGTCGCCGACGCCGTGGTGCGTGAGAAGCGCATCGACGGTCGCACCGCGGCGCAGCACCTCTCGTGGCTCTGGCAGGAAGGCACCGTCTTGCAGCCGCCTCCGTCGGCGTCGCACGCGGCCGAGCGCCTGCTGTCGGGCACGCCGTGGATGTCTGCGGGCGCGCCGCTGGGGGTGTGTGACCCGTCGTCGCTCTCGCGCGGCGTCGTCGTCGGTTTGTCGAGCGAGCCGATGCCCACGCGCCTCGCGCACGACGCGCAGGTGCTGACGGTGATGACGCACAAAGACCCGCTGTGCGCCGCGGCCGTGTCCGCGTTCGCGCGCGCGGTGCAGCTGGGCCTGTCAGGCGAGGCGATGTCGGTCGACGAGTTCTGCGCGCAGCTCTCGGAAGCCGCGCGCCCGCACAGCGCCGAGCTGGCCGACGAGCTCTTCTATTTGCCGCGCGCGCTCGCGTGGGACGCCGAGCGGGCCCTGGTGGCGCTGCGCCGCGTGGGTGTGCCGCCGACGCACTACGACTTCGACCTGGGCGTGCCGGCGCACGTCACGCCGGTGCTGCTGACCGGGCTCTTCTGTTTCCTCAAGTCGCCCACTGACTTCCGCGCGGCGATGCAGCTGGTCTTGAAGAGCGGCGGCGAGGTCGACGTGACGGCCGGCGTGACGGCTGCGGTCGCGGGCGCGCACCTCGGGCTCGAGGCCATTCCGCCGCGGCTCAAGAAGAACGTCATGTACGCCGACGCGCTGCTGGAAGTGGCCGACCGCCTCTTCGACGTGAAGCTGGCGCGCGTGCCGGTGGTGACGACGGCCTTCGCGACGGTGAAGCGGTGACTGACGCGCTGCCGGTGCCCTTCGTGTGGACTGGCGGGAGCGGACCTTCAGCGGTGACGGTGGACGGCGAAGTGCCCGCGTGGCTGCGCGGCGACCTCGTGCGCACGGCGCCGGCCATCTTCCGCCAGGGCGACTGGCACGCGGACCACTGGTTCGACGGGTTGTCCTTGCTCTACGGCTTTGGCGTTGGCGACGGCGGCGTCACGTTTCGACAGCAGCTGCTGGAGTCCGACGCGTGGCGCGAAGCGGTCGCGGGTCGCATGCACCGCGCGATGTTCGACACGCGGATGCAGCGGCCCTGGTGGAAGCGGGTGTTTCAGCCCATCGCGAAGGGCACCGACAACGCGAACGTCAACGTGGTGCCGTGGCGCGACGGCTGGCTGGCGATGACCGAGGCGCCGACGCAGCACCTCATCGACCCGGTGACGCTGGCCTCGCGCGGTCACGCCACGCACGGCAAGTCGCCCGACTTCGACGTCATCACCGCGCACCCGCAGGCCGACCTCACGCGCCGCGCGATGGTCAACGTGGGCAGCCTGTTCAGCCGCAAGTCGTCGCTGGTGGTGTTCCGCGAGGCTGAAGACGGCGCGCGCGTCGAAGAAGGTCGCGTGACGCTGGACCACGCGCCGTATGTGCACCACTTCGGGCTCTCGGAGCGCTTCGTGACGCTCATCGAGCACCCGCTGCACATCAACCCGCTCAAGTTCCTGTTCACCGACCGCGCGGTGGCCGACTGCTTCATGTGGCGGCCCGAGCGCGGCACGAGGCTGTGGGCGGTGTCGCGGCGCGACGGCACTTCGCGCGCGTGGGAAGCGCCGACGAACTTCGTGTTCCACGTCGTCAATCAGCACGAGGTGGGCGACAGCGTGGTGCTGGACGTCGTCGAGTACCCCGACGCGGAGATCGTCTCGCTGCTGAAGACGAAGACGCTCGCCGTCGCGCAGCCCGAGCTGGGCGCGGCCTTCGTGCGCTACGTGCTGGAGCCCGGCAAGAAGACTGCGGGCCGCGAGGTGCTGAGCCAGACGCGCTTCGAGCTGCCGGCCATCAACTACCGCGGCCACCACGGTCAGGCGTACCGCTACGCGTGGGGCGTGCACGCGCCGCGCAGCACGGCGGCCCGCACGTCGACGCTGGTGAAGGTCGACACGCAGACCGGCGACGCCGTGAAGTTTGAAGACGCCGAGTGGCTCAACGGCGAAGGCGTCTTCGTGCCGCGACCGGGCGCAGAGCGCGAAGACGACGGCGTGGTGTTGTCAGTGGGCGTGCACCGCGACGGTGGCCGCACGTCATTGTCAGTGCTCGACGGCACCACGCTGCAGCGCCTGGCGCGCGCCGAGATTCAGCTGAGCCTGCCGCTGGGGTTTCACGGCAACTGGGCGGCGCGGCCCACGTAGTCGCGGCTGTGCAGGAACAGCGCCTCGCCGAACTCGCCGCGCTGGCCGGCCAGGGTGAGCGCGCCGTCGTCGACCTCGCGCAGGAAATACTCGCCGAACGAGCCCACCGGCCCCGACGCGTAGATGCAGAGCGGCTTCTCGCGCGCCAGCGTGCCCAGGCGCTGCGCCACCGACTGGGCCAGCGCGCCGCGGAACGGAAAGTACAAATAGAAGACGTCGCCTCGAGTCAGGTCGACGTCGCGCACGTCGGCGTGCTCGAAGCGCAGGTTCTCGAGCGCGAGCGGCGTCGCCGACGCGCGGGCCGCCGTCACGTAGCGCTCGACGTATTCCACGCCCACCACGCGCGCGTCGGTGCTGGCCGCCACCGTCACCGCGAGCTTCCCGCTGCCAGAACCCAGGTCGATGACCGTGTCGTCAGCACAGGGCTGCGTGACGGCGAGGAAATCGGCCGTCTTGCGCGCGCGGGAGCCCATGTTGGGTGAGCCGAGCTCCGGCAGCTCGGCGTGCGTCTCGGGGCGCGGGCTGTCGAGGAGCCCGTCGAGGTAGTCGTCGGCCGGCGTCCCCGCGTCGCGCTCGTTCGTCGCGAAGCCCAGCGCTTCCCACTCGGCGCGGAACGCGGCCTTGCTCACCTGACCGCTCTTGATGCGCCACGCGGCGACGTGGTTCGCCCGCGTCAGCGCGCTGCGCACCTCGATGACGCGCTGCTGAAACGTCGCCCACACCGCGGCCAGCGTCGGCGCGCGCGCGACGTCGATGGCCACCAGCTTCGGCTCCACGTTGTCGCAGACGAAGTGCACGTCTTCGTTGAGTCGCCACAGCGCGCCGAGGCTCAGCGTGTCGAGTCGTCGTGGCTCGAGGAGTTGAACTGTCCGCTGCGCCCACCAGGGTCCAACGGCCATATGACGCCACGGTAGCACTCGACGTCCGTCAGGTCTGGAAACGTTCGCTGACGAACGTGACGTCAAGTCGCTTGCATGATGCAAGTGACCTCCGTAAGTGGCGCGGCCCCCATGGAACGTACGTCGCTCGCCCGCTGGCCGTGCCCCATCGCGCGGGCGGCAGATCAACTCGGCGACACGTGGCGGTTGGTGATTCTGCGCGACGTGTACCTGGGCATGCACCGCTTCGCCGCCCTGCAGGAATCGCTCGGCATCGCGCCCAACATGCTCAAGCGTCGGCTCGATGAGCTGGTGCGCGACGAGCTGCTGGTGGCGACGGCGTACTCCCAGCGGCCGCAGCGCTTCGAGTACTCGCTGACCGAGAAGGGCGCCGACGTGCTGCCGGTGCTGCTGTCGCTGGCCGCGTTCGGCAACCGGTGGCTGGCGCCGAAGGGCGAGCCGTTGGTGCCGGTGTCGCTGCGCGACGGGCGCGTCGTCGAGCCGCAGGTGGTCGACGCGAAGACGCGCAAGCCGCTCAAAGAGAATGAAGTGGGCCTCGCCGCAGGGCCCGGTGCGCCGCAGTCACTGCGTCGCGCGCTGTCACGACAACCCAGAACGTTTTCCTCAAGGAGAGACAGATGAAGCGCGTCGTCATCACCGGCATGGGCCTCGTCACGCCGCTGGGCGTGGGCCTCGAGAATGTGTGGAAGCAGCTGCTGGCCGGGAAGAGCGGCATTCGTGCCATCACCAGCTTCGACGTCAGCGACCTGCCGACGAAGATTGCGGGCCAGGTGCCGCACGGCAAGGGCGAGGGCGAGCTCGACCTCGAGCAGTACTTCGACATCCAGGAGCGGCGTCGCCTCGAGCCCTTCCTGCACTACGCCATCGTCGCGGCCGTCGAGGCCATCAAGCACGCCGGGTGGGAAAAGCCGCCGAGCGAAGAAGAAGGCGACCGCACCGGCGTGCTCATCGGCTCCGGCATCGGCGGCCTCGAGCGCATCGCTGAGAACGCGCTCATCCTCCACGAGAAGGGGCCGCGCCGCATCTCGCCCTTCTTCATTCCCATGTCGCTCATCAACGAGACCTCGGGCCTGGTGTCGATGCGCTACGGCTTCCGTGGCCCCTGCCACTCGGTGGTGACGGCGTGCGCGACGGGCGCCAACGCCATCGGCGACGCGGCGCGCCTCATTCAGTACGGCGACGCCGACGTGATGGTGGCCGGCGGTGCTGAATCGGCGACGGGCCGGCTCGCGCTGGCGGGCTTCTCGGCCATGCGCGCCATGTCGACCGAGTTCAACGACACGCCCACGGAGGCCTCGCGCCCGTGGGACAAGCGCCGCGACGGCTTCGTGCTGGGTGAAGGCGCCGGCGTGGTGGTGTTGGAAGAGCGCGAGCACGCGCTGAAGCGCGGCGCGCGCATCTACGGAGAGATCCTCGGCTACGGCATCTCGGGTGACGCGTACCACATGAGCGCGCCTGAGCCTGAAGGCGCCGGTGCGCTGCGCGCGATGAAGACCGCGCTCGGCCACGCGAAGCTCGACGCGACGAAACTGCAGTACGTCAACGCGCACGCCACCTCGACGCCCGTCGGCGACCCGGTGGAGTTGAAGGCGCTGCGCAGGCTGCTGGGCGACGCCGCGCCGAAGGTGTCCATCTCGTCGACCAAGTCGTCTGTCGGTCACCTGCTGGGCGCGGCCGGCGCTGTCGAAGCCATCTTCACGGCGCTCGCGCTGCGCGACCAGGTGGCGCCCGCGACGTTGAACCTGAGCGACCCCGAAGACGCGACCCTCGACCTCGTGCCCAGGCAGCCGAAGCAGCGCGAGATTCAGTATGCGCTGTCGAACTCCTTCGGCTTCGGTGGCACCAACGCGGCGCTCGTGCTGGGCCGCGGCGCTTAATCGCAAAGCAACGTCGGTCGATTGCACCGCGATGGGGTGCGCGAGTAACCAGTCGCGCACCCATGGTTGCTCCCTTTCAGCGCTGCGCCGCTTTGCTTGGTGCGCTGGCGCTCACCGCGTGTCCCCCGGCGGCGAAGCCGGCCATCACCACCTTCACCGCGACGCCCGCTGACATCGACCCGGGTCAGTCGGTGCAGCTCGCGTGGCAGTCGACCCACGCGAAGGGCTGCACGCTGTCGCCGGGTGTTGGCGATGTCGCTCCGCTGGGCGCGACGCTGGTGAACCCCACCGCGTCGACCGCGTACGTCCTCGACTGTGAAGGCGCGACCGCGCAGGTGCTCGTCACCGTGCGTCAGCCCGCGCGCACGCCGGCCATCACGTCGTTCACCGCGTCGCCCGAGATGACGACGCCTGACTCGCCCGTGACGTTGACGTGGGCGACCACCGACGCCACGTCGTGCGCGCTGACGCCGGGCGGCGACGTCGACGTCAACGGCACGCAGGTCGTGCAGCCCGCGCAGACCACGACGTACGCGCTGCAGTGTGGCGCCGCGACGGCGAGCGTCGTCGTCACCGTAGTGCGGCTGGCCACCATCGACGCGCCGACCAACGTCGTCATCACCGCGCAAGACGGCGCGCTCAGCGTGGCGTGGCAACAGACCGAGGGCAGCGCGAACGTCTACATCGCGGAAGTCGCGGGCCTCACGCAGGCCAACATCGAGACGCTGCAGGGCGGCCTCGTGCATCGCCGGGTCACCAGCCCTTTCACCATCTCGGGCCTCGTGAATGGGCGCACGTATTACCTGCGGCTGTCGGCGGTGTCCGGGACGCTCGAGAGCACGCTGACGGCCGAGCAGAGCGCGACGCCGGTGGGCGCTGTGCAGACCGGGAGCGACCCGTACTTCTCGCAGCAGTGGCACCTCGCGGCGGGCGCGCAGCAAGGCGTCAACGTGGCGGCGGCGTGGGCGGCCAACGTGAAGGGGCAGGGCGTGTACGCGGCCATCGTCGATGACGGCGTCGACCTCGTGCACGAAGACCTCGCGCCGAACGTCGCGACGGGCCTCTCGTACGACTACACGCAGCAGCACTCGCAGGAATACATGTGGCACGGCACGTGTGTGGCCGGGCTGCTGGGCGCGCGTGACCTGAATGACCTCGGCGTGCGTGGCGTGGCGCCGCGCGTGTCGCTGATGGCCTTCTCGCTGCTCGACGACCTCACCTCGGCGAACGAGTACGACGCGATGACGCGACAGAAGGCGCTGGTGGGCGTCAGCAACAACTCGTGGGGCGACGCGTGGGACAACACCGGCATCGTGACGTGGCCCGACACCGAGTGGCTGCGTGGCGTACGCGAAGGCGCCACCACCGGTCGCAACGGCAAGGGCGTCGTCTATTTCTGGGCGTCGGGGAACGGCGCTGACCCGGCGTACCAGTACGTCGACGACTCGAACTACGACTCGCAGGCCAACTCGCGCTTCGTCATCGCGGTGGGCGGCGTGGGGCGCGACGGCAAGCGGCCGGCGTACGCGGAAGGCGGCGCCAACGTGCTCATCGTCGCGCCGACCGAAGGTGACGACGCCATCGCGACGACGACCACCGACGTCACCGGCGCCGACGGCTACAACTCGGGCACGGAGCAGGGCGAACACGCCAACCGCAGCTACTCGGCGACGATGAGCGGTACGTCGGGGTCGACGCCGCTCGCCGCGGGCGTGGGCGCGTTGGTGCTGCAGGTGCGGCCTGACTTGTCGTACCGCGACGTCAAGCGCGTGCTGGCGCACTCGGCGCGACAGGTCGACGCCACCAACAGCGGCTGGTCGACCAACGGCGCCGGGCTGCACATCAACCACGAGTACGGCTTCGGTGCGGTCGACGCTGACGCGGCGGTGGCGCTCGCGCAGACCATCACGCTCGTGGGCCCGGAACTGACGGCGTCGGCGACGGCCACGCCCAACCTCGCGGTGCCTGACAACAACACCACCGGCGTCAGCTCGAGCGTCGTCATCACCGGCAGCAACATCAACCGCGTCGAGGTGGTGGAGATTGAAGTGACGCTGCCGCACACGCGCGCGTCGGACCTGGAGCTGGTGTTGAGCCGCAGCAGCGGCGCGAGCTCCACGTTGCATTCCTTGCACCGCTGCGAACGCGACCGCGGTCAGGAGGTCTGCGCGGAGCTGGACGGCTTCGTGTTCACCACGGTGCGCAACCTCGACGAGCCAGCCGACGGCACGTGGACGCTGACGGCGCGCGATCGGCGCTCAGGCACGACGGGCACGCTGTCGTCGTGGGCGCTCCGCATCTACGGGAACTGACCAATGAGCACGCTCTTGTTGCTGGTGTTGACGCAGTCGTTCACCGCGCCCATCGAGTGGTTCGACGGGCAGCGCACGCGCAAGGCCTGGGAAGACCCGACGCTGGTGGCCGTGCGCGGCAGCGAGGTGGCGCCCGAGGCCGGTGCCGAACTGGTGCTGCAGAGCGCGGTGATGCGCGTGTGGCGGGTGAAGGACGCCGCTGCGCTTCGTGCTGCCGACGTCGCCGTGTTGCCGGTCTTGCGCGACGTGCCGTCGTCGAAGGGCCGGCTGCGCGTGCCGGTGGGCCAGGTGTGCGAAGGCGTGGCGCGCGAGGTGTCGTGGAAGGTGGCGCTGGGCGACCGCACGAAAGGCTGCGCGCCGAGCTTCTGGTACCCGGCAGTGAAGCGCTGAAACATCGTCAGTCGAGACACAGCGTGTGCACACCGGCGATGCGGTTCTGCGCATCAATCAGCAGAACGCAGTTCAGCGCCACGCCCTGTCTGGGGCCGCAGCTCTCGTTCTTGTACTTTCCATCGAGACCGATGGTTCGCAGCGTCTTCAGGTACGCGTCGCAATCGACCTCTTTGGTGCACCGAGGTGAGTCAAAGAGGACGGTGCTCGCGCAGCAGGCGATCTCCTCCGTGCCGGCGATGAACGGGTTTGGGTACGTGAACAAGGTGTCTCGCGGAGTGTGAAGCTCCGCAGGGTCGAACTCGGGGATGGACTCGGGTGGCGTGCTGGTGGTGATGGCCTCGCAGTGGGGGCCGCCGTACGTCGGTCGACACGCGCTGGCGAAGACAAGCAGCACGGCTGAGATGATCGAGCGATGCATGGTCGGGTTCAGTCAAGACAGAGTGTGTGCACACCGGCGATGCGGTTCTGCTCGTCAATCAGCAGAACGCAGTTCAGCGCCACGCCCTGCCGCGGGCCGCAGGTCTCTTGCAGGTACTTGCCGCCGAGGCTGATGGTTCGAAGCGTCTTCAGGTACGCGTCGCAATCGACCTCCTTCGTGCAGCGCGGAGAATCGAACTGCACGGGGTGCGAGCAGCAGGCGATCTCCTCCGTTCCGGCGATGAAAGGGTTCGGGTAGGTGAACAACGTGTCTTCTGCCGGAGCGAGTCGAGCAGGGTCGAACTCGGGGATGGACTCTGGCGGCGTGGCGGTGGTGATCGCGTGGCAGAGCGGACCGCCGTACGTCGGTCGACACGCGCTGGCGACGACAGCGAAGAACGCCCCAATGACGAGGCACTTCATGGCTGACCTCCGGGCTCAAAAGTTGTCGAGACGGGAGGGTGGTCACTGCCTCCGGTGACTGACGAACACGCCTCGAAAGCCGTGGCTTCGAGCGGGCCCGAAACCAGGACGTAGTCGATTCGCTGGGTGCTGCAAAACGGCGGCATCCCGAGCTCGACGAAGGGATCGCGGAATCGGGCGGTCAGCGCGTCGTATTCGGGAGTCGAGCCGACCCAGTCTGCGTTGTTGGGATCCCGGTCTTCGTCCTGCGGGCCGAACCCGGAATACGCGTTGAGGTCGCCGCCGAGAATCACCGGTATCGAAGACTCAGCGAGCTCGAGAATCGCAAGCGCCGCCTGCACTCTGCCGGGCCCCGACTGGTGCGAACCCAGCTGAACGTTGTTCGCGTCTCGCGTGCCCCAGTGCGTGACGATGAACTGGTGCGGCGAGCCGAGGAGGTCGCTCTTCGCAGACAGAATGCGCGAGAACGCCGATGGAATTGAGTTCTCCGGACGAATGATCTGCTGCTTCACGTCGTACAGCGGCGTGCGCGACACGATGGCGACGTCGCCGTCATCGGCGAGGACGACCCAGGCCATGCCCGCCGCGGTGGCCATGAGGTCTGCCCGGCGTCGGTCTGGAATCTCGGTGAGCAGGAGCACATCTGAGAACGCGCCGAGCTCGCGGCCCCACGCGGTGTACACCGCGTCGGGGTGGTTGTCGGGCGACTTCACGTTGAAGGTCGTCACCGCCAGTCGGTCTGGCCCAAACACAGTGAAGTGAAGCGACGGCAGGGTGCGCACGTCGCCGACGCCGTTCCGCGCTGATGCCGCGAGCGAGAAGTTGAATGACGCCGGTGGCGTGCGACGGGTGAGAAAGCGCCCCGACGGACGAAAGACGTAGCTGTGAGAGCTCGTGGTCGGGAGCGTGTCGGCCGTCGTCGGCGCAGCCCGCGGGAGCGCGACGTGCTGAAGGTCGGCGACACCACCGCAGGTGTCGCTGGTGGAGATGTCGAGCAACACCTCGTCAACGCCGCTCTCGAGGTCGGTTGCGGTCGCGGTCAGCAGGATCTCACTGACCCGCTTCACGCGGCGCCGCGCCTCGAGCGAGTGTTCGTCGATGGAGAGGTCGGTCTTCAGGCCCGCCGTGCCCAGCCGCAAGCTCGGAGGGCTGCTGTCGACCGCTCCCGGTGCAGGTCGCGGCACGGTTTGCACCACCCCACACACCACCTGCACCGCCACTCGCATCACGCCTCCCGCTCCACACCAGCCCGAACGCGGGATCTAGCGACACGCAACGACGTCAAGCAACAGCGGACGAGCCGCTGACTTCAGGCGCCGGCCACCACGCTGAAGCAGCCGCTGGGCTTCGAGGTGCCGTTGCAGACCACCTCGCACTCGCGGTTGATGTGTCGCAGCGCGCTCGCTTCATCGGGCGTGGTGAGCAGCTCGGTGAACACGCGCGAGAAGACCTCCACGGTGGCGTCGCTGGCGCGGCGCTCGTTGCGCGTCAGGCGCGCGCAGCGGGCGTAGATGGTGGCTCCGTATTTCCGGTACAGCAGCGCGACGTGCGCACTCTGGGTCGTTTTGAGCACAGGGTGTGTCTGACCGCGCCGCGGCGGTTCGTGTGCAAAGAACCGGAAAAGACGAATCAGTACGGGCTGTTGGGAGCGCGTAAATCCGACGGGCAGGGGTGATTCCGGTGTACCGGGTTACTGCACTATTCTGTCGCGACTTCACCCGAACGGAGATCAGAAACATGCTCGCACTCTCGCTCGCCCTCACCCTCGCCGCCGCGCCCGCGGAGCTCACCATCGACGTGAAGCCGGCCGACGTCACCGTGCAGCTCGACGGTCAGAAGAAGGCCACCAAGGGCGGCCCCATCACGGTGAAGGTGAAGCCCGGTCGTCACCTCGTGCGGCTCTCGTTCAAGGGCGACACCCACCAGGAAGAGGTGGCGCTGAAGGCCGGCGAGAAGAAGACGTACCAGTGGAGCTTCGAGCACTCGACGCCGGGTCAGGCGCCGACCGACGTGCAGGCGCCGGGCAGCGAAACGCCGGTGGAGTGACGTCGCGACGTGCGCGACGCTCTCGCGCGCCATGCCACGACTCGTCGCGCTCGCTGACACGCACGGCTACCACGCGAAGCTGAACGTTCCTGACGGCGACGTGCTCATCCACGCCGGCGACCTCACGCAGCGGGGCACGCTCGCGCAGCTGGAAGCCGTCGCTGACTGGCTCCGCGCGCTGCCGCATCGGCACAAGGTCATCATCGCCGGCAACCACGACTTCGCGCTGCAGCGTGACGCCGCGAACGCGCGCGCGCTGTTTCACGGCCTCACGTTCCTCGAAGACGAGCTCGCCACCGTCGACGGGCTGCGCGTCTGGGGCTCGCCGTGGCAGCCGTGGTTTCACGACTGGGCGTTCAACCTGCGGCGCGGCGCGGCCATCGACGAGAAATGGAAGTTGATCCCCGCCGGCGTCGACGTGCTCGTCACGCACGGCCCGCCGCACGGCTACGGCGACGTGGTGTGGTCCGGCGAGCGCGTGGGCTGCGAAGACCTCACGCGGCACCTCGACCGCGTGAAGCCGCGGCTGCACTTCTTCGGTCACATCCACGAAGACCGCGGCGCGTGGACGCGCGGCGAGACGCGCATCGTCAACTGCTCCACGAGCGAGTGCGAGCTGCCCTGCACCGTCATCGACCTCTGAGTGACGTCAGAGCCCGGCGTCGGCCTTCCACGCGGCGACGCGCTGCTCGAGCGCCTTGCGCTGCTTGCCGTCGAGCGGGCCGACCTGGGCCACGACGTCTTCGAGCGCGTCGGCGGCGGTCTCGTCTTCGGCGTCGTCGAGGACGGCGAGCGTGAGGTGCTCGCGCGCTTCTTCCATGCGCCCCGCGCGGGCGAGCGCGACGCCCAGCAGCGTGTGGCCGTAGGCGACGAGCGGGTCCATCGCGATGGCGCGGTTCAGCTCGACGATGGCGGCGTCGTTGCGGCCGTTCGACGCGAGCCAGTTGCCGAAGCCCGCGAGGTGGTGCGCGGCCGGCGCGTCGCCGAGGTACTGCCGGTAGACGACCTCGGCTTCGTCGACGCGGTCCTGTTCTTCGAGCAGACCAATCAACGACTCGGCGAGGTCGCGGCGACGCGGGTCCTTCTCGAACGCTTCACGCAGCGAGAGCTCACGCTCGGCTTCGCGACCGCTGATGGCGGCGCGGTGAGCGTCGTCGATGCGACGCGCGTCTTCTTCGCGGTACTGGTTGCGGTACTCCCGCGTCAGCTCGCGCGCGAGGGCGTTGTCTTGCGGCGCGGCGCGGAACTTGGCCTCGAGTGATTCCAGCTTGAGGCGCGCGATCTTCTCTCGCGGCGATTCGCTCGTGCGCTGTGACATCAGCCACGGGAGGCCGACGGTGACCGCGAGCAACAGCACCTGCACCGCGACGATGCGCACCCAGACGCGACGGCGGTGCGCGTGGTGTTCCGCCAGCTCGTCGGCGTCGGTGGGCAGCGGCCGCGCCGGCGCGAGGACCACCATCGACCCCGACATCAAGTCGGCCAGCGTGCGCTTGTCGGGGCGCTCCAGCGCGATGAGGCTGCCGACGAGGGCCAGCACCAACGCCGTGGCACACGCGAGCGTCATGATGCCCGTCAGCGCCACCGGCGCGACGTTGCCGCCGACGCGGAAGACGCTCGCCAGGAGCCCGGCGACGACGGTGAAGAGGTACGCCGCAGGGAACAGCCCGCGCCCGAGCAGCTCGCGGAACAGCACGTTACCCGCGTCGACCGCGTGACCCGATGGCCGCACCAGCTCGACGCCCATCAGCCGCATGCCCAGCGTCTGCTTCAAGCCCGCGAGCGGCAGCACCGAGTAGCCGACCAGCACCACCAACACGCCCCACATCGGCACCACGAAGCCGCGCATATAGAGCGGCACGAGGAACGAGACGGCGCACAGCACAGTGATGATGAAGCCGTCGATGGTGGCCGCGAGCGCGCGCGTGCCCAGCGGCGCGGGCGTCACGGCGTGCAGTCAGCCCATGCCGGGTTGCAGAAGCTGACGTCACGCACCACGGTGCGCGTCACGTCGCGCGTCCACGTGCGGCCGTCGGTCGAGAAGCGGAAGCGGTACTCGAGCGTGCGCCACTTCGGCGCGTAGAAGAGCTCGGTCTTCGGCAGCTGCCACTGGTAGCGCCAGTCGTTGCCGATGCGCGAGAGGAACTGCAGGTCGGTCACCGCGAAGGGCGCGCCGTCGAGGAAGAGCTCGGCCTGCGCGAAGACGCCGACGCCGGTGTTGCCGCTGTCGGTCACGCCCGGCGCGTACACGTCGGTCTCGACGAACGCGCACGCGCGCTCGCGCAGGTACGAGTCCATCGTCACGGTGGCCGGCACGCCGTCGGTGCGGCTGCACGTCCGCGCGAAGCTGCTGCCGGCGTTGCCGACCCAGTCCACCCGGCCCGGCGACGTCGGCCACACCACGAAGCGGTAGTTCGCGCCGTAGTTCGAGTCCCACGCCTGGCAGGTGCTGCCGGCGCCGCTGGTGTTGTGGAACCACACCTCGAGCGACGTGGTGCCCGTCGGCACGTTGACGGTGAAGGGCACGCTCTTCGGGTTGGCCGCCTGCGGCACGCCGTTGGGCGCGTCGAAGCCGCGCACGGTGCCGTCGACGACGGTGCCTGACGGGTTGAAGCGCACGAAGGCGCGGAGGTCCCACGCGGGGTGGCCGTTGTGCGTGTTGCGGCAGGTCTCGAGGCGCGAGAGCGCGTAGGTCAGCGTGAGCGGCTCGCCGGCGACGACGACGCCACGCTGCGAAGTGGTGAACGCGCCGGTGAAGTCGAGCGTGCGACCGACGACCGCGTCGCCGCTGCAGACCGCGTTGTCTTCAGCCACGCGCCAGGTGCTCGACTGGCTGACGGCGTAGGTCTCGAAGTCGCCGGGCAGACGGTTGTGGTCGAAGAGGCGCGCACCGGAGCTGGTGCGCAGGTACGGCGCGAGCTGGACGTTGGCGCGCGCGTAGTCCGTGGCCGACATGCCGTCCTTCACGGTGTTGCGCGTCAGCTTGAAGCGGTAGCGCACGAAGCCCGCGGGCGCGCCGGTGGTGGCGGTGGCGCCGACGTCGCCCCAGGTGGACGCGTCGAGGTTCTTGTAGAGCACGCGCGGCGCGGCGCCTTCGTCGACAGCGCTCTGCGAGACGTCGATGAAGCCGGTGAAGGTCCACCAGCAGCCGGTGCTGACGCAGTTGGTCTCGGTGCGCTCCACGCTGCGCAGCACCACGTGGCAGGCGCGCTCCGCGGCGTCGTTGCCGTCGGCGCCCAGCAGCGGCGCGTCGGCGGTGAGCTGCTCGTCGGTGACGTCGCCGACGACGGCGTCTTGAACTCCACAACCGAGGAAGAAGAGCGAGGCCAGCAGCGCGCGGTTCATGGTGCGCGGGCGGGTAGCACACCTTGTCCTACAGAGGCGAGGGCGTGGCGGTTGGTGGCGTTTACGGCGCTGCCTTGAGGGAAACGGTCGCGGAGGATTTCTGCGCAGCCCGCCACGAGACAGGCGCTCGGCACGCCGCGAAGTCGGTTCGCGTGAACTGGCAGGCGAAACCCACGGACGAGATCGCGTGGCACGTTGGCGTCGTGCACTCGTGCGCGTGCCCCGTCATCACCGCTCACCTTGAGGCCGCGTGCGAATGTGCGTGCAGCGGCACCACCCGCGCACTCGACGCAACGCTGGCCGTGACGACCCCGGTGCTCTACACGACACCTCGTGCAGTCCGTGCAGCTCCTCTACCGCGATGAACGCAGCGAGCGCCTGCAGGCGCAGCTCGACGGCTCGGCCGTGGAAGTGCGCGTGCCCACCACGCCGCCCGCTGACCCGCAGCGCTTCACGGCGCTGACCGACACGCTCTCGCAGCTGAGCCACCCGTCGCTGCGCATGGTGCTCGGCCCGCACCGCCTCGACGACGGTCGCCTCGGCGTGCTGCTCACCTCCGTCTCGTGGCGCTCGCTCGCCGTCAGCCCGCCGGTGTCGGTCGACCAGCTCGTCGCGCTGGGCATCGACCTCGCCGACGGCCTCGCCGCGCTGCACGCCGCCAACCTCACCGCGGGGCCCTTCACCGCGTCTGACATCTTCCCTGGCCAGCCCGCTGTGCTCGACGCGTCGCTCTGCGGCCTCGGCAGCACCACCGCGCAAGACGACGTGCGCGCGCTGTGTGAGCTGCTCATCACCGCGCAGGCCGGTCGCACCGACGCGTTCGGCTTCGTGCCGCTGCTGCAGAAGGCGATGCACGAGTCGTGGACCGCCGGCGCGTTGCTGCGCGGTCTCGAAGGGCTGCGGCTGCGCGTGCACCCGCGCACGGCGTCGGGCAACCACGCCATCGTCGAGGTGATGGAGCCCGACCTCTCGGGCCGCGCGCTCGCGCACTACCGCCTCGAGCACGTGCTGGGCGAAGGCGCGATGGCGCGCATCTACTTCGCGCGCGACACGCGCACGCAGCAGCCCGTCGCCGTGAAGGTGCTCAAGCAGGAGCACGTCACCGACGCCGAGGTGGTGCACCGCTTCCTCCAGGAGATCCGCGTCATCACCTCCATCACCAACCAGCACGTGGTGAAGGTGACCGACTCGGGCGAACAGGCGCTGCCCGGCGGCCGTCGCTGCGTGTACTGCGTCATGGAGGTGCTGCACGGCCAGACGCTCGCCGACGCCATCAACGCGGGGCCCTTCACCGCGACCCGCGCCGTGCACATCGCGCTGCAGATCGCCGAAGCGCTGCAGTCCGCCCACGACCTCGGCGTCGTGCACCGCGACATCAAGCCCGAGAACATCTTCCTCTCGACCGCCGCTGACGGCGCCGACTTCGTGAAGGTGCTCGATTTCGGCATGGCGAAGCTCGGCAAGCCGCTCGGTGACTTGAAGAACGTCAGCACCAAGGCCGGCGTGGTGCTGGGCACGCCCGAGTACATGGCGCCTGAGCAGGCGCTCGGCACCGGTCACTCAGCGGCCGTCGACGTCTACGCCGTGGGCGTCGTGTTGTACGAGCTGCTCACCGGTCGGCAGCCCTTCGTCGGCGACAACTTCGGTCAGCTCGTCGTCGCGCTCACGCAGAACGAGCCGCCGCCGCTCAACGCCGTCTCGCCTGCGGGTGATCAGCTGCCCGCAGGCCTGCCCGCCATCGTCATGCGGTGTCTGCGCAAGAAGCCTGAAGAGCGCTTCCCCACGGCGCGCGTGCTGGCCGAGGCGCTGCGTCAGCTCGACGCGTCGGTCGAGGTGACCGAAGACGAGCTCGCCGCTGCCGTGAAGCCCTCGCGCACGCCGCTCTTCGTGGCCCTCGGCGTCGGCGTCGTCATCGTGGTGTCGCTGCTCTGGCTCGCGCTCCGCTGACCCCACTTCAAATGCCGCGCGCGATGGCTTAGGCGCCTCGCCATGCGTCACCTCCTCTTGCCCGCGGTCTTCCTCTTCGTCGCGTGTGGCGGCGAGTCGTCAGAGCTGCCCGCGAGCGCCACGACGACGAGCCCGCTCAACACCGCTTTCCACGACGCCGCGCGCGAGTACCAGGTGCCGGTGTCGGTGCTGAAGTCGCTGGGCTGGGTCGAGACGCGGTTGTCGACGCGCGCGGACCTCGAGTCGGTGACTGGCGGCGTCGGCGTGATGCAGCTCTCGCGGCGCGGTGCGTGGAGCACGCTGGACGACGCGGCGCGGCTGACCGGCGTGACGGAAGGCCGTCTGCGCGTCGACCCGCGCGCCAACGTGCGCGGCGCGGCGGCGGTGCTGCGCGCGCTGTTTGAAAAGACGGCGGCCACCGACCCCACGCTTGATGCGCATCAAGAAGGTGACTGGTTCCCCGCGGTGTCGCTGTACCCCGGCATCGACTCGGCGACCGGCGCGGCTGACTACGCGACCGACGTGTTCCTCGCGCTCGAGGGCGGCTTCGACATGGACGGCGTCACGCAGGCGCCTTCGACGTCGTCGTGGCGACGTCACGCGCCCGTCGCGGCGTCGCGCCGTGACGCGGTGCTGGAGTACCCGAGCGGCGCGGCGTGGGTCGCGTCGCCCAACTACTCGTCGGGCCGCACCAGCTACGAGTTCGTCCTCATTCACACCATGCAGGGCAGCTACAACGGCACGAAGAGCTGGTTCCAGAACACCGCGTCGAACGTGTCGTCGCACTACATCATTCGCTCGAGCGACGGCGAGGTCACGCAGATGGTGGAGCACCGCAACACCGCGTGGCACGCCGGTTGTTACAACGGCCGCTCCATCGGCCTCGAGCACGAGGGCTTCATCGCTGACCCGGCGCGTTGGTACACCGACGCGATGTACCGGGAGTCGGCCAAGCTGACCCGGTGGATTTGCCAGCGCCACAACATCCCCATGACGCGCGCGCGCATCGTCGGGCACGTGGAGATTCCGCGGTCGTGCAACTCGAACGGCCACACCGACCCGGGCAGCGGTTGGAACTGGACGAAGTACATGCAGTACGTGACCAACGGCGCGCCGACGACGGGCACCGGCACGTTGATTGGCGCCATCTACACGGGCGGCAACACCGCCAACCGCGTGTCGGGCGCGACCGTCACCGTCAACGGCCAGAGCGTCACCACCGGCAGCGATGGCGTGTACCAATTCCAGTTGCAGCCAGGCACGTACACGGCGACGGCCACCAAGGCGGGCCTGTCGACGGCGACGGTGACGCGCACGGTGGTGACGGGCGCGCAGGCGTGGGGCTCGATGGAGCTCAACTCGAGCGGCGCGACGGGCGAGCTCATCGGGAAGATCTACGCGTACAACCCGGCGATGCCGTCGGACACCTCGCAGGCCGTCTCGGGCGCGACGGTGACGTGCGCGGGCACCACCGTCACCACCGACGCCACGGGCATCTACCGCTTCAACAAGGCGCCGGGCACGTACACCATCACCGCGAGCAAGGCGGGCTACGCCGACAGCCAGGTCTCGCGCACGGCGGTCGCGGGCGGGCAGACGTGGGGCTCGATGTCGTTGGCGACCTCGGCGATGGCCGACACGGTCGCGCCGCAGGTCGAGATTGTGTTCCCCACCACGGGCGCGTCGCTCGACCTCGGCCGCATCTCGCTGCGCGGCACGGCGTCTGACGACCGCGGCGCGGTGTCGCAGGTGCAGGTGCACGTGAACGGCGGCGCGGCGACCGATGTGCCGGTGACGAGCGGCGCGTTCGACGTCGAGCTGCTGCTGGCGCCCGGCACCAACACGCTCGTCGTGCGCGCGACCGACGCGGCGGGGAACGCCGGCAGCGCGACCTCGACGGTGACGTTCAACGCCGGCCTCGCGGGCTTCGTGCACGCGCTCACCGACGACACGCTGCGCATCGAAGGCGCGACGGTGGAGCTGCGTGAAGCGTCGAGCGGCACGGTGGTGTCGACGGCTACGACCGACGCGAGCGGCGCGTACACGGCGGCGGTGATGACGGTGCCGGCCGACTACCTCGTGGTGGTGCGCAAGGCCGGCTACGTGACGTCGAGCCAGACGGTGACCGTGCCGGAAGACCAGCGGCTGTCGCTGAACGTCGGGCTCTCGGAAGGCAGCGATGAGGTGGACCCTGCGTCGTTGACCTTCGTGGAGCCGATGGAGGGCGCCGAGGTGTCGACGGACACGGTGACGCTCTACGGCGTGGTGAAGGGCTTCGACGTGGCGACGGTGACGGTGAACGGCGTGACGGCGGAGCTGCTGGGCGCTGGCGGTTTCTCGGCGACGGTGCCGCTCGTCGAAGGCGACAACGTCATCGAAGCGGTGGCCACGGGCGTGAACGCGCAGACGGTGAGCGGCCGCGTGACGGTGAAGCGCAAGGTGACGACGCCGGGCATGTCGCTGCACAACGGCGGCGCGTCGGGGTGTGGCTGCGCGACGGGTGGCGAGGCGCTGGTGGCGTTGGCGTTGCTGGTCACGCTGCGCCGTCGTCGCCTGCCTTGAGGAGGGAGGGCGGTTCAGGTCGCGCGCGCGTTGCACGATGCGCGCTGGCCTCTCGGCCTCCAACGACGGTGAGGCCATTTCATCAGTCATTTGAGTCACCGGGCGTGACCCAGGTGACTGATGAAACCGCAGAAGCCAGCCTGAGGAAGGAAGGTGGTTCAGCGGCCATGCGCGTTGCTCGACGCGCGCTGGCCTCTCGACCTCCGACGCCAGTCATGCCGCTTCATCAGTCACTCAGGTCACTGGGAGTGACTCATGTGACTGATGAAACAGGCGAACCCACCCTGGCTCGAAGTCGCGAGGCCAGCGCGTGAAGACCTCGGCGTCGCGGCGAACAGCACCCCCGCCGCCCTTCAGGCTGTTGTTCGTCGCGTTGCTGCTCATCACTTCGTGCGGCGTCCCCGACGTCGACGGCCCCGACTGGTTGGAGCCCACGACGCCGACCGCTGCACCTGCGCGCATGCCGCCGCGACTGCACCTCGACGGCGCCGACCTCCGCGACGACGCAGGCCACGTGGTGAAGCTGCGCGGCGTCAACGTCTGCTCACTCGAGTTCGACAGCACCGGCGCCAACTGGGACGGCGCCATCGCCGTGCTCTCAGACCCCGCGCGCTGGCGCGCCAACGCGGTGCGCATGCCGGTGAACCAGGAGTGGTTCCTCACCGACGACGCGTACGTCGCGCGCGTCGAGTCGCTCATCGACGAAGCCGCGCTCGCTGGCCTCTACGTCATCGTCGACGTGCAGTGGGAGAACGCGCAGCGCACCGAGCCGTACCAACTCAACATCTTGAAGGCGCCGACGTTCGGCTTCGGCAACACCACCGAAGCGTTCTGGCACCGCGCGTCGGGCCGATGGTCCAACCGCACGCACGTCTTGTTCGACGTCATCAACGAACCGCATGACACGCCGTTCGACGTGCTGCACACGCTCATGCAGCGCATGGTCGACCGCCTCGCGCAGCGCGCGCCCGAGCACCTCGTGGTCGTCGGCGGGCCTGACTGGGCGCACTCCGTCGAGCCGTGGCGGCAGCGCCCGCTCGAAGGCAACGTCGTCTACGCCGCGCACCAGTACCTGCCGTACGACCCGCCCGAGAAGTTCAACGACAACTTCGGCCGCGCCGCGCGCGAGTTGCCGGTGCTCGTCTCGGAGTTCCTCTCGGAAGACCTGAACTACGTCGACGCGGTCATCGACGCGGCCGAGTCGTCAGGCGTCGACGGGTGGATGCCGTGGGCCATCGGCTGCGGCTTCACGCTCGACGACGAAGGGCTCGCTTCGCGGGTGCGCAACGCGCCGTGACTTGTCGTACACCTCGCCCCGCATGAAGACCGTCATCATCGGCGCAGGCATGAGCGGGTTGGCCACGGCAGCGGCGTTGGGCCGCGACGCAGACCTCGTGGTGCTCGACCGCGATGCTGAAATCGGCGGCTACTGCAAGACGGTGAAGCGCGACGGCTTCGTGTGGGACTACTCGGGCCACTTCTTCCATTTCAAACACGCCGACATCGAGAAGTTCCTCGTCGACCGCATGCCGGGGCAGAACATCCGCAAGGTCGCCAAGCGCTCGTTCATCTCGTTCGGCGGCAAGCAGGTCGACTTCCCGTTCCAGAAGAACATCCACCAGCTGCCGCAGCAGGACTTCATCGACTGTCTCTACGACCTCTACTTCGCGCGCGCGCCGGGCCAGCCGCCGCAGCCCGAGACCAACTTCAAGGAGATGCTGTACGCGCGCTTCGGCCGCTCCATCGCCGAGAAGTTCCTCATTCCGTACAACGAGAAGCTCTACGCGACGGACCTCGGCACGCTCGATCGCGACGCCATGGGCCGCTTCTTCCCGCACGCCGACCTCACCGACATCGTGCGCAACATGAAGCAGGCCGACAACGCGACCTACAACGCGACCTTCACGTACCCCGAGGGAGGCGCCATCGAGTACGTGCGCGCCATCGCCAGCGAGGTCGACGCGACAAAGCTGCACCTCGGCGAAGCCGTCGAGCGCATCGACCTCGACACGAAGCGCGTGCACACCTCGAAGGGCCGCAGCTTCGCGTTTGACGCGCTCGTCAGCTCGGCGCCGTTCCCCGCGTTGCTGAAGCTGTGTGGGCTGCCCGTCGAAGACGGCGCGTTCAGCTGGAACCAGGTGCTCGTGTTCAACCTGGGCTTCGACAGCAAGGGCCCGCGCGACTCGCACTGGACGTACTTCCCCGACCGCTCGCTGCCGTTCTACCGGGTGGGCTTCTACGACAACATCTTCGACACCGACCGCATGAGCCTCTACGTCGAGGTCGGCGCGCGTCACGGCGTGCCGCTCGACGTGCCCGCGCTGCGCGACGCGGTGCTGGCCGGCCTCAAGCGCGAAGGCATCATCACCACGCAAAAGCTCGTCGCCGAGCACTCGGTGTTGATGGACCCCGCGTACGTGCACATCACGCAGCGCTCGCTGGCGACGGTCGCGAAGCTGAAGGCCGAGCTCGCCGCGAAGGGCGTGCACTCCATCGGGCGCTACGGCGGGTGGACCTACTGCAGCATCGAGGACAACATCGTCGAGGCGCGGGCCCTCGTTCGACAGCTCAAGGGCGCGTAATTGTTCAGCGCCTACAATGTAGGCAACTCGTAACGCTGACGTGCGACAATGCGGCATGCCGCGCATTCCGACGACGCCTTCGCCGACGAAGTTCGCGCAGACCTGGTCGCAGGACTTCAAGGAGGCCGTGAAGAAGGCCGCCGGGAAAGACGGTCGGCTCTCGGTCAGCGAAGCGAAGAAGCTGGCGACCGGCACCGACGCCGAGAAGCTCTTCGCGGACAACGCGAGCAACTACTTCACCACCACCGGCAAGAAGACGGTCAGCGTCGACGTCATCGCGCGCGAGATGCAGGCCTACGCGCAGCGCGCCGCGGAGATCGCCGCGGGCCCCGACAAGAAGGTGTCGTTGGCCGACGGCCAGAAGCTGCCCAACGACCTGAAGGAAGACTTCTTCTTCCTGCGCGGCAAGGCGACGCCGGCCACCACGCCGACGACGCCCGGCACCAGCGACGTGGCGCGCCTGCGCACCGAGCTGGCGGCGCTCACCGACGGCCTGTGGATGACGAGCGAGACCGACGCGAAGCTGCTGTTCGTCTCGGGCCCCAACTTGAACGGCGCGCCCATCACCGCCGACGTCGTGCGCCAGCACCTCTCGGCGCAGCACGACGCGCTCATCGGCGACGTGATGTGGGTGGCGCCGGGTGAAGAAGCGCTCGCCAACCGCACGCCGGTCGAAGAGCGTGACGCGGCCGAGTTCCTCGCGGCGCGCGAGACGGTGTGGGACCCCGACGACGCGGTGATGGTCGCCAACGCCGAGCGCTTCTCGCGGCTCAACGACAAGCTCACCAGCGAGCTGACGGACCTGAAGGTCTTCCGCTTCGGTGAGGTGAACATCTCGACCTTCATCGTGGGCCGGTCGCGCTCGGGTGAGCTGGTCGGGCTGCTGACGGGCCAGGTCGAGACCTGATCAACCCGCGGTGCGCTTCACGTGCACCGTCGCCGTGGCGATGGGCGTGGCTTCATCGTCTTGCCAGGCGCTGCAGTGCAGCGTCGTCACGCGGCGGCCGGCCTTCAGCACGTGGGCGCGCGCGAACACGTCGCGCGTCTGGCCGGGGCGCAGGTAGTCCACCGTCAACGTGATGGTCTTCGGCAGCGCCGCGCTCTCGGTGCTGGCGATGCATTCCAGCAGGGCCACCGATTCCAACAGCGCGCCCAGCGTGCCGCCGTGCAGCGCGGGCACCGTGGGGTTGCCGACGAGGTGCTCGGCGAACTTCATCGTCGCCAGCCGACGCCCATCGGCCTCTGTCGTCACCGCCAGCCCGAGGAACGAGAAGTACGGAATCGCGGCGACCAGCGGCCCGAAGTCACCTGCTCGCGCGAGGCGCAGCGCGTCTCTCATGACGGCGCTCCCGGCGCGCGGCCCCTGGTGCTGAGCGCGAACGTGGAGCTCGACGACGCGAACGGCGCTTCGCCATCGACCCACGCCTCGGCGCGCACGAACGCGACAGACCTCGTCACGCGGTAGCACTCGGCCTTCGCGAAGACGTCGACGCGTGCGGGCGGCCTCCCGAGAAAGTCGATGCGGAGGTCGAGCGTGGCGATGGGCGTGGGCGCGCGCAGCTTCGTGTAGACCGACGCGCCGCTGACGGCGTCGAGCAACGTGGTCACCGCGCCGCCGTGCAGCACCTCGGTGAGCGGGTTGCCGACGAGGTGCGGGCCCCAGGCCAGCTTGAGCGTGACGACGGGCGGAGTGAACGTGGCCGACACGAAGTCGATGCCCAGCGCGCGGTTGTGCGGCACGAACTCGCGGATGACCTGCTGGAAGAGCGCGAGGTCGTCGGCTGAAGGGACGTCGCTCATGCGTCGTACTTCGGCGCGGGCATGCGCTCTTTGATGGTCTTCGCCAGCGTGTCGAACTCGGCGCGGCGCGCGAAGAGGTGGGCGGGCACCAGCACGCGCTCCTTCTCGTCGACCCACAGCGCCAGCGTGTCGCGCTTCTCGCCGAGGCGCCGCACCTCACGCAGCGCGGCCCAGGGCACTTCCATCAGGCCGCGTTGAAACGGGCGCGAGACGAGCACCGAGACCTGCGTGAGGCGCACCCCCCAGTCGGCGCGCGGTCGAAAGCGGAACACGGCGACGCCCATGCCGGCGGTGAGGCCCAGCGACAGCCCGGCGCGGATGACGTCGCGGGGCTCCTGGTTTCCCGAGTAGTCGACGATGGCCCAGACGGTGAGCGCGAGGCCGACGAGCAGCCCGGCCAGCAACCAGAGGCGCAGCTTCAGCGGGTGGTAGGGAAAGAAGTCCATGGGTCAGCTGCGGCCCAGGTTCAGCGCGTGCGCCACGATGGCGCCGGCGATGTCCTTCTTCGTGGCGCGCTCGAGGCCCTCGAAGCCGGGCGACGAGTTGAGCTCCATCACCTTGGGGCCGTCTTTGCCTTCGAGCATGTCGACGCCACACACCGAGAGGCCGATGGCCCGCGCGGCGCGCACGGCGACGTCCTGGTACTCGCGCGGGAGCCGGATGGACTTGCCCTCGCCGCCGCGGTGGATGTTGCTGCGGAACTCACCGCTGCGGGCCTGTCGCCGCATGGCGCCGACGACCTCGTCGCCCACCACGAGCGCGCGCACGTCGCGGCCGCGAGATTCCTTGATGAACTCCTGCAGACAGACGTCCTGCGCGAGGCCCCAGAAGGTCTGCACGATGGTCTCGGCCTCTTGCATCGTGTCGGCCAGCATCACGCCGACGCCCTGCGTGCCGCGCAGCAGCTTGATGATGCAGGGCAGCCCGCCGACGGCGCCCAGCAAGCGACGCACGCTGGCGCCTTCGGTGGCCATCACGGTGCGGGGCACGTCGAGGCCCTGCTGCGCGAGCAGCTGCAGGCAGCGCAGCTTGTCGCGGCTGCGCGAGATGGCGGGCGCGGGGTTCACCACGGGCACGTTCATCGTCTCGAGGTGGTTCACCACGGCCATGCCGTAGCTGGTGATGCTGGCGCCGATGCGGGGAATGACGGCGGCGAGGCCTTTCACTTCGGCGCCGCGGTACAGCAGCGTGTTGCCGCCGGGGGCGACGACCATCGTGCAGCGCAGCGTGTCCATCACCAGGGGGCGCGCGCCCTGTTCCCGCGCGGCTTCGACGAGCCGGCGTGTCGAGTACAGAGAGGTCTTCCGCGACAAGATGCACAACCGCTGGCGCGCCATGAGGTGCCGCGCACCGTAGCGGATTGTGCCCTGTCACGTTCGCGTCAGCG
>CAYWON010000101.1:0-25408 GCA_964459885.1 uncultured Archangium sp.
GCTCTGCGACTGGTGGCGGCTCTGCGGCCGGTGGCGGCTCTGCGCAACCGTTGCACATCACCATCACTGCACCCGCCAACGCGACGCTCACGGGCGCCTCTTCGGTGGTCGTCACAGGAACGCTCACGGGTGGCGCACCTGCGTACGCCGTCACGGTCAACGGCGCCCCGGCCTCCGTCAGCGGCTCGACCTTCACTGCGACGACCGCGCTCCATGACGGCGCCAATCAGATCGACGTTCACGCGTCTGATGCTGTTGGCGCGACCGCAAACGCGTCGGTGAATGTGCAGAGCGACACGACCGCGCCGCTCATCACCGTGAGTCAGCCCACAGACAATCCGCACACCACGGCGCACGCGGTCGTCACGATCGAGGGCACTGTCTACGACTCGCACCTCTCCGAAGTGCGCGTCGCTGGCGCGATCGTGAACACCGTCGGCGGCCACTTCATCACCGACGTCACCGTGAGGCGTGGTCGCACCGACGTGCTGATCGAAGCGCGCGACAGCGTCGGCAATCGGTCGCAGTTCGTGCAGCGGGTCGACGCGCCGATGCTCGCCCCGACGGTGACGATCCTGGAGCCCCGCGACTTCGCGACCTCCGACGTCGGTTGGGTGCACGTCAGAGCGACCGTGAACGCCACCTCGCCCGTCGCGCAGGTGCGCATCGGGGCGTCCATCGTGACGGCCGGGCCTGGGGGTGACTACCAGGCCGACGTGGCGCTCGCGCTCGGCGAGAACACGATTCCTGTCGTGGCCACCGACTCCTCAGGTGCCCAGGGCAGCGCGGAAGTTCGAGTGCGTTACCGAGATCCGTCAACTGAGCCACTCGAGGTCACGGCGATCTCCCCCGCGAATCAGGCGAGCGGAATCGAGACGGACACGCGCGTCACCATCTCGTTCAACAAGGCGATTCAGCCTGCGGACTTCAGCACCCAGTTCGTCGTGCGCGCGGCCGGAGTGGCGCTGCCCGGCAGCTACTACCTCACGCCCGGCAACCAGGCGCTGTCCTTCTCGGCAACCAAGGCCCTGCCGGACGACACGGCGCTGAGCGTCGAAGTTCAGAACGTCAGCGCGCAGATCGGGCCAGGGCTCTCGGCGCCCTTCCGGTCGACCTTCACCACACGGCGCGCGTTCACAGAGCTCCACGGTGTCGTGGTCGACGACACAGCCATTCCTGTCAAAGGCGCGCAGGTCGAACTGAAGGAGCTCGGGCTCTCGACGCAGACCGACAGCGACGGCAACTACCACTTCTTCGTGCCGGGCACCGGCAGCTGGAAGGTGACCGTCAGTCGCGGTCTCTCGTCTGAGGGCCGCCCGCTACCGACGGTGACCCGACGAGTCGCCGTGGTCGATGGCCGGCGCACGGACGACACCACGTTGTTCCTCGTGCCGACGGACGGCAGCTCCCGCGTCGCGCTCGCGAACGATGGCCAGCCGACGCAAACCAACGGCGTCACGCTGACCATGCCGCCGGGGAGCTTCCACTTCGAGAACGGGCTCACCGGCGCCATCACCCTCACGCAGGTCCCACCGCCCCTCAAGGCGCCGCCGCTCGCCGACATCGCCGGGCCCGAGAAGCTGTGGCAGCTCCAACCCGCCGGCACCAGCCTCACCGGCCCCATGGACGTCTCCTTCGCGGTGACCAATCAGCCTCCGGGCCGATTCGCGCTGCTCTACGCCTACTCGACGCAGACCATGGTCATCAGCCGCGCTGGCCTCGCGCGTGTGACGACCGACGGGCAACACCTCGACTCGCTCGCGCCGTTCCAGCCCGACAGCATCGAGTGGCTCGGGTACAAGATTCTCTCGGAAGAGGCGTCTGCCGCGGTCTCCGCAGCGCTCGCGTTGATCCCTGACGGCGGCGGTGCGCAGCTTCGCGTGCCAGAGACGGGGCCGGTCGATTGGTTCCGGCAGTTGCTGCTTCCGAACACCGCCTGGGCGTCGGGGCTCGCTGCACTCTTCGCCGGCGCCATGGTGGCCGGCGACACCGTGATGTTGGCGGCTCAACCGTCGTGGGTGTCCGGCAAGGTCCGCGGCCCGCGCGGCACGCTGATGGAGGCCACGCTCGAGAGTCCGTCTGGGTTCACCGTGACGCCGCCCGACACCGAGAGCTCGACGGGCGGTGGCAACGGCACGGGCGGCGGCGGCGGCACCGGCGGCGGCGACGGCACGGGCGGCGGCAACGGCACGGGCGGCGGCAACGGCACGGGCGGCGGCAACAGCACGGGCGGCGGCAACGGCACGGGCGGCGGCGGCGGCACGGGCGGCGGAGGAGCCGCTGACAACGCCAGGCTCGCCATGCTCCGCCCCACCACCACGAACGGCACGTGGGAGTTCCCATTCCGCGTGCGCGCGCGCAACGTGCCGGAGGTCTCAGGCGCGTTGATCGAGGCGACGATCACAGCGCTCCGCGACGACAACACGGTGGCGACAGCGCCCTACGGTCAGTCGTGGCACTGGAACGCAGAGACCATCGACGCCGAATCGACCGTCGAGCTGCGTGAGGGCGTCACCATCTTGACGCTCGAGCTGCACGGCGACTTCGGGCGGGTGTGGCGCATCTCCCATCGCGTACAGCTCCAGACTGACGCGCACGGGAAACCGTCGAAGCTCGACGTCAGCGAGATCGAGAACACCCTGCCGGTGCCCCTGGATCACGCCGTCTTCTACAAGGACGTTCGCGTCACGCTGACGGGCCCGGGCACTGACAAGTTGGGCATGACCGGCGAAACCGGTGGGTACGGCATCAACACCCTCGTCTCGAACGGAGACATGGCGATCACCTGCGCCGACATTCCTGCCGGCGAGGCAAGCCTGCCGGTCGACCAGGTGAACGGCTTCACCGTCTACCGTCGCGTGCAGAACAAGTACTCCGCCTGCAGCCAGCCGTTCGCGCTCGCCGCGGGCACTGGTGCACGAGCCGATGTGATCGTCGACGCGCGCATGCTGTACGGCAACCTCACGTTCGCCGACGACAACGGCGTGCCCTTGCCAGTGAACACCGACGACTCGCTGAGTTGGAGCGAGGGCGACGGCGGCATCAGCGACGCCCGGTTGACCGCCATCTCTTCGAAAGACATCGAGACCACCGAGGTCAGCTTCTTCCGCGAGAGCGACCCACGCACGCCCATCGCCAGCCTTGCGCCCGCCCGTCGCTTCGAGACGGACGGTGGCACTGCGGTCGCCAGCTACGCCCGGTTGAGAGTGGGGCCGACGGCCTTCAACCGCATTCCGCAGCGGGTCGAGTGCGCGCGAATCAACACGGTGCTCGCCACCGGTGGCGCGACGACTGAGAACGATCAGGCGTTCTACGCCAACTTCTGTACGCCCGCGGTGGCCACGTCACTGACGCCGGGAGAGAAGCTCGTCGTCGTCGCCGTGAACTACCGCACGGGCTTTGCCGGCATCCGCCACGTGACGGTGCCACCCATCAGCAAGCCGCAGCTCTCGCAAGACGGCACCTGTCAGCCGGACATCAACGCAGGTGGCCAGCTGCCGAAGGTGGACGGGCCCACCGGCCCGGTCGCCTATTCGCGCTGCCTCCAGCAGGCGCTCGGCATCAAGGCTGACATCGTCCTCTACCCGCCGCAGATCGAGACGCGGGTGAGCCGCACGTTCACTCCGGTAGGCGTCGCCCAGGGAAACCTGACGACGCTCGTCCGCAACGGAGGGGCCGCGACCACGCAAGACAAGAAGCTCGTCATCTCGACGAGGTGGCGGGTGAAGAGCGCGCCCAGGGCGTGGCTCAACTGTACCGACGCAGCGGCCCCTCGGTGTGAGGACAAGCTCAACGAAACCGGACTCTTCGACAACGACGGCGCGTTCATCAACGCCAACACCCAGCCGCTCGACAACGGGACCTACGCCCTCAACGATCTTGGGCAGCAGGGCCGGATCCTCGAGGTGCCATGTGGAGACCTCTCGCCCTCCGCGCCGCCGCAGGCGCGCATCCTCTGTGCGACGGCGCAAGGTCGCCTTGAGGACGTCCCGGCCGGCGTGGCGCCGCTCTACGGCCAGTTCGTCACCTGGAACAACGCGGCCATGGCGCTCGCGGACCCCATCTCGACGTTCCGCGTTCCCCCGGGCTCCAACACGCTGATGGTCGACACCGCCACGCGCGTGCAGACCGCGACTGGCGTCGAAATCACGCCGAACCTGAGCCAGGCGCTCCACCTCGTCCACATCATCGGGCAGTCGCAATACGACACGCCCGCGCGCGCGGTCGGCGAGAACGAGCCGCCCCCGCCCTTCAACAACCTGGAGGCTGAACCGGGCACGCTCGCCGACACGCCCCGGCGCGCCGTGGCGCTGAAGACCGTCTACTGGAGCTTCGACGAGGGCGGCGTTCCCCTGCTGCGCTACGACTCGGCCCGAGGACATCAGTTCCGCGTGCTGGACCTCGGCAAGCCGAAGGCCGACGCCCTCGGCGCAGGCAGCACCCGCGACATGACGAGGCTCGACTCGGAAGCCAAGGTCTCGGACACCGAGTACCGCTTCTTCACGGCCCTCCAGAACCCGCCCGCCGAAGCCACCGCGCCCGGCGCGCCGTCAGAGTTCAGGTTGCGCATCGGCAGCGATGAGATCGGTCAGGAGTGCGAGGTGCACTACGACGCGGCCACTGGCGATCTCCGCGGACAGTGTGATGACGACGCCCTCGAGGAGGTGCTGTCGAGCAACGACATCGTCTACCTGAGCCTCTACCTCTCGGGGAACGCCGAGAACGTGCTCTGGCGCACCAACTTCTACGGGCTCACCCGCCGCACCGACATCGCGGGAACCCAGAGCAGCTACACCTTCGACGAAGCGACGCGAGAGACGGCGCGGGAAGCCATCAGCCGGCAGTCCACGCTGCGACCGCGCGCGACCTTCAACGTCTCGACCAAAGAGCTCCCTGAGGGCCGCCTCGGCACGCTGTTCATCTGCAAGACGGCCAGCGACGAGCACAACTGCGCGGTCGAGAACCAACTCGCGTGGGCCACTGTCGAGAACCGCAGCGGCGTCATCGGTGTGACGTCAGCATCCAAGGGCGAGTTCGCCCGCAACACGCGCCGCGCGGCTGACGGCTCCTTCAGCTTCTACGTGCAGCTGCCCGAGGCCTACGCAGACATGGAAACGAGCCAGGCGTCCACGCCGCGCAAGGCCGTGTACCGCGGGCTCCTCGTCATCGGCGAGCAGCCGCAGTGGAAGGCGCTCGGCAACCCGCGCGGCCGCTTCGAGGCCCACGACTCGAACGCCTGGGCCCAGCCGGAGGTCGGCCCCGTCAACCTCGCCACAGGTCGTCTGGCCTTCAGCCACACCGACTTCGCCCTGCCCTTCGAGCCGTCGACGCTGGCCTTCACCCGCCACTACAACAACCAGAACAACCTCGTCGGTCCGCTCGGCATCGGCTGGCGGCACGACTTCGAGGGCAGCGTCGTGCAGGAGAGCCGCGACCGCTTCGTGGTGACGCAAGCGACGCAGGCCTGGCAGTTCACCAACTGCACCTTCTCGGGCAGCAGCTCGACCTGCACCAACGACGGCACGCACGGCGCGACCCTCGCCCGCTTCGGCAGCAACGACGTCGCGGCGTTCGTGCTCACCGACGAGGCCGGGCGCAGACTGCTGTACCGGCACACCTTCGAGCGACCGCCTCACGCGCCGCCGAGCACCGGCCCCACCGGTGACGGTCGCTACGACCTCATGGACGGCGGCGTCGGCCCCTTGCAGCGCCGGTGGTTCCTCACCGGCATCGACGAAGGCCCCGGCGACACGCCGGCCGATTGGTTCGCCGCCCAGCTCCCGACCAACTGGTGGGAGCTCACCTACGAGCCAGACACCACGAACGTCGAGCTCGTGGAGCGGCGCGGCGGCGGACTGAAGCTCGCCCTGCAGTACGAACCGCTCCCGCGCGGCCACCTGGCGCAGCTGCGGACCGCCGCCCAGCTGTGGGGCGTCAAGCGGCTCTCGGTCGTGAAGGCCCTCACCGCTGCGGACGAGGTGCTTGCGCAAGCGACGTACACGTACGACGACGACCGGCACCAGCACCTCACCGCGACGGTGCGCCTGGGCGCCGACGCCGCGCCGGACACGCAGAAGTGGCAATACGAGTACCTCCCGCCCACCGGCACCGGCATCGCCGCGCTCGAGGCGTCGAACGAGCTCGAGCGCCTGGTGCTCTCACTGGCGACCTCCGACGGCGGGTCGTTGGTTCCGCAGCAGGAGTACCGGGAGATCACACGCAGCGCCGCGCCGGTGAGCGACATGCGACAGCTCTCGCCGATCGAGATCGTCAGCAGCTTCATCGCGCCGGGCAACGACGGCCGTCCCATTCGCATCGGCTACGGGCCGGTGCCCCACACCCGAACCCTGACCACGTCGGACGGCGTCGTCACCGAGCTGAAACTGTCTGAGTACGGCGCAGTGAACAGCGCGAAGACCGGCGACCTGCACGTCGAGGGCCAGTGGACCAGCCAGAGGACCTCGCCGACGGTGAAGCCGGCGAGCGACTTCACCGACCTGTCAGGCGTCGGTCATCAACCGACGTTCGACGCGCGCCTGCGGCCGGGGGGCACCTCGCTGACGCCCGGGTACGCGGGCGCCGACACGCAGATCGGCCCGCTGCCAGCGGGCCTGACGCAGACCATCACGCACCCGAACGAGCGCTTCGCCCACGCAGGCACCGTGACGCAGACCGCGACCGGCGTGACGGCTTCCACGGACATCGACAACAAGGGCGGCGTGAGACAGCAGACGCTGACCGGCCTCGGCGACGCGTTCACGCTCTTCAGCAACGCCACCTACGACGCGCAGCACCGACTGGAGTCGTGGACCGACGCGCAGGGTCGGCACGTCAGCATCACGGGCACCCGCACGCGCTTCGGCCAGCCCCAGACCATGACCATCTTGCAGTCGGGTGCCGCCGGGAACGGTCTGCCGATGCTGACCCGCACGCTCACCTGGGACGACCTGGGTCGGCTGACCGGCACGCTCGACGCCGAGACCGGCAGCCACGTCACCATGGGCTACGACGCGGTTGGCCGGCTCGTCTCGCGCACGGTGTTCGGCAGCAACGCCGACGCACCCGACGAAGTCACGACGTGGGACTACGAGCTCACCCCCAACGGCCTTCGCGTCACTGAGCGCTGCGCCGCCGTTGGGGCCGAGAGCTCGACGCTCGTTCAAGACGGACTGCTCAGGGAGAAGACTTGGAACTACGGCTTGGCCGCACCGCGCGCCAGCGAGAGCTACGTCTACACGGGCAGTCGCCTCGAGACGTACGGTGACGCCCGCGGCGTTACCCACCGGTACGACTACGACACCTCGGGCCAGCTCGAGAAGGAGACCGCCGGCGGCATCGTCGTCTTCGAACGCCTGACCAAGGACTCACGCGGTCAGCCCCTGACCGTGGCGAACGGCGTCGGCGCCATCACCGCCATCGTGCGCGACAGCAAGGGGTCGGCCGCCGGCACGAAGGACGGCGCAGCCGGCAGCAACCTGGAAGCCGTGAAGACCCGCACCGACACGGCCGGCAACACCACGATGATGTTCTCGGGCTCGCGCGAGTACACCGTGACGCCCAACGCGTTCGGGGCGCCCGCGCAGATCAAGCTGGACGACGAACTCGACGTCGAACAGCGGTTCGACGCCGCGGGCCGCGTCGTGTCACGGCACGACCGGGTGTCAGGCGTGTCGGAGACGTTCGCGTACGCCGACGTGCTGGGTCGCCTCACCCGGCACACCCGCAGCCACCCCACGCCCGCTGGCACCCAGACGCTGACCGAGACCCGGGCCTACGCCGACAACGCCGCCGATCGCACCTCGACGGTGACCGTCACCCGCACCATCAGCACGCCCGTCGGCAGCCCCCGCACCGAGACCTTCACGCAGCGCTACAGCGTGCGCGGGTTCCTCCTCTCCTCAGAGGAGACGGTGACGCAGCAGCTCGGAGGCATCCCCGCCACGACCTCGTTCGCCTACGACGCCAAGGGTCGCGTGCTGACCACCAGGCTGCCCGGAGGCAATGAACGCAGCAGCACGTGGGACGCCGTCGGCGCGCAGCTGTCGTCGACCGACGAGAAGGGCAACACCTTCCGCTTCACGCGCGACGCGCTGGGGCTGGACACCGTCATCGCCGGCCCGCTGGGCTTCAATCAGGCGACGACGTTCGACGCCGCAGGCCGCCTCAGCACCCGCACCGACAACGGCGCCACGTGGAACTACGCGTACACGAACGACGGCTGGGTCACTGAGACAGCGCCCGTCACCAACACCTTCGTGCGGCGCCGCTACAACGGCCGCGGCCAGGTCGTGGAGATCGACGAGTCGGGGCTGCGCAGCACCAACATCACGTACGACGGCGACGTCGCCAGCAACTCGGTCACGACCGAAGGCGGAGCCTGGACGCTGACGGCCACGCAAGAAGTCGACGGACAAGGGCGCATCAAGTCGAAGCACGAGGTGTGGCAGGGCGGCGCGCAGCGCTACGACTACCTCACCACCATCGACTGGCGCGGGCGCAACGCCACCACGTCGTACGACTGGAGCTTCAACGGCGTCTCGCTGCCCGCACCGAGCGAATCGGCGGAGTACGACGGCCTCGGCAAGCTCTCGCGGCACACGGTCGGGGAAGTCACCGACGCGTGGGACTACGACGGCGATGGCGCCCTCGCGCGCTTCGATTCAGCCGACGCGCCTCCGCGCGTGCGCGAGTACGGCGCCGACGGCCGTCTGCGTCGGGAAGACTTCCACGGCGAGGTGACGCTGTTCGGCTACACCACGCGCGGCGACCTCGCGGTGGTGTCGACGCCCGATGGCCGGTCGACGACGACGGCGTACGAGTACGCAGCGGGCGCCGGCCGTGCGCTGCCGACCCGCGTCACGGTGACAGGCAATGGGCTCAGCACGGCCACGGAGACCGCCTACGACGCCCTCGGCCACGTGACGACGGTGACCGAAGGCGCGGGCACAGCGGTCGCCGCCACCACCACCTTCGTCTACGGCCGGCGAGGTGAGCTGCAGCGGGTGACGCAGCCCACCAAAGAGGTCTGGAACTACGGCTACGACGCACTCCTGCGCCTCACCGGGGTGAGCCCGCCGGCCGGCAGCGTTCAGCAGGCGCAGACCTTCGCCGACTTTGACGGGCTCGGGCGCATGCGGCGCTACCAGCTGGGCAGCAGCATCTGGCACACGACGTTCACCGCGGGGCTCGCAGAGACGACCACGCCGATGAACGAGCGCATCACCGCGCTGGTCGACGGCCGGGGCCGCACGGTGAGTGTGCAGTACCAGGCAGCCCCCACCAACAAGCCGGGCCTCATCGCCAAGCAGATGGCCTTCGATGGGTGGAACGCGCTCGTCGGCCTGCAGGACGCGTACACGTCGCCCACGCCCAACGAGACGTCACGGTGGACCTACGACAGCTCGCACCGGCTGGCGTCGGTGACTCGAGACGGCGTGCCGGTCGACTACACGTACGGCAATGGCACGCGCCTGCGCTCTTCGCGTGGCGCCATCAGTTGGCAGTACGACGCGATGGGCCGCCTGTCGGCCGTCACGGGACCGTGGGGCAGCAGCGCCGTCACCTGGGAGCCCGGCGGCCAGCGCCTCGCGCAGCTGGGCGACGAGAGCTTCGCGTACGACGGCCGTGGCTGGTTGGACAGCATCACCTCGCCGCTGGGCGTTCGGCAGTACAGCTACGACGGCCGGGGCAACAGGTTGAGTGAGTCGTTTGGCGGCAAGACGCGCCAGTTCCAGGTCGACGCGTCGAACCGACTCACGGCGGTGCGCGAGTGGGACGGCCACATCGAGGCGTGGCAGCTCGCCGCTGACGGGGCCAAGGCGCAAGAGAAACACTTCTCGGCGGCGACGACGTGGCCGGCGGCGTTTGCAACCACGCCGCACATCGAGCACCGACAATTCAATTACAACTCAATTGGCGCGCTTGAATCGATCGTCAACGTGGGCAGCGGGACGGACTTCCTGCGGTACGCGGTCGACGCCAATGGACAGGTGACGTCGCGCACCGTCGGTGGCCAGTCGGTGGCCTACGGCTGGGACGTCGATGGACGACTGGTGTCGGCGTCGATGACGGCCCCGGGCGTGGGCTCGTTCAACGCGCAGTACTCGTATGACGGGCTCGGCATGCGGCGCCGGGCGCAGGTGACGTCGACGCCTCCGACCGGGCCGCCGACCGTCTCGACGCGTACCTGGAAGTGGGCGGGCGCGGATGGTGAGGAAGAAGTCGACGAGGACGGCAACGTCACCGCGTGGGTCGGGCCGTTCCGCGTTGGAGAAGGCAATCAGCAGTTCGGCCACGACGCCCTCGGGAGCGTCACGTCGCAGGACGATGGGTTCTTCCCGGCGACCGCTGAGTTCTCGGCGTGGGGGCAGATCAGTACAGCGACAGCGATGCCGTCATCCGCGGGCTACGCGGGCGGGCGCGTCGAGTCGCTGCTGGGACTCAACTACAACCGTCGCCGCTGGCTGGACTCAACGAGCGGCACATTCCTCTCTCGCGACGAAGTCGGAGCGTCCTCGTACCTCGGCGCACCGAACGGAATCGGTCCATGGTCGTACACACAGTTGTCGCCTCTACGGTACGTCGACCCCGATGGTCGCCAGGCCGCGTGCATGGAGGGAGAGGACCACACCCATTGCCGCCAGCGGCTGATCGCCACCGGGCGGCTCGAAGGCAGTCTCCTGCAGCCGAACGTAGCCGAGACATTCGTTCACCCGCTTGAGGCCCAGAGCCAGCGAGCGATGGCGAAGACCGAGGAGGTAAAGCGCCACATGTTCATCGGCGCCGGAGTCGGACTCTCGCTGGTTGGCGGCGCTGGAATTGCGTTGCTGGCCGCCGAGGGAAGTCTCTCGCTCGGTGGGTTCATGGCGCTCAGCATGTCGACTGAAGCCGCCTCCAGTGCGCTCGTCGACAAGGGGCTCACGGGAGAAGTCCACCCTGAGACGGTGCTCGTAGGTGGGATGCTTGGACCTCTCGGTCCTGCTGGGCAGATCAACACGATGCGCGGCGCCATGCTTGAGTACCAAGTCGCCAAAACCGGGCTCAATGCGAGCGCCGCGACGATCGAGGCGAATCTCCTCAATTTCGAAGCTCGTGAGGCGCTCGCGAGCACGATAGGCGAAGCGCAAGTGGTGGCCGCCCGTCGCCAAGCATGGGCGCGCGTGGACGAAGCCGAACGAGTTCTCACTCAACTCGATGAGCACGCTGCCGCGATAGAGGAACTACAAGAACTCCTCCAGGACCCGGGCCGTGCCGCCCGACTTTACGAGTCAGGCGCGGTGCTCAACATGGCGGGCCGCATTCCCGCGCCCGCTGGCGCCCCGATCAACGCGAGGCACATCTTTCACGGCGAGATCAATCGTCGTGGGAATGCGGTCGGATTCCATCATCGTGGAGGAATTGGCTGGCAGCAGCGCGCGCGCGTTGTGCCAGGAACCGAAACTGCGCCCGATGCACAGGGCGTCTTCCGAGCAAATGTCGAAGTGTTCGATCCAGCGCGAAACGTGTGGGTGCAAAAGAACGCACCGTCCACGTTCTTCCCCGATGCATGGGGCCGACCAGAAGTCCTCCAACAGATCCAAGGGGCTTTCGCTGTTCGAAATCGAGTTCCCATAGCGGGAAGACCTGCCAACTACTGGGAAGGCATCTCGCCTTCTGGCATCACAATCGGCGGCTATGTCGGCCCTGCCGGAGAGATAGCTACCGCATTCCCCATTCGAGCACCGTGACGCCACGCGGGTCACAACTCTACAGTCGCGAAGTTCCTGTCTCGAATGAGCCGGCCCCAAGCAACCAGCGCGGCCTCGAATTCGCTCAAACGAAGAGAACACTCACGAGAGGGCTCTGCGAACTCTGTCCGTATGAGCACGCCGTCATTTCGGATCTCAAGGTAGTGGGCGTTGCCAACTCCGGCGAAGGGCTCGCCGAGTTCCCCGCGCTTTGCACGCTCAAGAACGCTAAGATACGCGTCAACGGTAGACAGACTGCCTTGGACGTCCTGTTCGAGGAACCAGCCGAGCGGCTCAGAGGGGGAGCCGGCGCTCGCCCGACAGACCCCCGAAGCGTCGACCCACAACCGGAGAGTGCTCACACAACCCTGCCCTTCGGCGCGCATGAGCGGAGGGCGAAGAAGGCATGGGTCACGCAGAGGCGAGAGTGTGGCATGGAGCGAACGCAGAGAACGCCATCAGCGGGCGCCACGACGGCGGCGAAGTGCCCCACCATCTCAGCATTGGGCGTCAGCGTGTCGCTCTCGCAGTCGGCGAAGAGGGTCTCGGTGATGCCCCTGCGGTGGCCGAGTTCCACCTGCGCGAAGGCTCTTGCTTTTCGGACGCGAGCGCGACGTTCGCTGAGAAACTCCTCGTCCACGATGGACGCAGCCGGTAGACGGAGGTGTTTGAGGGCGGATGGGCGCGCAATGGTGCGCGCAAGCGTAAGGGGCGAATTCACGGTGACAGACTACACGCAGGTAGTCGGGCCGACGTCACACGTGATTGATCGGCCAGCGCAACGCATCACGGATCAGGAATACCTGAGGTTTCTCGCCCAGAACAAAAGGCGACTCAGCTTTCGCCGAGTCGCCTTCGAATTGGTTGCGGGGGCAGGATTTGAACCTGCGACCTTCGGGTTATGAGCCCGACGAGCTACCTGGCTGCTCCACCCCGCGATAACGATGTGCGCGCCTAGTACGTGGCGCACCTCTCGACGTCAAGCACCTTGTTGCGCCTGACAACTTCCCGCGAAACACCGCGCCGTCTCGCCCGTACATTCGGCCAGTGACGCGCCCTCACCTCCCCGCAGCGCTCGCTGGCTTCGTCGGCGCCGCGCTCAATCTCGTCGCCGTCGCTGCGCTTCAGGTCGTTCCGCACACCTACCGCCCCGGCGACGTGCCCGCGTGGCTCCGCGAGACGGTCGAGCACCCCACCGCCACCACCGTCGCCGCCTGGAGCTTCACGCTCGGCCTCGTCGCCCTCGCCGCCTTCGTCGCCGGCCTCGCGCACGCCCACCCCAACGCGTGGACCGTCGTCGGCGCCGCCCTCTTCGGCTCCGGCGCGCTCCTGGACGCCGCCGGCACCATGGCGCCCGTCGCCGCCTTGCACGTCGACACCTCGACCGGCGTCGGCCTGCTCTGGCTCACGCTGCTGCTCGACTCGGCCTTCAACGCGCTGCTTGGTTTGGGGCTGTGTTGCTTTGCCGTTGGTCTCAAACAACACAGCACGCCGCAGCGGGTGTTGGCGGTCGTCGCGGGCCTCGCGTCACTCGTGGTGTCGCTGCAGTTTCATGACGACGTGTTTGCGCGGTTGCTCGCCGTGGCGGGGCCGCTGTGGTTGGCATGGGTGATCTGGGCGGCGGTGCGGCTCCTCGCGCCCCTCTCCCCGGCCCTCTCCCCGCTGTCGCAGGGAGAGGGAGCATGATTCGTCGTCGCCTCGTCACCATCTCCGCGATGGCGCTCGCCTTCTGGCTCGTCACCGCCCTCTTCCCGCTGCTCCTCGTCGTCGCCCTCGTCATCGACCTCCCGCGCGGCGCGAAGTCGCTGTCCACCACGCGCCTCACCTTCTTCCTGCTGTGCTTCGTCGTCGTCGAGAACGTCGGCCTGCTGCTGCTCTTCTTCACCTTCCTCACCACCAACGCCGGCACCCGCGCCCGCCACGCGCGCACCTTCGCCATTCAGCGCTGGTACACCGCCGCGCACCTGGGCTGCGTCACGCGCGTGTTCTCGCTGCGCTTCGTCGTCGAAGGCCACGAGCTCGCCGCCACCGGCCCCTTCGTCACCCTCGTGCGCCACGCGAGCCTCGTCGACGTACTCGTGCCCGGCGGCTTCATCGCCAACGCCCACAAGGTCGAGCTCCGCTACGTCCTCAAGAAGGAGCTCCTCGTCGAGCCCTGCCTCGACATCGCCGGCCACTGGATCCCCAACCACTTCGTCGACCGCAGCGGCGTCGACACCGACAAAGAGCTCGCCGCCGTGCGCGCGCTCAAGACCGGCCTCGGCGAACGCGAAGGCGTGCTGATCTTCCCTGAAGGCACCCGCTTCTCACCGCGCAAGCGCCAGAAGCTCATCGACGGCGGCGAAGCGCGCGCGGCGTCGCTCAAGCACCTGCTGCCCATTCGCCCCGGCGGCGCGCTCTCGTTGCTCGACGCTGCGCCCAGCTGCGACGTCGTCTTCGTCGGTCACCACGGCCTCGAGGGCTTCACGCGGCTCAATGAGATCTGGCGCGGCGGCCTCGTCGGCAAGACCGTCACCATCCGCTTCTGGCGCGAGCCGGCCTCCGCCATTCCCACCGACTCGACCGCCCGCCTCGCGTGGCTCGACCAACACTGGCAGCGCGTCGACACCTGGCTGGAGTCGCTCGAATGACGGCGCTCACGCTCTTCGCCGCGCTCTTCGTGCTCTGGGGCGTGTCGTTGCAGCTGCGCGACTCGAGCATCATCGACATCGCCTGGGGCCCGGCCTTCGTGCTCGTCACCTGGCTTTCGTTCGAGCCGTCCCCGCACGCCATCGTCGTCGCGAGCCTCGTCACCGTGTGGGGTGGCCGGCTCGGGCTGTACCTGCTGTGGCGCAACGCCGGGCGCCCCGAAGACAAGCGCTACACCGCGATGCGCGCGAAGCACGGCGCGGCGTGGTGGTGGAAGAGCGCGTTCATCGTGTTCGGCCTGCAGGGCCTGTTGGTGCTGCTCGTGTCGCTGCCAGTGCGCGCGGCCGTTTCGTCACCGATGGCGAGCTGGGGCTACGTGGGCACGGTGTTGGTCGTCATCGGCGTCGCCTTCGAGAGCCTCGGCGACTGGCAGCTCGCGCGCTTCAAGGCCGACCCCGCCAACAAGGGCCGCATCATGACGACCGGCCTCTGGAGCTGGACGCGCCACCCCAACTACTTCGGCGACTTCCTCACCTGGTGGGGCTTCGGCGTCTTCGGGCTGGCCACCGGCGCGTGGTGGACGCTGCTGGGCCCCGTGGTGATGAGCGTGTTGCTGGTGCGCGTGTCGGGCAAAGACCTGCTCGAGCAAGACCTGATGAAGCGCCCCGGTTACGCGGACTACGCACGCGCGACGTCGGGGTTCTTCCCGCGCCCTCCGAGGCGGTAGACACGTCGTATGTTGCTGACGCTCCTCGTGCTCGCCACCGCGCCTGATGAACAGCTGATGAAGCGCCTCGCCCAGCACGCCGAGGCCACCGCGGACTACGGCAAGACGTGCTCGGTGACCGTCGACACCATCGCTGAGGAATACGACTCCGACGGCAAGACGACCAAGACCACCAGGTCGTCGCTACGCGTCACCCGCCGCGACGGCAAGGAGTCACGGCGGCTCACGAAGTACGAAGAGAACGGCGTCGATCAGACCGAGAAGAAGCGCAAAGAGATCGAGAGCGCCGAGTCGAAGCCGGTGAACTCGCCGTTTCACCCTGCGGAGCAGCCGAAGTACCGCTTCACGCAGCTCGCCGACGATCGCATCGGCTTCGCGCCCGCTGGCGACAAAGCGCCTGACGTCATCGCGGGTGAGGCCACCATCGACGTCGAGGCCGGCGCGCTGCGCTTCGTCACCATGCAGCCCTCGAAGATGCCCGCCTTCGTCGACGCGCTGATGCTGACGGCCACGTTCGACGCGCCCACGCCCATCGGAAAGACGATGTCGAAGCTGACCATCAAGGGCACCGGCGGCTTCCTGTTCATCAAGAAGCGCTTCGGCGTCGTCACCACCTTCCACAGCTACGAGCCGCAGAAAGACGAAAAGGCGCAGTGACCAGAAGTCACCGCGCCCTTCGCGTCAGCCAGCGCTGAAGACACCGCTTACTTCAGCGTCAGGCCCTTGAGCTTGTCGGCCAGCGAGTTGAAGCCACCGGAGCTGGTGACCTTCTTCGACTGCTCGGCCTTCCACGCGTTCAGGTCGGCGCGCTCTTCGCTGCGCTCGGCCTGCGAGATGGACAGCTTGATCTTCTCGCCGTTGAGCTCGATCACCTCGGCCTTCACTTCCTTGCCGAGCGGGAACACGCGCTTGAGGTCGGTGCCGCGCTCGGTGCCCGTCTCCGAAGCGGGGATCAGGCCGTTGAAGCCGTCCCACTCGATGAAGATGCCGAACTGCTCGATGCGCGAGACCTTGCCGTGCACGATGGCGCCGCGCTTGGGCTTCGGCGCGCGCACCACCTTCACCTCGGTCGCGCCCGCGGGGCCTTCGTCGCCAGCCGACGACGAGGTCGCCACGCCGTCACCGATGGCCACGCCGTCCTTCACCAGGCGCAGGCCGATGCGCTTCTCGTTCTCGTCGATCTTCTCGACCTTGACCTCGATCTCCTGACCGACGGTCAGCACGTCGCGCGGGTGCGCGATGCGACGGTCGGACATCGCCGACACGTGAATGAGGCCGTCGACGCCCGGCACGAGCTCGACGAACGCGCCGAAGGGCTGCAGGCGAACGACCTTGCCCTTGAGCACGGCGCCTTCCTTCACGGTGCTGGCCAGCAGCGCCTTGAAGGGGTCTTCCAGACGCGCGCGCATCGACAGCGTGATGCGGTCCTTGCGCTTGCTCTTGTCGGGCGAGTTCGGCTCGGCGTCTTCGAGGCGGATGACCTCGACCTCGACCTCGTTGCCGACGTCGACGACTTCGCTCGGGTGACCGATGCGGACGTGGCTGAGCTCGCTGACGGGGATGAGCCCCTCGAGCCCGCCGAGGTCGACGAACGCGCCGAACGCCTGCACGTTGACGACGCGGCCCTTCAGCACGCTGCCGACGATGAGCGTCTTCTTGAGCTCGGCCGCCTTGACCTTGTTCTCTTCGTCGATGATGGCGCGACGCGAGAGGACGACGTTCTTCTCCTTCACCTCCGTCACGCGGAAGGTCAGGCGCTGACCGACGAGCTCATCGAGCTTCACCGGGCGGGTGTCGACCTGGCTGGTGGGGCAGAAGGCGCGCACGTCGCCGACCGCGACCTCGAGGCCGCCCTTGTTGACGGCGATGACGAGGCCTTCGACCGGCAGGCCGCTCGCGCGCGCGTCGACCAGCATCGAGAGCGACGCCGCGCCCTTGCTCAGCTTGCGCGAGAGCTGGATGCCCTTGGCGCCCGTTTCCATCACGAACGCTTCGATCTCATCGCCCACGCCGTAGCGGAGGATGCCTTGATCGTCCTTCAGCTCGTCGAGGTCGATCATCGCCTCGCTCTTGCCGATGGTGGCGAACACCGTCTCGGCGCCGAGCTGGAAGATCTTCGCGGTGACCTTCTCACCGACGCGCGGCATCTGCTTGCGCGAGGGCAAGCCGCCTTCCTTGGCGCTCTTCTCGAACATCGACTCGAAGCTCTCGCTCTCGTGGACCTCGTCGGCGACCGACGGGCCAACCGGAACGGGGCGCACCACCGGCGCAACGGCTTCGACCTTCTCGGCCTTCTCAGGCTTCACCGGCTCGACGGCGCCGTTCGCGGGCTTCGTCTCAACCGCACCGCCAGCGCGCTTCACGACCACCATCGGACCCTTGGGCTTCTTCTGCTCAGTCATGATTCCTCAATCGAAAAACAGGCGGGGCTCCGCCAGAAGCCGCGCGTCCTAGCGGATCAGCGTTCGGGAGGCCACTCCCTCAGGCGTCCCGGAACCAACCCATGACGCGCTCGAGGTGCACCCGGTCGATGTCGTCGAACGCGCCCTTGTGTTCCGAGTCGACGTCGAAGACCGCAAGAAGTGCGCCGTTGCTGTCGAAAACGGGCACGACGATCTCCGAAGCCGAGCGGCCGTCGCAGGTGATGTGGCCGGGGAAGGCGTGCACGTCGGGTACGAGCTGGGTCTGGCCGGTGGCCGCCGCGGCGCCGCAGACGCCTTTGCCGAACGGGATCTCGAGGCAGCCGAGCGTGCCCTGGTACGGGCCGACTCGGAGCAGCTCGCCTGGTTTCACCACCCGGTAGAAGCCCGTCCACAGATGGCCGAACGCGTGGTGAATGAGGCAGCTCATGGTCGCCATGGCGGCGATCTCGTCGTCGAGGCCTTCGAGGACCGCGGCGAGGTGCTGTTCCAGCTGCCGCCAGGCTTCGCCCTTCGGGAGGTCTCGCAAGTCGAGCGTGGTCTCAGCCATGGGCGGGGCTTTAAGCCGACGGGAAGCGCGCGCGAAGGGCTTCCACGCGATCTTCGATGCCCCAGTCGGTGGCCCAGCGGATGACGAGCGGCCAGTCGATGGGCCAGGACACAGCCGCGCGGCCGTGGACGATGGCGTCGATGTCGGTCAGGTCCTTCTCGCGCGAAGCGAGCAGCTTGTAGACGATCATCGCTTCGGGTCGCGCTACACGAACCACGCGGTCGAAGAGCGTCGCGTCGAGCGCCGTGTCGACGACCTCGTTCTCGAAGGGCAGCTTGGCGACGAACACGTCGACGCGAACAGCCGGGTCGGAGCCGAGCCAGAACTGCGCGATGTCGGGCAGCGAATCCGTCGGCTCTGCAGGGCCAACGCCCTGCCCGACCGTGAAGCCGCGCGAGCGAAGCTCGGCGCTCAGCGACGCGAACTGGGCCTCAGAGACGACGACGACCGCGTCAAGGTCGCTGGTCGTTCGGGCACGCCCCCACGCGATCGCGCCAAGCGCCCCCATGAAGGCGAAGCGCACACCTGAGCGCTCCAGCGCGTCCACGACGTGGCCGAACGTCTCGTCGAGGGTCATCGACGGTCGGCCTTCTTACGAGCGCGGTAGAGCGCGACAAGCGACGGAGGCGAAGGCTTGTTGACGTCAGAGATCGACTTGAGCAGCGCGTCACTCATGCGAATGGCCTGCTCGATGTTTGCGCCCGGGCCCGCAGCGGCAGCTCGAGCGATGCTCTCGGCGTTCGCCTTCTCCATGAACTCGGCGATCTGCTTCCGGCGCCGCTCGTACTCGGGCTTCATGCCGCCAACGCTACTCCGTCAGCGCGCCCAGCCGCACGCGCGTCACCGCCCCGCTCGGCACCTCGCGCTCGAAGACCTCGCCTGATTGGTAGACCTGCAACACCACAGTCGACTGGTCGGGCGCGACGTCGGTGACCTCCAACTGGGTTCCGGCTCCGGGCGTCGGTGACAGCGGCAACTCGAAGACGACGGCGATCGAGAGCGGTGAGTCGTTCGCGCGGCGGTCTTCGCGCAACGAGAGCTTCGCTTCCGACACACGGAACGGCAGCGACGCGCCGGACAGCCCGAGCTTGAGCGCGCTCGTCGACATCTTCACCAGGCGCTCTTTGAGCTTCGTGACCTCGTCGCCCGTGAGCAGGCCGTCGCGGTTGGCGTCGACGGCTTCGCGAAGCAGCAGGCAGCGCTCGCCTGAGTCGACGTCCATCACCACCAGCGCGGACAGCTTTGTCTGCGTCATGGTGATGGTCAGCTTCTTGTGGAAACCGGTCGGGTGCGCCGACGCGGTCAGAGAGACCAGCAGCAGCACGCTGGCCGCTCTTCCCACGTCGCTATTCCGGGTCGCTGTGGAACGCATGGAAGAGCTTCCGCACGTCCGGCATCACGCGCGGCACGAAGGGTTGATCGTTCGACACGCCGAGCACCTTCTTCGGCGACCACAACGGCTGCCGCATCTGCCTGTCGACCCAGATGGGGTTGGTGAACGCGTACGGCGTGACGATCTGCCGCTGCACCGGCTTGTACTTGCCGTACGTCGCGCCAAACCCGAACGCGCCGCCGATGACGCCGACCGCGTCGCTGATCTCCAACGACGGCACCTCGTAGCCCGTGTGCACCGGCCACATCGATTCATCGCCGATCGCCTCGACCACGATGAACGAGCCGTCGGGCACCGTGTACTGCCGCGTGACGTCGAGCCGGAGCACTTCACGGGTGTCGGGCACCGGAATCGTCTCGAGCACCTCGGCCGTCTTGATGACGCCCTTCACGCCGTGGCGCACCACCACGCGCTTCAGGTCGACCCACGGCGACGCCTTCGCCACGATGTGCACGTCGATGACACCGTCGCCGGCGATGACCGTGCTGCCGAGGCCCTGCCCGTTCACCGTCACCTCCAGCAGCGGCCCGTTCGTCGCCAGCGCCTGACCGTTGTGCAGCGCGCGGAACACCGCCGCTTCGTCCAGCTTCTGCATCGGCCCGTCTGACGTCACGCCCGCGTGCACATAGGTGCGCGGCAAGCCCGCTTCGGCCTTCTCACCGTGCGAGTCAGAGTTGCCCGTCGCCGTGATGCGGTGCCCCTTCGCCAACATGATGAACCAGTCGTCCTGCGCGCCCGGCTGGAACGGCTGCAGCTCGAAGCCACCGTCGGGCAGCTCGGCCACCTCGTTGAGGATCTCGCCCGGCGCCGGCAGACACGGGTCCTTCGACGGCGTCGCGCCACATGCAGGCAGCGACGGCTCAGGCCCCGGCGGCGTCACCAGCGGAATCCGGTACGGGAACATGATGTCGAAGCGCTTGCCGTTGAAGACCTCCATCGCGTCGAAGTCGGTCGAGAAGTTCGCCGCGTTGTACGGAGACACGCCGCCGTCGGGGAGGTCCTTCGCGTCGAGCGAGACCGCCGAGTACGCCGGCAACGGCTCACCCGTGTACCCGCTGATGTTGAACGCGTTGAAGTAGCCAAGGATGGTGTCGCGCGGGTGGTTGACCTGCACCACCGTCGACTGCGGGTCTTTCCCCAGCGCGCGCAGCTGCGCGAACAGCTCACCCGGCGGCCGGAAGAACCAGCGGAAGCTGCCGTGCTGCACAGGCCCCGGCTGCAGCAACAGCGGGAACGCGTTGAAGTGCCCCATCTCGAGCGAGGTCAGCTCGAGGCCGACGGAGCTCGCGAGCCAGTCGTCGAGCTTCAGCGCCGCGATGGTGGGCGCGTAGTCGGCGACGAAGTTGTGATCCGTCGACACCACGAGGTCCACGCCTTCCACCGCGTAGCTCGCGACGCGCGGCTCGAGGCCCATGTCGCTGTCGACGGACTTCACCGAGTGCACGTGGAAATCAGCGCTCACCCAACCCGGCGTCGGCAGCACCTGCGTCAGCGTGAAGCCCAGGTTGGCGACCTCGCCGGCGCGAATCTCCACTTCCTGCTTCTGCAGGTCGTACTCGGGGCCACGCGACGCGTAGACCGTGTAGCGACCCGGGCGGACGGCTTTCCCGCCAGCGCCGTCGGTCGCGTAGAAGAGCCGCTCGATGTAGCGACGCGTCGAGGCGTCGTCGGCCGCGTCGACGGTCAGGTCTGACGGGCGAAGTCGCTCGCCGACCTTCAGGTCGTAGAAGAATTGCCGCGGCTGCAGGTTGGGGTCGCTGTTCTCGTAGACACCCTCCACCGTGATCTTCGACGGCAGCGCTTCACCGCGCTCGTTGCGCACCACCACGCGCAGCTCGCCCGGCATCTCCAGCGTGAAGTCCATCGACGCCGCGCCACCTTCGGTGACCTCGACAGGATCGCTCGTCACCACCGACCGCGTGCGATCGAGCGCGAAGCCCGTGTACGTGCCCGGCGGCACCGGCGCGGTCCAGACACCGTTCTTCTGCGACGTCGCTTGCGACACGTAGTTGCCGCTGGCGTCCTTCAAGACCACCGACACGCCTTCGAGCGGCGTCAACGAGCGCGCTTCACGCACGCGACCAGAGATCGTTCCGTACGGCGTCGCTTCGCGCAGCACCGACTCGCGGCCATTCGAGCGAATGACGACGTCGCGCGTGTCGTAGACGACCTTCTGCACGCTGCCGACGTCACCCGAGCCAACGAAGAGGTACGCCGTGTAGCTGTACGAAGCCTTCGGCGGCAGGTCTTGCGGCGCCTTCGCGAAGTACGAACCGAGGAAGCTCGACGACGCGATAGGGATGAGGATCGAGTCCTTCTTCGCCGTCGGGTAGTACGTCGGCTTGTTCTCGAGGTAGCTGCCCGACGGGCTCAGGCCCGCGACGAACGCGTAGCTGACGCCGTCACCTTCGGTCGCCCACATCGACGTCACTTCACCCGGCAGCGCGTCGAGCGAGGCCGGTCGCTTGTAGACGTCCTCGAGGTGGAAGCGCATGTCGAAGCCCGCTTCACCGGGCACGAAGAGCCGCTGGCCTTCACCCAGCAACGTCACGAAGCCGAACGGCACGTTGAGCGTCCACGTGGCGTTGGTCGGGTTGTTGTTGGTCACGGTGACGACGATCTTCAGGTACTGCTTCCCCGGCTCGAGCGAGTAGTCGACCGTGAAGTCCATCGGGTCGGCCGGGTCGACGAGCGTGGTGAACGCGTTGGCCAGCGTGATGAAGCTGCCGCTGCGACCCGACACCCGAATCGTCGCCGCGCCGCCCGCGCTGCCGTCGGCCAGCACCTCGACCTTCGAGGGCTCGAGCGCGGTGAGGAAGAACGCCGGGAACATCTCGGTGAAGTAGTCGTTGCCGATGACGCCCGCGGTGCTGCTGCCGCCGTTGCCACGCACGAGATCGATGTCGATGAGCGAGCCACCGAAGCTGCCGAAGCCGCGGCTCGTGCCGACGTTCTGCACGATGGCGTGAATGACGCCGTTGCTGAGCTTGAAGTCGCCTTCAGCGCCGCTCGCGCGTTTGCCACCGATGAGGTCGCTCGCGTCGACGGGCGCAGGCTCGACGTCGGCCAGCGCGCGCTTGCCGCCGATGAGCTCGGTGCGCGACTGAATCTGGAACGCGCGGGCCGGCGGCGCGCTCTTGCTGCAGGCCGCGAGGGCCAGCAGAGAGAAGAGGAGGAGTCGCTTCATGCGATCACCACACCGCGTGGATCATCGCGTCCACGCTGTCGTTCGGGTACGCCGCGTTCGGCTGCTCTTCGCGGTGCGTGTACTGGGCGAGCACGCGGAACGGCAGCTTGAACGGCCGCCAGCCCAGCATCGCGGCGAACTCCATGATCTGATCGTCAGCCTGCGCGGCCGACGGCTCGTACCAGGCGAAGCGCACCGCGGCTTCGAGGCCCGTGTCTTCGTGGAAGTAGCGCAGCTGGCCCAACGCGCCCATCGACGAGTCCGGCGGCAGGCCCGCGTAGCTGTAGGTCGACGACTTCCCGAGGAACGCGCCCAACGCCGTGAAGCCGTACGCCTGCACCGCGAGGTCGGCGCCATACGCGAGCTGGTTCGTCGAGAGGCGATCGGGCCGCACGCCGTCGGTGCGGTGGTTGTAGTAGCCGTTCAAGCCGAGCGTGACGAACTGCTTCACGTCGAACTCGACGCGCGCCACCGGCTGCACCGAGTTGTTGTCGTTGAAGAGCTGATTCTGCCCGTTGCCGTTGAACACGCCGACCGCGTACTTGAAGCCCAGCCACTCACTGCCGAGGCGGCGGCTGAAGAGCTGCAAACCAAGCTGACGATCAGGCGCGAGCTGGTTGCGCTGAAAGCCCTCGGGCGGCGCGATGCCGTTGGCCAGGACCGAGCGGTTCACGAACGGAATAGACCCGTCGGAGAGCAGCATCTCGGCGTAGTACGGCGGCCGCTGCTGACCGACGCGCGCGCGGAAGAAGTCGGCGAAGTCGTACTGCACGTACGCGTCACGCAAGTCGACGATGCGGCGACCGGTGAGCGGATCGTTCGGGTCGACGAAGGGCGCCGCGAACTCGACCGACGTGTAGACGCTGAACTTCTCGATGGGGTGGAAGTCGAGCGAGATGCGGAAGTCGGCGAGCCGGAAGCCGCCGTTGCCACCGACCAACTGCTCGTCAGCGAGCGGGAACGTGTAGAAAACGCCGAGGCGCGCGAAGCCGCCGATGGTGACGCGCTGCCACCACGGGATCTCCGTCGTCGTCTGAATCGAGCCTTGCAGCTGCGTGCCCGCACCGAGCGAGGCGCGGTCCGTCTCAGGGCTGGAAGGAGCCGCCGCGTCGGTTGGCGTACCTGCGTCGACGGATGCCTGCGAGAGAACGACAGACAACACGAGTGCGAACGACATGGCGTGAAGCTCCTTTACGGGAGGAGTTGCTCGAGGACGCGGCCCTGCGCGGCGGCCGGAGGACCGATGTGAAGCAGCGCCGCCAGCGTGGGCGCGACGTGAATGGGCTCGGCGGTGCCGCCCTGCCCCTTCTTGATGCCGGCGCCGAAGAAGATGAGCGGCACGGCGCGATCGTAGAGGTACGGCGACGCGTGGCCGGTGTGATCGTAGGTGCCGTAGCCCCAGTTGGGCCGCGTGATGAGGAAGAGGTCGGGCGAGCGGGCTTCATACGCGCCGCGCGTGATGAGCTGTGCCCACGGCCCGTGCGGTCGCGACGTCAACACGAGGTCTTCGACGCCCTCGACGCTGCGAGCGATCGCGCGCAGCCGATCGAACTGCGTCAACGCGCGATCTTTGAGCTTCGGGGTCAACGTCAGGCCCGGCGTCTTGCTGCCGAGGAACCAGTCCTGTCGGCCGAGGCGCTCGTCGAGCTCTTTGTCGAGGCGTTCACGCAGCGCCTTCATGTCGACGCGACCGGCGTCGAGGCCGCGTGCTTTCAACAGCTCCGCCACCGGCATCACGCCGTGATCTGACGAGAGCGCCACCACGTAGCGGCCCTTGCCGACGAGCGCGTCGAGGCCGTTGAGCAACCGCGCCAGCTCGCGATCGAGGTGCGCGAACTCGGCGAGGCTCTCTTCGGAGTCGGGGCCGAAGGCGTGACCGATGCGGTCGTGACCGCTGAAGCTGATGGTGAGGAGATCGGGCACGTCGTCGCGGCCGAGGCCCAGCGCCTTCACGCCGTCGAGCGCCACGTCGATCTCCGCAGAGTCCAACGGCGCCTGCAGCTCTTTGCGCTCGGCGAACGGCTCGGAGTCGTCGGTGCGCGAGGGCAACGTCGGCGCCTTACCGGTGACGCCGCCGCCGGGCAGGCCCCACGCGAACGCGCCCGAGAGCACCTGCTTCGCGAGGCGCTCGTTGGTCGGCGCGAGGAAGGCCGGCAGCTCCTTCGCGTAGAAGGTGCTGGTGGTGAAGAACGGCTTCTCGGCGTCGAACCACACCGCGAGCCCCGCGCGACCGGCGCAGAGAATGGCCGAGCGATCTTTCGCCGAGACGCTCAACGACAGCGCACCTTCATTCGCGCGCTTCACCGCGTCGGCCAGCGTCGGCGCACGCAGCGACGTGGGCGCCGTGCCATCACGGCCGTGCGACTCGCGACCCAGCACCTTGAAGTTCGTGTCTTCCGTCGAGAGGTGCGGCTTGCCCGTCGCGCCGTCGAACCAGTCGTTGGCGACGATGCCGTGCACTTCGCCGTACGCGCCGGTCAGCAGCGTCGCGTGGCCCACCGAGGTGATGGTGGGCAGCGCTTCGTAGCGCGCCTCGTGAAACACGTAGCCCTCGCTCGCCAGCCGCTTGAAGCCGCCGGTCACCGTGGGCAGCCGCGCGCGAAACGTCTCGGCGCTGAGCTGATCGATGACGATGACGACGCCGAGCCGGGGCTGCTCAGCCGAGAACGCCGTGGTTGCCCCGAGGAGAAGAAGGACTGCGAGCCGATGCACGGTCGGCGCTTCTAGCAGGCTGCTGAAAAAGGCCGGTCCCGCATCGACATCCCGCACGGCGGCGT
>CAYWON010000102.1:0-741 GCA_964459885.1 uncultured Archangium sp.
CGAAGCCCAGCGTGCTCTTCAAGCGCGGCCGCTGAGGGCGGGCGGCCGCTTTTCAAGCATATGGTCAGAGTGTACCGGAGCGGGTAGTTCACTACCTCTTCAGGTACAGTCAGACCACGTCGCCTGATTGACGTCTGCTCAGCGACGACGCCGGCGCAGCAGGCCGAGCAGGCCAAGCGCCAGGAACGACGGGTCGACGGTGTTGCAGCTGCAGCCCGACTGCTTCGGAGGCGTGGGCAGCAACGGCAACATGAAGCCGCCGCCGATGCCGCCGGAGCCGCTGCCACCAGCGCCGCCCGAGCCACCGGACCCGCCGCTGCCGCCGACGCCGCCGTCAAAGTCGCCACCGCCAGCACCGCCACCGAGCGCCGAGCCGCCGCCGGTCGAGCCGGTACCACCGCCGAGCGCGCTGCCACCGCCTGACGCGACGCCTCCGCCGAAGCCGGAGCCACCGCCCGAAGCCGTGCCGCCACCGAGGCCCGTGCCGCCACCCGACGCGACGCCGCCACCGAAGCCGGTGCCGCCACCCGACGCGACGCCGCCACCGAAGCCGGTGCCGCCGCCGGACGCCGAGCCGCCGCCACCACCCGTGGTGCCGGTGCCGCCGCCGACCGGCGACGTGCTGCAGTTGCGCAGACACAGCCCGCCGCCCTGGCCGTCGCCGTAGCAGGTGAAGCCCGTGGCGCACGGCGCCGAGGTGCACGACGTGGTGCTCGCCGGCAGACCGTTGGAGGTCGTCAG
>CAYWON010000102.1:751-25332 GCA_964459885.1 uncultured Archangium sp.
TGCGCGGTGACGTCGGCGCAGTACTCACCGCCGGGACAGTTGCCCTGCTGCATGCCGGTGCCGCCGCCGGTCGTGCCCGTACCGCCGCCCGTGGTGCCGACGCCGCCGCCCGTCGAGCCCGTGCCGCCGCCAGTGGGAGGCACGCCGCCGGTGCAGTCCTCCAGACAGATGCCCGTGCTGCTGCCCTGCTGCGTCGCCCAACAGGTGAAGTTGGACGGGCACGCGGTCGAGGTCGAGCAGCTCGTCGCCGTGGAGGGCGCGCCGTTGTCGGTGGTGATGCACGCCGTCTGGCCGCCCGAGCCGAGGATGGCGCAGTACTGACCGCTGGGGCACGAGTTGGTGCCGGTGCCGCCGCCAGCGCCACCACCCGCGCCGCCGCCCGTGCCTGCGTCGACGGGCGCGCAGGGGTTCACCAGCGTCGAGCCACCGTTGGCCCACGCCGGCACCGCGTAGTTGCCGACGGCCGCAGCGTCGATGACCTGCTGGCGGATCCACGTGCCGTGCGCGCCGTTGACGCCCGTGTACACGGTCTGGGTGCACGAGCCCTGCGGGCCGCGCGAGACGATGCCCGTCACGCGGCGCTGGGCGTCGAGCGACGGCCCACCGCTGTCACCCTGGCAGGTGCCTCTGGGAGTCGAGCCGACCTCCTGGTGACCCGCCCACTCCAGCGACGCATGCATGCCGCCCGGCTCGCAGTTTCCGTCGCAGAGCACGCCCATGCCGCTGACCGTGTAGCGCGTGCCGCTGGAGTTCGAGGAAGGGCCGAGGCGACCGAAGCCGACCGCGGTGTAGTCCTCGCCGTCGGTGACCGGCTGATCAACGCGGGGAATCAGCGGGCAGATGCCGTTGACGTTGCCGGTCAAGCGGATGACCGCGATGTCGCCGCCGCAGATGGTGTTGCCGGGCGACGGCGGAATGAAGATGGCCGCCGCGCCGAACCACGTCGAGTTGTTCACCGCGGGCCACGACGTGATGTTCGACGGGCCGTTGTAGAGGGTGGTGAGGCGGAAGTTCTGCAAGCCGTACGTCGTGCCGAACGGCGGAGAGCTGCAGCTCTGCAGCGCGGACGTCGACACGGCGGCCACGCAGTGCCGCGCGGTCAACACCAGGTTGGGCGCGATGAGCGAGCCTGTGCAGCCGCCGATGCCCTCGGGGCTGTTGATCAACATGCCGATGACGTTGCTCGACGTGGTGTCGACGGTGCCGCCCTGGATCTCCTGCGACGTCGAGCGCACGGTGACGTCCGCGAGGTCCAACGGCGCCCGCTCAGGTTCACAAGCAACCGCCGCGACTGCCGCGACGGCGAGAACGACACGCATCGACTTCATGAAGACTCCGTTTCAACGCCGAAGTGCGGCCACACCCGGCTTGAGCGAGTGGTGCTCCGTAGCGGCTCTCGCGTTCAAAGAAAAGCGGGCCTTCATGTGCAAGCTGGGGCACATAGCCACGCATGTTGCACCTGATTCCCGCGCGCCAGACCCGCCCCGACAAAGACGTCATCTTCGCCCTCAACGCCGAGGCCACGCGCCGCAAGCAGGCCGGCGAGAAGGTGATCAACGCCACCATCGGCTCGCTGATGAATGAGGACGGCTCGCTGTCGATTCTGTCGACGGTGACGAAGGTCATCCGCGAGGTGCCGGCGCGCGAGTGGGCCGCGTACGCGCCCATTCCGGGCACGCCGCAGTTCAACGCCGCCGTCATCGAAGACACGTTCCTCGGTCACCCCGAGCTGAAGGCCGCGGCCACCGCCGTCGCCACGCCGGGCGGCACGGGCGCGCTGCGCCACGCGCTGATGAACTACCTGCAGTCGGGCCAGAAGCTGCTGACGCCTTCGTTCTACTGGGGCCCGTACCAGACGCTGTGCGAAGAGCACGAGCGCGGCCTCGAGACGTTCAACATGTTCACCGCGGCCGGCCAGCTCGACGCGGCGGCGCTCGACGAGAAGCTCGGCGTACAGCTCAAGTCGCAGGGCCGCGCGCTCATCTTCCTCAACGACCCGTGCAACAACCCCACCGGCTACTCGATGACGCGCGGCGAGTGGAAGCAGGTGGTCGACGTGCTCCTCAAGCACAGTTCGCAGCCGGTCACGCTGCTCGTCGACATGGCGTACTGGCTCTACGCGGGCACTGGCGACGTGCGCGGCTTCATGACGGAGCTCGCGCCGCTGCTGGGCAAGGTCGGCCTGCTCTTCGCCTGGAGCGGCAGCAAGTCGTACACACACTACGGCCTGCGCGTGGGCGCGCTGATTGCCTGCGAAGCCGACGAGAAAGACCGCCACGCCACCCAGGCGGCGCTCGCGTACGCGTGCCGCGGCACCTGGAGCAACTGCGTGCACGGCGGCCTGTCGGCGGTGACGAAGCTGCTGACCGACGCGTCGCTCAAGAGCGCGTGCGACGCCGAGCGTGAGGTCTTCAAGAAGCTGCTGCAGGACCGCGTGACGGCCTTCAACGCCGCGGCGCAGCCGAAGGGCCTCAAGTACCCGCGCTACGAAGGCGGCTTCTTCGTCACGGTGTTCAACGAGAACGCCGAAGCGCACGCCGAGAAGATGAAGGGCCTCGGCGTCTACGTGGTGCCCCAGAAGGGCGCGCTGCGCGTGGCGCTGTGCAGCACGGCGGCGGCTGACGTGCCGCGGCTGGTCGACGCGCTGGCGAGCTGATCAGCGCGCAGTCTCATCAAGGGCCGGGGTCGGGAGTTCGTGATGCAGTCGTTCTTCAGCGCGTGTCCGCTGTGCGGGTCGGGTGACTCGCGTGAGCACGTCTCGTTCCCCGAGCTGCGCTTCGTGACGTGCGCGGCGTGCGGGCTGCTCTACAAGTCGCACGAGCAGCCCGGCCTCGCGGCGTCGCTTTCGAAGGCCTACGACGGCGGCTACTTCGAGAAGGGCCGCGCGCAGTACTTGAAGCGCTGGGACCACCGCGTCGCCAAGTGCCGTCGGCAGCTGCTGATGTGTCTGGAGTTCGCGCCGCACGCGAAGTCGGTGCTCGATGTGGGCTGCAGCGCTGGCTACGTGTTGGCGGCCGGCGAGTCGTTGGGGCTTCGCGCCACCGGCATCGACTACGCGGCGTGGGCGGCGAAGCTGGGCCACGAGCGCGGCTACTCCACCGCCGCCGCGTCGCTCACGCACCTCCCGTTTCGTGACGGCAGCTTCGACATCGTCACGGCCAAGCACACGCTCGAGCACGTGCCGACGCCGAAGCTGGGGCTCTCTGAAATCGCGCGCGTCTTGAAGCCGGGCGGCGTGGCCTTCGTCGTGGTGCCCGACGCGTGGCACTGGCAGCTGCACTTGAGAAAGAAGAGCGGCGGCTATTTCAAGCCGCAGCGGCTCGGGTGGCAGCACCACGTCTATTACGACGTGACGACGCTGCGCCGCGGGCTCGAAGGCGCGGGCCTCCAGGTGGTCTCGGACGACAAGGCGATGCTGCGACGACGGCTCTCACCTGTGGTGTGGGAGTGGGCGCGCGTCGCGGGCCTGAAGGTGTGGACGACCTTCTCGAAGGTAACGCGGCTGCGTCGCGAGATTCAGCTCATCGCGACGAAGCCTGCGTGACTTTACGACTTCGCGTCGCCGCCGATGGCCGTGAGGTCGTAGCGCTTGAGCTTCTTCGCGCGCGCCGTGGCGGCCTTGCGAAGCGCCTCGAGCCCCGCCGCCTCGGCTGCGGCGTCGAGGTACGCGGCCCGCGGCTTCTTGCGCGTGATGACGAGGCTGGTGATGCGGTCATCAGCGAAGAACTCGGCGAGCTTCGCCACGCGCGCTTTGACCCGCGTCATCGTGCCCTCCGCCTGCTTGGCGGCCCCGAGGAAGTCGAGTCCCGGGTGGCGCTCGCCGAACTCCTCGAGCTCCAGCGTCAACGCCACGCCGCCGTCGGAGGCCACGAACGTCGCCGTCTCCGAGAAGCGGCCCTGCGCGGCTCGCTCCAGCCTCAGCGTCGGCCGCGTGACGACGGCCTCCAGCATCGCGGGCGAGAGGTTGTCCAACGTCACCACGCGCCGCACCTGCTTCGGCAGGCTGCCGACGACCGACATCGGAAGGTTGATGACGTCGACGACGGCCGACGCGACGGGTGAGGCGAGCAGCGCCTTCGGCCCAGCCGGAATGATGCCGCCGTGAAAGCCGAGTACGCGCGGCCGCCACGCCTTGCCGATGTCCAGCACGCGCGAGACGCCGTCGGAGCTCAGCTCGTGCAGCTCCTGAACGTCTCGCAGCGTGGCCGGCAGCCACTGCGTCCACTTCTCGTTCGCGCTCGCGCCTCCAGGCGGCTTGGCGATGCGTACGACTTCGAGCGTCGCCCACGCAGGCACGCGCTCGGCGGCGCGCGCCTCGGCCTCGTTCTTCAGCTTCAACGTGGCCTCGCTCACGAAGCCGCGGCGGAACTTCACGTCGGCGCCGACCCACGGCTCGAGCGCGCCCAGCCACTGCTTGCCGTGCTGCTTGAGCAACGCCTTCTGACGCTTCTCGTCTTTCTCTGCGCACTGCAGCGAGATGAACTCGCCGCGCGCATCACCAGCTTCCTGGAGCGCGTCGGCCAGCACCAGGCGCGCGCCGTCGTCGGTGGGGTTGGCGAAGACGGCGTCGAGCAACGATGACGACGTCCTGGCGGCCGCGCTGGGCGCCTTCTTCACGGGTTTCTTCGCCGCGAGCTCAGCGCCGCGTTTGGCGTCGACGGTGGGCACGCCCTCGGGAAACGCCTCCGCCAGCGCTTCGATGACGTCGTCGAGGCGACGTGAGAACCACGTCTGGAAAAGCGGCCTGACCTTCAGGTTGTCGCGGATGTCCCGGAGCTGCGCGATGGCGCGCGGGTCACCGGCCCGCACCAGCAGCGGCAAGATGCCCTGCCACGCAGACTTCGAGGTGTCGGACGTGAACGGCACGGCGCGCACGAAGGTGACGAAGGCCGCCGCGATGCGCGGGTCAGGCAGCAGCGTCGCGAGCGCGCGAAAGCGGTCGACCGTGTCCTCGAGCTTCGCGGCCTTCAACGAGCCGAGGAGCGCCGCGAGCGTCTCCGGCGTCGGTGTCTTCGCGGCCTTGAGCCACGCCTTCTGATCAGCCGGAACCGGCGCTGCGTCGAGCGCTGCCAGCTCAGCCTCGAGCGACTCCGCGAGCTCCGCCGCTGGGTTCTTCCGCCATTCCTTCAACAACGCCACCATGCACGACCTCCTGACGAGTGAAGGTGCGGAGCGTGCCTCGTCTCGAAGTAGCCTGCAGCACATGCGAACGGCCCTGCTGCTGTGCGTCATGGTTTTCCTGGGGTGCCAGCCCGAGCAGTTCAAGACCGCCGACGTCGGGACGCTGCTCGAGCGCAACTCCGGGTGCCCTGCAACGTGGCCGGAAGCGAGCCCCCTGTGTCGTGGCACTGCGACGCGCGCGTGTCCCAGCGTCGACCGCTGCACGTACGTCGAGATGGGCGACTGTTTCGATGTGAGCAGGCCATGCGCCGACGCCGTGGCGGAGTGCGACGCGTCTGACGGTGGCGCGACGTGGACGTGCGCGCAGTGAGCTCGCCGGGATGCTGACCGTGCTCGTCGTGGTGTTGCTCGGCGCTGAGCCGACGTTCTGTGACGAGCGCCCCACGAGCGTGCCTGCGCGCTCGCGTGGACGACCCGCCGATGGTCGCGTCGACGGCGCCGTCGCGTTGACCGAAGGCCCGGCCGTGCGCGTGCTGACGAAGCGACATCGGCGGCGCTGCCTGTCGTGGGCCACGCCTCGACTGGTCGGTGCGTTGGAGCGCGCCGGTCGCGCGGTGCAGAAGAACTTCCCCGGCTCGCCGCCGCTCGGCGTCGGCAACCTCGGGCGCGCGCGCGGTGGCTCGTTGGCGCCGTATTCACACAGTCATCAGGCGGGTCGTGACGGCGACCTCGCGTTCTACGCGCGCAACGAGAATGGCCCGGTGGCGGCCGAAGACCTGCTGCACTTCGACGCGTCGCTGCGCTCTGAAGACGGTGCGCTCACGTTCGACGTGCCTCGCAACTGGGCGCTGGTTGCGGCGTTGATCAACGACGAGTCGATTCAGCTGAAGTGGCTCTTCGTCAGCGCGCCGCTGCGCAAAGCGCTGCTGGAGCACGCGCGGAAGACGAAGGCGTCGCCGTCGGTGCTCGCCGAAGCAGAGCGGTTGCTGCACCAGCCGTCCGACGCACCGCCGCACGATGATCACTTCCACGTCCGCATTCGCTGCACACGCGACGAGCGCGATGAAGGGTGCGTCGATTGAAGTACCGTGGCGCCGTGCGCTTCGCCGCCCTCTTGATGCTGCTGTCGTCACTCGCGTTCGCCGAGGCGGGCGAAGTGAAGCAGCAGCACGCCACGGCGCGGCTCGTGACGTCGACGGCGCTCGCGGGTGCCGCGTCATTCGGCGCGTCGGTCGCCGGCTTCGCCACCGGCATGGCGATGACGCGCGCGTGCTTCGATGACGTCAGCGGGCGGCCGTCGCCGGTGTGCAACGCGGGCGTCTTCGCGCTCGGCGGCGCGGTTCAACTCGGCCTCACGTTGTTGGTGGTGCCCGAGTTGTTCCGACTGACCGACGCGGACATCGGCGAGGTGCGGCTGACGATGTGGCGGTACATGCGCTGGCCGGCGTTGGCGTTGGCGGCAGCCGCGGCGACGTTCCTCATCGGCGCGGCGGTGGAACAGCGCGAGTTCGGCGCGGGGCAAGGCGCGATGGCGGTGGGCATCGGCGGCGCGCTGGTGGGCGGGCTGACCGTCGACGTGGTGGCCGTCATCGGCGCGTTCAACGGCGCGAGGGCTACGAAATGACCGGCAGACAGAGGGTCAGGGAGAGGGGACAGTCAGCGCACCACCTCACCCAACCTCTCCGCCGCGGCGGAGAGGAGTTCCCGCCGTGAAGCTGCCGCGCCGCACGCTCCTCGCCGGTCTCGCGGGCACCGCCGTCGCCTGCAACAACCGCCCTGCCCTCACCGAGTTCCCCGTCGGCGTGGCCTCACACGTCTTCGGCCCCACCAGCGCCGTCTTGTGGACGCGCGCGCTCACCGCCGAGCAGCTCGACGTCGCGCTCTGGAACGCCGCTGACGACGAAGCGACTGCGCTGACCGTCCAGACCACGACGAAAGAAGGCCTCGCCCACGCGCCCGTCGACGGCCTCACGCCGGCCACGCGCTACCACTTCGTCTTCACCACACCCGACGGCGTGCGCAGCGACGTCGGCACGCTCAAGACCCAACCCGACACCGACGCGCTCGTACCAGTGACGCTGGGTGCGACCTCCTGCATCAAGGAAAAGCACGACGACTCCGCCCTCGCCGACGCCGCCACGCGCGGGCTCGACGCCTTCATCTTCCTCGGCGACACCGTCTACGCCGACGCCGCGCGCACGCTGCCCGAGTACCGCCGCGAGTGGCTGCACGGCCTCGCTGGCGACGGCTACCGCGCGCTGCGTGGCAGCACGTCGCTCCTCTCGCTCTGGGACGACCACGAGGTGCACAACGACTGGGAAGGCTCGTCGGTGAAGCCCGAGCGCCTCTCGTTCGCGCGGCAGGCGTTCAACGAGCACCAGCCCGGCACGCCCGACGGCCCGCTGTGGCGGAAGGTGTCGTGGGGCCGCACCGTCGACCTCTTCGTCATCGACGCGCGCAGCGAGCGCAACATCGACGCCGGGCAGTACGTGTCACCCGAGCAGCTCGCGTGGCTCATCGAGAGCGTCCGCAGCAGCACCGCGGTGTTCAAGCTGGTCCTGAACTCCGTGCCCATCGGCAGCTTCGACGCGCCGCTCTTCGCCTTCTTCGCGCGCGACAACTGGCAGAGCTGCCCCGCGCAGCGCGACGAGCTGCTGACCGCGCTGGAAGGCACCGGTGCACACTTCATTTCAGGCGACTTCCACTTCGCCTCGGTGGGCCGCGTCTCACGCAGCGGGCCCGGCGCGACGTTGACGGAGTTCCTCGTGGGCCCCGGCGCGAACTCACCCAACCCGTCACCGAGCTACCCGACGCTGCCGCAGTGGGACTTCGCGAGCGGCCACAGCAACTACGCCACGTTCCACTGCGACCCGATGACGCGCGTCATGACCGTGCGCTACCACCGCGGCGGCGGCGACGTGTTGTTCGAGGCCACGTACCCGGCGCCGTGACACAGTCCGCGCATGTTCTTCGCCCTCGATGACGAAGGTGGGCTGCTCTACGTCTTCGACACCGAAGCCGCCGCGCTCGCCGGGTTCACCGACGAAGAGCTCGAGGCGGAAGTGGTGCACTTCTGGGACGACGGCGGCGTGGCGCTGAAGGTCGAGCCGACAGGAGCGAAGCAGCGCCTGTTCGCCCGACGCGTGCCGACGCATCGCCTGGTGGCTGCAACCGCCGGTGCTCCGTTGCTGAAGCGACTCGCTGACGTCACGGAGCTCGACGCCGACGCCCGGCTGAAGTCAGTCGACGACGTGCGTCGGCACCTCGCTGCCTCAGCCGCGAAGCTCTGACAACGGCCCCTGCGCGAGGCGCGTGTCGCCCTCACGACCGAACTCGTTCATCGACGCGTCGCCGAAGGCGTGCCCCAGCGTGTTGAACACGTTCGACATCTGCCGGTTCGCCGGCCGCCCATCGCCGGGGAACACGACGGTGCGGCCGTCGGTCTTGAAGCCCAGCGCGTTGCCGCCGACCAACAGCAGCGGCCACTCGCGCGCCTCGGAGTGATGCTGCTCGCCGTTGTCAGACATGTAGAGGATGACGGTGTGGTCCAGCATCGAGCCGGTGGCGTTGACCTCCGGGGTGTTCGCCAGCGTGCGCGCGAGTTTGGCGATGAGCTGCACGTGCTTGCGCGTGACGCCGACGATGGCGTCGTAGTTGCCCGAGTTGTCGATGCCGTGCTGCAGGTCGTGACGCGCGAACGACGTCAGCGAGTCGTAGCGAACGTCGAAGCCCGAGGTGCCCGACGCGAGCACCACGTTGTTGGTGAGCCCGCCCAGCAGCGACGCCGTGGCGATCTCAAACTGCGCTTCCAACCAGTTGAGCGAGTCCGGCGTGCCGCTGCCGGTCAACAGCGGGTTCATCGACGGCGCCACCGGCAACAACGGCTGCACCGTGGGCGCCATGTTCTTGAGCTGCGTCTCCCGCGCGCGCAGCGCCTCGAGCGAGGTGAGGTAGCGCTCGAGCTTCAACCGCTCGTTCGAGTTCCCACGGAACTGCGCCAGCGCCGCGCGCACGTCGTCGCGCGCGAAGTCGAACAGCATCGAGCGCTCATCGCCGGTACCCGCACCGCCCACGATGGTGCCGAAGAGCGTCTCGTACGCGAGGCGCGGGTTGACGAGAATCGGCGCCGGCCGGCCGGGCCCGAAGCTGCACGACTCGTACGCAATCGACGTCAGCGACGAGCTCGTGCCCAGGCGGATGCAGTCGAACGGCGCCGTGCGCTTGAGCCTCGGCGCGATGACGGTGTCGAACGTCGGCGCCGCGCCGTGCACCGCTGACGAGAGCGCGCCGGTCGCCGACGAGTGGCCGCCGCCCGTGATGGTGGACGACAGGCCCAGCACCACCATCGAGCGCTCGACCATCGACGCGTCACCGCCGCTCGCCGCGAGGGGATTCAGCGCCCGCGCCGTCGCCAGCGCGTCGCCCGGTACGGTGAGCGGCATCATCGGGTACTGGTTGAAGAAGATGCGGCGCGACCCGATGCCCGACGCGCCGATGGCGGTGCGCGCGCCCATCGACAGGAACGCGTCGGGGTAGATGCCGTTGCACTCCATGACGATGACCAACCGCGCGGGCGTCGTCGTCTGCGCGAAGGCTTCGTTGAAGAGCGGCGCGAGGAACCCGGCGCCCAGACCTTTCAGCAGCGTGCGGCGTTTCATCACTCGCCCTCCGTGGCGGTACGGCGCGTCTTCCACGTGTCGCTCTTCATCAACGACGACACCATCGTGAGGAAAGAGCCCTGGCTCGAGTCGTAGGCCTGCTCCATCTGCGTCAGCGTGCAGGCGTCGGTGAGGTTCTCAGGCCGCCCCATGAAGTAGCGGAAGGTCTGGCGCACGAAGCAGCGCTTCACCCACGGCGAGTCGGCCAGCTTCTCTGACAGCTCCACCGCGTCGCGCACCGGGCCGTTCAACGTCGGGTCAGGCAGGCCGCTCAACGTCGCCGCGCCGTTCGGCGGCATCCACCCGGCGTCAGGCGCGCGGTCGCGCACGCGCAGGTAACCCGCGTGGTTGTACGTCTCGAAGGGCAAGCCGAGCGGGTTCATCAGCGCGTGGCAGCCCTGGCACTGCTGCCCGGCCGTCGCTTCCTCGAGCCGCGCACGGGCGTTCTTGTCAGCGGCGTGCGGGCCGACCTGCGCCATGACGCGCACTGAAGACAGCGGCGGCACGTAGCCACACAGCAGGTTCTCTCGAATCCACTTTCCGCGGTGCACCGCTGACGGGTCGTCTTCGAAGTTGCCGGCGTGCGCGCCGAGGAACGCAGGGTGCGTCAAGACGCCAGCGCGCTCGTCGGTGGGCATCGTCACCCAACGCGCGCCCGGTGCGTCGGCGATGAAGGCCTCGGTGCCGTAGACCTGCCCCGTCCACAGCACGGCGTTCTCGTAGTTGCCGGTGTTCTGCGTCGACGGCAGGTAGAACTGGCGCGTGGTGAGCAGCTTCTTGAGCACGTCGCGGTCTTCGACGACGACGCGCGCGATGACGTCGTCGAGCTGCTGCGTCATCAACGACTCGTCGCCGTAGTAGCCCGAGAACAGGTTGCCGAAGCTGCTCAGCTGCGGCCGGTAGCCGTTGGCCGCGCCGCCGTCATCGAAGGCCGACGTCGCCTCGGGGAACTCCTTGAAGATGGCGCCGACGTCCGCGTAGCCGAGCCACTCACGGAAGAAGCGCGAGAGGCCGTCGCCGAGCCAGTACTCACCGCGCGTGCTGCGCTTGCCGGGCCCCCAGTCCTGCACGAGGTCGAAGCGCGTGGCGTCGGTGCCCGCAGCGTGACGACGGAACAGCGTGTCGACCACCGCGTCGTCGAAGATGCCGCCCTCGACCGCCGCTTCGCCGACGTCGGCGAGGTGCCCTTCCGGGTCGGCCGAGTAGTCGGGGTACTTCCACAGCGGCGTCGCGCCCGGGCCGCGCGACGCGACGGCGTAGGTCAGCTGCTGCGCCAATTCCCACGCGGTGAGCGACACGCGGCCCGCATCGGTCGCCTCGCCCATCTCTTCGCGGAACAGCGCGCCCGTGGTGAGCCACGCAGCGTTCGAGATGCGCGTGATGGTCTGCGTGCGCACCGAAGTGCCGGCGTCGCCTTCTTGCGCGAGCACCGTGGTGGCGAAGGCCTGCAGGCGGTCGAGCTCATCGGTGCGCGGCGGGCGGAAGTAGACGCCGTGCGTGAGGAACTCCGAGAGGTAGTGGCGCACGCACGCCGGCGTCGGGTGGTCGTTCTGGTACATGCAACGCAGCGACGCATCGAGGCGCAGGCGCTCGAGCCGGTTGTCGCCGGTGTACGGCCCGGCCCACGGCGGCCCCGCTTCCACGATGATGGGGAGGAACAGCTCGACCGTCGCTTCGTCGACCGACTCGTCGCGCGTCCACGTGCTGTAGGGGTCGCCGCCGCTGGGGTCGAACGGGTTGTCGTAGAAGCTGAAGCCGGTCCAGCTGCGCGTCACCGCGCCGCCCACGTTGCGCGTCACCTGCCACCGGTCGAGCCGGCGAATGCGCGTCGGCGCGTCAGACTGCGCGCCCGTGCACTGGAACAGCGCGTCTTGCGGCAGCAGGTTGGGCGACTGCTCTTCGACGACGCCGCCGTCGGTGATGACGCCCGCGTCGGTGTTGGTGCACGCCGGCATGCCCGCGGCGACCCACACCTCGAGCTGGGCGACCTCGTCGGGCGACGCTGGCGCGCCCGGCGGCATCTCGCCCGCGTGCATACGAATGAGCGAGCGTTCGGCGTTCGTCCTGGTGGCGTCGAGCTGCGACGGCGCGCGCAACGATGAGAGCCACATCAACGCCACCGGCGCGCCGTTCGACGGTGGGTTGCCGTGACAGGACGCGCAGCGCGTGGCGAGCAGTTGCTCCACCGCGCAGCCCGATTGATCAACCGTGCCTCCGTCACCGGGCGGCACGACACCGCCGTCTTCGAGCACGACGCCGCCATCCATCGGTGCCGGCGGCTCGATGATGGTGCCCACACAGGCAGACAGACAGACACAGGTTGCGAGCAGCGCGCGACGCATCGGCAGCTCCGAAGGCTCGAGGGGACGCAGAGCTTCGCTCAGGTCACGTTCGCGCGTCAGCCTGCGTATGCGGCACCGAATCGCTACGCTGACAGTCATGGCGGAACGGCTCTGGTTCTCCCACGCGGTGGAAGGTCTGTTCGGGCGCGGGCTCGGCGCGCGCCTGACGCCCAACGCGAAGGCCGCAGCACGTGACGCCGGCATCGACGTCGACAAGCTCGCCGTCGCGTACACCGCCGAGACGTTTGAGCGCGCGTGCCGAGCGGTCGCGCCGTTCGTCTTGCCGGGCCTCGACGACGACGCGTCGTTCTTCGAGCTGGGGCGCATCTTCATGCACGGCTACTCGTCGACGCTCATCGGCGCGGCGATGGTGGGCGTGATGAAGGTCATCGGCGCGCGACGTTCGCTCGAGCGCATGACCAAGAACTTCCGCACCGGCGGCAACTACATCGACACGAGGGTGACCGTGCACGGCCCGCAGTCGGTGGAGCTCTGGTTCAACGACGTGGGCACGATGCCGGGCTTCTTTCGCGGCGTCATCACGGGTGGTGGCGAGTTGATCAACGCCACCGACATGCGCGTCGACCAGCGCCTGGGCGAGCCGCCCACCTGCTCGTACTTCGTCACCTGGCGCGCGTAGCCGCGCGAAATCGCTGTCGATGTCCGGTTTTGTGGGCGCCTTTCGAGGACTCGGGTGAACCCGATTTCTTGAAGCGAGGTCGCCATGTCTCCGCGCATCAACGCCGCCGCCCCGAAGCCGACGTACGCCACGCAGAAACACGCAGACGCCACGCGCGCGACCAGCACCGCCACCGACGCGCAGCTGAAGGTGGCCACGCTGTCGGCGCAGGTCGCGCAGCTCGAACGGCAGCTCGCGACGTTGAAGCAGCAAGCCAGCAACCCGTTCGACGCGGGCGCCAGCGCCGCGAAGCAGCAACTCGACGGCGTCGAGCTGAAGCTGGCCGGCGCGCAGACCGAGCTCGCGGCGGCGAAGAAGGCCGCCACCTCGACGACGAAGGCCTCCGTCACCGCGCAGCAGGAAGCGAACCTGGCCGCGGTCTTCGAGCTCAAGCCGCCGCCGTTCCGCAACGTCGACACCGCCGTCGCGTCGTTGACGCGCGATGAAGCCGCGGCCGCCGCCATCTCCCGTTTCCAGAGCGCCAAGACGCCGTACGACGCGCTGGTCACGGTGCAACACCGCTTCGCGCTCAACGGCGACCCGCAGGTGACGGCGGCGTTGTGGAACGAAGTGAAGAAGCAGCTCCCTGAGTTGGCGAAGCACGGCGGCATCGGCGAGCTGCGCGCGCTGGCGGCCATCGCACAAGACGGCGGCGTCGACGTCGAGCGAGACATCGCGCACGCGTTGGCGCAGGCGTCGACGGGCCTGAGCGCTGACGCGTTCGCGCGTGGGCACCTCGCGAACCTGCGACAGACGATGCGTGAGACGGGCCGCGGCGACCTCGCGCACCGGCTCATCGCCGAGCTGCACGCCGTCGGAAACCCGCAGGCCGCGTCGACGCTCGCCACAGGCGTCGCCACGGAGCTGAAGGCGCTGCGGGCCGACTTCGACGCGAAGCAGAAGAAGGTTGAGGGGCTCAACGCGAAGCTCGGCATGTTGGTCGCCGGCTTCGGGCCGATGATGACCGACGCGCAGAAGCGCAAGGCCATCGACGCGTTTCAGACGCGACACCGCGAGGCCTACGGCGACCACGCGCGCGCGGCCGAGAAGCTGACCCGCAGCCTCGACCTCGCGGGCGCGCTCGTGAAGTCCACGCCGCAGACCGAGGGCGAGAAGGCGCTGAAGAAGGAAGCGGGCGTGCTGCTCGAGCGCACCGGTGTGTTGAGCGACTCGAAGGCCGGCGAGGCCGCGCTCAAGGCCGCGATGGCGAAAGAAGCGAAGGGCGAGCCGAGCTGGATTTCGTCGGCGATGGCGCACGCGAAGACGGTGAAGACCGGCGAGAGCCTCGCCAGCACGCTGGGCACCGCAGTGATGCGCACGCTCGCGCTCGACGCCGCGAAGCTGACGCAGCGCAACCTGCCGCTGGCGATGGAGAAGGTCGCCGACATCGCGCGCTACGCGAAGCTGATGGGCGTCGACCCGGCGAAGGCGGACGCGCTCGGCGGCGCGATGGTGGGCATGTTGAAGGGCCGCGACGGCGCAGGCGCAGCGCTGAACAAGGCCGTGATGGATATCGAAGGCACGCCGCTGGTGCCGGCCGACGGCGCGTTCTCGAAGTCGCTCAAGGGCATCGGCATCGCGCTGTCGGCGTACAGCCTCGCGACCGACGGTCTCGGCGACGGCGCCATCGACAAGCTGAAGAACATCAACTCGGGCCTGCAGGCCGGCGCTGATTCGGTCGCGCTCGGCCTGTCCATCATCGGGCGCGGTGAGGCCATCAAGGGCTTCGCGGAAGGCGCGTCGAAGAAGCTCGGCGTCGTCGCCGGCGCGTTCGACCTCGCCAGCGGCATCCACTCGCTCGCGAAGGGCAACTTCCAGGAAGCGGGCACCGCTTTCATGTCCTCGGCTGGCGCGCTCATGATGCTGACGCCGGGTGGGCAGATTCCCGGCGCGCTGTTGACGGTGGGCAGCATGATCGCCGGCTGGGTCTTCGCGTCGCGCAAGGCCAACGCCGCAGAGGCTGCCGACGAAGCCGACGCGAAGGCCTTCCTCAAAGCCGCGGGCGTGCACGACAGCATCGCCGCGCCGTTGTCAGACCTGCTGCAGAAGAACCGCCGCAACGTCGGCCCGTTCCTCACGCAGCTCGAAGCGCACCTGAAGTTGAAGCCGGGTCAGCTGCTGCAACAGCTCAACAAGCCCGAGCTCGCCAGCCAGGTGCGTGAGCTGGTCGTCATCATCAAGGCCATCGAGCCGGCGAAGGACGGCTCCTACAAAGCGAGCAGCTTCTTTGGAGACGCCGCCGCGAAGTCGAACGGCTACCAACAGAAATACGAGTGGTCGCGCGGCGTGCAGGACCACCGGCCCAAGACGCTCGAGGCCGTCGCCGACTGGATGAAGTCGAAGCGGCTGCTGTGAATCACTCGGCCTTGCGCTCGAAGTACTGGAGGTCGACGAAGATGGCCGCCGCCAGCACCAGCACGCGCTCCACGTGGGTGAGCGCCGACGTCATCGACACGCGGAAGTTGTCCTTGTCGGTGAACAGCTCCGTCAGCGCGCCCGAGAACTTCTTCTCGATGGCGGCGACCTGCGTGCCGTTGCGCGTAAAGGGGAACGTCCAGAACGAGAAGATGGGCGCGCGCATCTCGAGCAGCACGTTGCCGCGCGCGTCTTCGACGTCGAACGACTTGCGGAACCACGCCCAGCGCTGCTGCACCGCGCCCAGCAGCGTGCCGTCGTCGGCGAAGACCTCGAGGCGCTGAAAGAACCAGCGAAACGGGTGCACCGCCTTGAAGAGCGGCTGCCGGTCGTTGCCGAAGAAGATGATCTCGAACGTGCGCCAGTGGCCGAAGAACTGCCGCGCCAGCGCGCCGAGGAAGCCCTTCTGCTGCTCGGCGGCGTACGCCAGCTCGCGACGGTCAGGCGTGCTGATGGCGTACTTGTTCCGCGTCTCGAAGCCGAACATCTCGGCGAGCTCGTGCTTCTGGCGCACGTACAGCTCAGTGGCTTCGTGAATCTCTCCGAGGCGATGCAGCGTCGTCGTCATCGCGGCAGCTTAGAGAAGTGCGCGCCACCGTCGTTGACGAAGCGCATGCGCGCGTTCAGTCGGCGCGCTGCACGCACAGAAAACAGAACGAACCGCCCGCGCCCTGGTTCAGGTCGGGGCCGACCTGCGCGTAGCCACCGGGGCAACAGCCGCCGCTGCCCGTGCAGCACGTCGTCACGTCGCGGATGACGGTCGTGCCGCGCGAGCGCAGCCCTGCCGCGGCCGACGCAGTGCCGTTGGCGTCGATGGTGAACGACTCGGTGCCGCCCGCGCCCGCGCCCGACGTCGAGAACGAGCCGCCCTTGTAGAAAGAGAAGCCGCCCGACGAGCGGAGGTACGTCGTCTGGTTCTGCACGCCGAGCTCGTGCACGTCGCTCGCCATGCGCAGCTTCGAGCCGACGGTGCCCGACGGCCACGTCACCGCGCCGGTGCTGTTCGAGAAGTTGAGCGTGCCCGTGGTGGCGAACGTGTTGGCGCTCACGGTGTTGTTGACCGTCACCGCGCCGCTCGACGTCACCGGCCCCGTCATCGCCACCGACGTGGTGTTGGCCGTGCCGACCTTCTGCTCGAGCAGCTGCACCACGCGGCCGAAGTTGTTGTTCACCTGCGTCGCGACCGCCGGCGAGTTGGGACAGAACGCGGTCAACCCGTACGGCAGCGTCGCGCCGCAGCTCTGCGCCCACGCGTCGCTCGAGAAGCCGAGCACTCCAGCGAGCGCGACGGAGGCGACGACCGCGAGCACCGTGAAGCGACGGCGCGGCGCGCGCTGCGACGCGAGTTGATCAACCGCCCACAAGTAGTCGTCACGCCAGCGCTCGACCTGCGCAGCCGTGACGCCGTGGCGCGTGGCCACTTCGTCGACGGTCAAGGTGCCAGCAATCAACCGGAGGACGTCTTGCGTGCGGTGGGCCATGGCGCACCTGTAACAACACGACGCTCCCCCGACGTCTGACGATGCTCAGGTCACCAACGGACCGACTGGTCTTCCGCCACGCCCGGCGCGTCCTTGAACGTGTAGCTGCGGCCGTCCACCTTCACCTCGCCCTGCCACAGGCCGACCGGCTGCTTGAACGCGCTCTTCACCACCTTCAGGTCGCGCAGCTCCTGGTGCGCGGCCCACGGCTTGAACGAGAGGTCCAACACGCCGTCGGTGGTGCGCACCTGCCAGCCATCAAGAATCGCGTTGGGGTTCCACGTGAAGCGCGCGCGGCCCAGCGGAATCAACCGGTCGCCGAGCCACAGCGCGTTCTCGTTCACGTCGTCGCGCGACTCGTTGAAGCCCTCGACGAGGTTGATGCCCAACGGCGTGCCGTCGTCGAGCCGGCCGCACACGAAGGCCCAGCGCCACGACGTCTCGCGCGCGAGGTAGCCGTGCGTGTAGTCCATGCCGCCCACGCCGCCGTCGAGCGAGAAGCGGCGGCCGTCGGCCTCGAGTGCGCCCGACGCCAGCAGCCCCGCCCATTTCTGCGTGACGTTGACGACGCCACCATCGACCGGCGCGATGACCGTGAGCGGCGGCGGCGCGCCAGCGGCGAGCAGGCTCCAGCGCAGGTCCAACTTCGGGCGCGTGAAAGGCCCCGGCAGCCCGAGCTTCACCGAGCCGTGAAAGCGCTCGTCGCCGAAGTCGCGCCAGAAGCGCCAGTGCCCATCGGGCCGACGAAACTCGACGTCGAGGCCAGCGCCGGGGTGGCCGTTCACCTTCGTCATCACCTTCGGCAGGCCCAGCACGCCGACGTCGGCCAGCACGCGGCCCGTCGTGTAGTCGAGCGCCAGCGCGAACGCGTTGGCCGAGTACGAGAGGTCGACGACAGCGAACAACGCGGCCACTTCTCGCGTGGCGACGAAGCCGTACGTCCATTTCTTCCGCATGCGCAGGCGGTCGACGGCGCTGGCTGCGTAGCTGCCGCGCAGGCGCTTCAGGTCGACGACGTCGAGCGCGCCTTCGTAGGTGCCGAAGCGCGGCGCGCCTCCTGCGTCTTCGATGGAAGGCGGCGCCGGCGGGAGCTTGGAGACGGTGACCATGTGGTCACCATAGTGACTCACCCCGGCACGGGCTCGCGTCTTTCCGCGCGTGTCACCCCGTCGGCCGCTGCGAGAGCGTCGGCGCCGGCAGCTTCGCGTACGCCGCGAGGTCCGCGCCCAGCGTCGCGTTGCGCTTCACTTCATCGACCTGCTTGGCGAGCCCGCGCGCCACCTTTGCGGCCTCTTCGCCTGACGCGACGACCAGCATGTTCTCCTGCGTGAACAGGCTCAGCACCGCGACGAACGAGCGCGCGAGGATGCCGCCGAGGCCCGTGGCGAGAATCACCACGATGTTGCCGATGCGGTGCTTGGCGATGGTGGGGTGCAGCACCTTCACGCGCTCGCGCACGTCGGGCTGCGGCGCGCGCGTGAGGTTGACGCCCAGCGTGACGACGGTGATGTGCTCGTAGCGCTTCGCCAGCTCGAGGAAGTGCACCTGCACGGCGTCCAGCGCCGCCACCGTCACCACCGAGTACCAGCACGTGACCAGCACCGGCCCCACGTGACCAATCCGACACTCCGCCCTCGCCTCCAGCTCCGTGATGGCCATTTGGCGCGACTCTACGGCGCTCGCCACGTGGGGAGATGTGCGCCTGAGTCGGTAGATCCACCGCGCGGCTGGCGCGTTGAAGGCTGCATGGTCACCACGCTCCTCGTCGCCGCCGTCCTCACCTGCCGCATGCCGCCGCCGACGCCGCCCACGCAGCCGCCCGTCGTCACCATCGCGTGTGAAGGCGCTGACCGCGTCAGCCGCAACCGCGACGGCGTCGAGACGCGCCGCGAAGTGAACGGCTGCACCACGCTGCAGTGCGAAGGCAGCGACCGCGTGCGCCGCACCAACGACGGCCTGCAGGTCAGCCGCGCCGTCAACGCCTGCACCGTCGTGCAGTGCGAAGGCGTCGACCGCGTGCGCCGCACCAACGACGGCGTCCTCATCTCTCGACAGGTCAACGCGTGCACGCGCGAGCTGCCTGACCGCATCGTGCAGCGCTTCTCACGCTGCGAAGGCGGCGACCTCGTGACGCGCGACCGCCGGGGCGTGGAGCTGTGGCGTGAACCGTCGGCGCGCTGTCAGCCGCGGCCTGACGTGGTGCGCTTCGGGCTTTCTTCGCGCTGAACAAACTTTCTCTCTTCATGCGTCACCACGGCGCACGTAGCCTTGCGGTTACATGCGAACGCATCTGGGGGCTGTGTCGGTGTCGCTGTGTCTCTTGTCGGCGTGCTCGAGCGTGCAGCCGCGGCTGATGCCGGAGCTGACGCACCTCGATGTTGAACGGCCGTACATGATCTACCCGCCGGTGGTGGGCACGGGCTGCGGCGACAACGCGCTGTCCATCGCGGTGAATGACCTGCTGGCCACCAAGGGCGCGCACGGCTTCATCGGCGCGGTGCTCGAGCAGGACAAGCGCCCCGAGCGCGAAGACTGCCTCGTCATCACCGCGCGCCCGTTCACCTACGGCTGCGACGTGCAGACGCTGGGGCCCCGCCCGGCCGAACCGAACTTCGTGCCGGGTGGCCCGACGCAGTGCACGCCGACCGGTGAAGCCTGCGACGAAGACTGCACCGCGTACGCGAGCCACCTCGGCGGCAGCGAGTTCCAGACGAGCGCGGTGAAGAACCGCTGCATCACGCGCTGCCAGAACAACGACGCCACGTTCATGACGTGCGCGCGCGCCGCGACGACGCCCGACGCCGTGCGCGCCTGCGACGCGTCGAACTGAAGCCTTCCCACCGCAGCTCGAACCAAGCAGCCCGAAGGGACCCACCATGCCCGTTCAACAGTACCTGTCCGCCCTCGAAGCGATGCGCACGCAGCCCACGCAGGCCAACGCCGACGCGCTCGTCAACATGCTGGCCAACGAGCCGCAGCTCTCGAGCCAGGCCAAGCCGCAGCTCGCGGTGCACCCGGTCTGGTCGTCGGCGTTCCGCGCGGAGCAACCCGACGCGACGTTCAACCTGCACAACACGCACATGCCGATGCCGCGCGCGTTGGCCAACCCCACCAACTTGAACGCGTTGCTCGACACGCTGCGGAGGTCCGTCGCGCAGCTGCGCGGCCTGCGCGCGATGGGTGACGGCTGGGGCTTCGCCAACGCGTGCTGGACCATCGACACGCTCGTGCACTGCATCGGCCTCGACGACGTGCTGCCGCTCGAAGAAGGGCTGCTCAAGTCGACCGTCGACAGCTCGCAGCTCTTCCGCTTCGAGGCGGGCATCACCATCGACAAGCTGAACGCCGCGCTGACGGCGCAGGGTCGCGCGCTGCTGCAGCAGCCGGGCTTCGGCGGCCTCACGTTCATGGGCTGCGCGTCGGCCGGTGGCCACGGCTCGGGGCTCTCGATTCAAGGCATGTCGGGAATGATTGAGGCCGTCGAGCTGGCGACGCTCAACGACGGCAACCAGGTGCGGCTGGTGCGCGTCGAGCGGACCAACGGCATCAGCGACGTCGCGAAGTGGCGCGCGCAGTACCCGGCGCCCACCTTCGACATCGTGCAGGACGACGGCTTGTTCCACGCCGCGCGCTGCGGCCAGGGCCACCTCGGCGTCGTCTACGCGGTGACCGTGCGCACGCAGCCGAAGTTCAACCTGAACGAGTCGCGCATCTTCACCACATGGGACGCCGTGTGGCCGACGGTGCAACAGCAGCTCGTCGACCCCAACATCCACTCGCTGCACGTCTGGATCAACCCGTACCTCAACGACGGCAAGACGAGCCCCACCTGCGTCGTCACCACGCTGCGCCGCACCACCGACGCGCCCCGCGGCAAGCGCGGCTGGGGCATCGAGATGGGCGGCATGAACCCGCTCACCGACCTGCTGCGCCTCTTCATCTCCATCGCGCCGGGCGCGCTGCCGGCGCTGCTCGACTCAGGCCTCAAGACGACGGTGGCCACCGACGTGGTGATGCCGTCGCCGCAGGCGCTCGACTTCGGCGCGCCCAACACGCTGCCGGTGTACGCCGCGAGCCTCGGCTTCGACGCGAAAGACGCCGACGCGTGCCTCCGCGCGCTGGTGGGTGAAATCAACAGCTGGAAAGCGCAGAACCAGTGGGTCAGCTCGCCCATGGGCATGCGCTGGGTGAAGGCCTCGGAGGACTACCTCTCGCCGCAGTACGCGCGCGACACCATCATGCTGGAGGTGCCGGTGCTGAAAGGCACGCCCAACGCGGTGCAGACGCTCGACCGCTACGCCACGTACATGATGCAGAACTGGGGCGGCCGGCCGCACTGGGGCCAGCAGAACCCGATGGGCCGCGCGCTGTTCGAGAAGAACTACGGCGTGGGTGTGAAGAACTTCGTGTCGGGGTTCCGCACGTTCAACCCGCGCGGCTTCTTCGACGGTGCGTTGACCGAGCAGCTGGGCCTGCGAGACATCGCCAATGGCCGGTGAGCGCGACCTCGCGGTGTGGAAGGACCGGTACGTCTTCCCGTCGTTGGTCGAGGGCTACATGAAGGGCATGGGCGAGCGCTTCACCGCGAAGACGCGCGCCCGGTTGAAAGACGCGGGCCTCGACGTCGACAAGCTGCCGCCCGCGATTCCCGGCCTCGAGATGGAGCGCTTCATGCGCATCATCGCCGAGGAAGGTTGGCCCGATGAGCCGTGGGTCGAGCAGCTGCGCATGCTGGGGCTGTGCGCGATTCGTGGGTGGCAGTCGACGCTGCTGGGCAAGGCCGCGTCGGCGATGATTCGGCTCGTCGGCCCCGAGCGCGCCATCATGCGGCTCGACCGCGCGTTCTCGACGGCCAACAACTACAGCAAGGCCACCTCGGAGCTGCTCGGCAACAACGAGGCGCTCATCACCATCAACGACGTGCAGGACATGCCGAGCTACTGGGTCGGCATCCTCGAAGCGGCGCTCGAGGTGTTGGGGCGCACGGGCACCATCACCTTCGTCGAGCTCCGTGGGCTGGGCGCGACGTACCGCGTGAAGTGGGAGTGACGTCAGCGGTTGCGCAGCATCGAGGCCGGTCGCACGCGTGACGGGTTGCGCGCGTCGTTGATGCGGGCGTGCAGGTCTTCGTCGGGGTCTTGCAGCGCGCGCGTACGCACCGCTTCCCAGACGTCTTCGCGCACGTAGACCACCGACGCGTCGAGGCGTTGCGGCGGCGGCGACAGACCTTCCGCGAACTCCAGCCACTCGCCGTCGGTGAGGCCGTAAGCCAGACGCCACGTCGTCTCGCGGGGAATCGCAGCTTCCGGGCTCCAGGCGAGCGCGTCGTGGCCGGTGACGAAGTCGTAGAAGAAGTTGAAGCCCGTCGGCGTGATGAGCAGCGGCGGAAGCGGGCGAGGAATGCGGTCGATGAGCGCGCGCCACCGGGCGTACGGCGGCGTCGAGCTGACGTCGAAGCCGCTGCGCGCGAGCGGCGTGGTGACGAGCAGCAAGGCGACGACAAGAAACCGGTTCAACTTGAACTGTCGCAGCAGCATTGGCGCGGCGAAGCACGGCGTGAAGAGCGAGAGCCGGTAGCCGAGGTCGAGCACGTCGTGACGCCAGAACGGGAAGACGCAGACGAGGAGCGGCGCCAGCAGCGCAGCCGTGCGGGCGCGCTCGCCCGGCTCTTTCAGGAAGCGGGAGACGCCGACGACGACTGCGGGCCAACCGACGAGCAGCTCGAGGCGCTGCGGCCACGTCGTTTCTCTGAGCGAGAAGTACGGCCACGGCAGCAGGTGTGGTGACGAGAACTGTCCGGTGACGCGCTCGAGGTCTTGCGGATGCAAGAGGCCCGGCAAGAAGGCGCTCGCGGCAGCGAAGATGAGGGCGGTGACGACGCCGACGATGACGAAGCGCCGCACCTGCCAGGTGAGCGTCAGTTGACCCGCGAGCGCACCGAGCGCGGCGACGCCCACGAAGACCGCGCCGAGGCGATGTGCCAGCGCGGCGATGAGCGCGAAGACGACGGCGTGCGCCAGCTTGCGTGAAGAGAGCGCGAGAAAGAGCGGCGCGACGAGCGCGAGCGACTTGGGGAAGTCACCCGCGAGGTGCGTCAGCGTCGGCGAGAGCGCGGCCCACAGCGCGAGCGGCCAGCCGCCGAGCCGCCACGCCGCGGGGACGACGAGCGCGGCGAGGACACACGCGCCCAGCTTCACCGCGATGATGGGCGACGGCACCACCACGTGCAGCGCGCCGAGGAAGTACGTGACCCAGCTCGCGTCGGCCCAGTGCAGCTGGCCTTCAGCGACGAGGCGTTGCACCTGAATGACCCAGGCGTAGCCGTCCCAGCCGGTCGGCTCGGCGCTCGAGAGGAAGAGGTGCAGGCGCGCGACGAAAGACAGCGCGACGAGCGCGCCCAGTCGCATCAGGGCGCCACGCAGCACCGCGCGTCAGTTCTCGTCTTCGAAGAATGGGTCAGTGACGATGGACCGCTGCGAGATGGCGCCGTCGATCGAAAGCGTACGTTCACGATCGATGGTGCCGTCGCCGTTCGAGTCGTCGCGCTGCACGAGCGTACCGTCGGGCGTCCGCACCGACTTGCCATCAAGCTTCCCGTCTCCGTTCGAGTCCCACAGGTTCACCTGCCGGTTGGCGTCTCGGTGAAACTCGTGGCGCACCACGCCGGCGCTGTCGGTGTGGAAGAGGACCTTGTCGTGGTTGACGCGGTTGGTGTTCTCGAAGGTGTACGCGTCGGAGAAGCGACCGGTCTTCACGTCAGTGAAGCGCTCGGCGACCACGTCTGCCTTCCCGTCACCGTCGAGGTCGAGCTTCCGCTCATGCACCTGCTGCCCGGTGCTCTTTCGCGTGCCAGCCCACTCGACGTCGTACATGCGCTCTGCCACCACCTTCGCCCGCGACAGCTCCGGGAACACGGCGTTGATGTTCTTCCCAATCGAGCTCATGCGGAATTGTCGCGCGGGCCTGGTCGGCGGTTGCGTACATCGGCGCCAGAGCACCCACACACATCAACGCCTTGAAACTATTATTGAAATAGAGAGGGAGCGCCCGCCGCGCTATGGCCTCGCCCGTGCTGCGCCGCCTCGTCCGCCGCGTCGTCCCCGTGCCGGTGCGCGTCGCGCTGCTGCAGTGGCCCGAGATGCTGGCGCTGCTGAAGCGGCCGCACCTCGCGTACGCCACCACCACGCCGACACACGTCGTCACCCAGCGCAGCACGCCGTTGCGCCGTGAGCGCACCGCCTACGACGACTCACTCCAGCGCGCCAAGGAACAGAACGTGCGCCGCGCGGTCGAGCTGCTCGACGGCCTGCGCCTCGAGCCAGGCGACACCTTCTCGTGGCACCGCCACATCGGCCCGCCGTGGCGCGCGCGCGGCTTCGCCACCGGCCCGGAGCTGCACGACGAGCGCCTGACCGCCGGCGGTGGTGGCGGCCTCTGTCAGGTCGCCAACCTCCTCTTCTTCCTCTCGCTGCACGCCGGCGCGCGCATCATCGAGCGGCATCGGCACGCGCTCGACCTCTTCCCCGACGATTCGCGCAGCGTCCCGTTCGGCTGCGGCGCCACCGTCTTCTTCCCGCGCAAAGACCTCTGCTTCAGCAACGAGACGAGCCAGGCGCTGACGCTGCGACTCTCGATTCACGACGGCGCGCTGCACGGCGCCTTCCACGCCGAGGCGCCGCTGCCCTTCACCATCGAGCTCGTCGAGCGCCACCACCGCTTCGAGTCGCGCGGCGACGGCACCCGCTGGCGGCTCAACACGCTGCTGCGCCGTTGGCGTCACCACGACGGCACCTCGCACGACGAGTGGCTCGCCGACCACGAAGCGCACGTCACCTACTAAGAAGCTCGTTCCGAAGTCGGCTCGTTGCGCGCGGTTACGCTGCGC
>CAYWON010000103.1:0-88 GCA_964459885.1 uncultured Archangium sp.
GGCGCAGGGACTTCCACGGGCGCGGCGAAGGCTTCGACTTCGACGGTCGGCGCAGCGACTTCCACGGGCGCGGAGAACGCTTCGACTT
>CAYWON010000103.1:188-25307 GCA_964459885.1 uncultured Archangium sp.
CGACGGTCGGCGCGGCGAAGGCTTCGACCTCGACGGTCGGCGCAGCGACTTCCACGGGCGCGGCGAACGCGTCGAGTTCGACGGTCGGCGCGGCGAAGGCTTCGACCTCGACGGTCGGCGCAGCGACTTCCACCGGCGCAGCGAACGCGTCGACTTCGACGGTCGGCGCAGCGACTTCCACGGGAGCGGCGAACGCTTCGACCTCGACCGTCGCCGCAGCGATTTCCACCGGTGCAGCGGCGAACGCGTCGACCTCGAGCAACGGCGCTGCGACTTCGACCGGCACCGGTGCGTTCGCTTCGACGTCGACGATGGGCGCTGCGACCTCGAACGGCGCCGCGAAGGTGTCGCTCTCAACCGGAGCGGACGGAGCGGTCACGGCGACGAACTCAGGGCTTCCATCGAGGTCGCCGAGCAGCGACGGCGTCTCATTGGGGGCGGCGATGGCGGCGACCGAGTCCGCTGACGGAGCCAGCGGCGCAGCGTCGAACGACGGCTCGATCGCCAGGGGCGCATCGGCGCTGATGTCTTCGTCGATCGAGAAGCTCGGCGCGGACGGCACCGGCGCAGGCAGCGGCTCAGCGCTGAAGGGCGCGCTCGCGACGCGCTCCGCCGCGGCCGCGACGAAGCCGCTCATCGACGGCGCTTCGCTCGAGAACGACGAGGGCAGGTCCTCCGCCGGGAGATCAAACTTGAACTCTTCCGACGGTGACGATTGCGGCGCCGCGGCGGGCGCCGGGCTGTCGTCGAGCAACGCCTTCTGCAGATCCTCGACAGAATCCAGCTCCAGCCGAGGGGCGGGCGCCGGGGCGCGGGCGACGGCGGTGGCCGGAGGCGCCGTCACCGGCACCTCCATGACCTCCTCGTCGGAGATCTCCATCACGTCGTCGTTGCCGACCTCTTCGACGGCTTCCGGCGCCGCTGCGGGTGCGACCGGCGCTTCGATCGCGGGCGCTGGAAATTGCGGCGCGGTGGGCTGCGGCCACGCCGGTTGCGGTGCCGGCGCTGCGGGCGTGAAGCCCCAGGCCTGCTGCGCCTGCTCATAGTTTTGCGGCGCCTGCTCGTACACGGGCGCTGGCTGCTCGTACCCAGCGGCCGGTTGTTCGTAGGCCTGCTGCTGGTACGCCTGCTGCGCGTAGGGGTCTTGTTGCGGCGGGTAGTACGCGCCCGTGTTCGGGTCGTAATACGGCTGCTGCGGCGGGTAGCCCTGCGCGTACTGCGGTTGCTGCGGCGGGTAGTACGCGCCGGTGTTCGGGTCGTAATAGGGCTGCTGCGGCGGGTAGTAGCCCTGCGGCGCGCCCCACTGCGGCTGCTGCTGTTGCTGCCAGGCGGCGTTGGGGTCGTAGCCCTGCGGGTACTGGTACCAGAGGCCGTCTGCGCCGTAGTACCCGGCAGGCTGAATCGACGCGCTCAGATCAATGCCGAGCGCCGCGCCGAGTTCCTGCCATCGAGATTCTTCGGCTGCGGTGAGCCCGTTCGTCTTCCGCTTCTCATCGAGGAAGCGGAACTCCCGCATGGCCGCTTGCGTGTCCGACACGGCCGGCAGCCTAACCCGGCATCGTCGTTGATGAAATTCTCGTTTTGCCGCAACCCGTCATTTCGATTGGAGCTCGTCCAGCAGCACCTCATCGAGGCGCTCGATGGTGATGCCGAAGTGGTTCTCGACGGCCTGCGGGAAGGGCGTACCACGGCCCGCGTCGCGGAACAGCTCGATGAGCCGCGACATGCCGCCGCGCCGCACGAGCTGCTTCACCGCCAGCGCCGACAGCGCGTACATCACCGACGGGTTGCGCATGCCGACCAGCGGGCCGTTCTCGAGCTGCTTGAGGCTGGGCAATTGGTTCTCGTGCGCCATCTGGCGCAGCATCGAGAGCTCTCCGCGCGGAGGGTCTTCGCTGCCGAGGTAGCGCCACTCGATGAACTCCGCCGTGCCTTCGTGCGCCCACACCGGCAGCGCCCGGCTGTTGAAGTTGATGAGCTCGTCCATCACCGCGTGCACGTACTCGTGCACCAGCACCGCGCGGTTGCGCACGTTGATCTCCGCCGAGTCGTTCATGCGGATCGCGTCTTCCGAATAGAAGCCCGCGACGGCCTGGGCGAACTGCGGCCCGTGGTGCAGCCGGAACTCTTCGCGCGAATAGAGGATGACGTCGCAGGGCTTGTCACGCGCCACGCCGAGCAGCCGCTGCACGTTGGTGCGCGACTCTTCGAGCGCGGCCTGCACGCGGCCCTCGTAGTCGGCGCGCTGACCGAAATCGCGCGTCTGGTTGAAATAGAGGAAGCGGAAGTACTGGTTCTGCCGCACGCGGCGGCCGGTCTCGTCGACGGAGCTCTCGTAGGTGAGGCTCGTCGAGCGCGGCAGCTCCGAGGGCGGCTTGCGGAAGTTGGCGACCTGCGTGGCGCCGTCGTCGTCGGGGTTGCTGCGCTTGCTGCCACCCTCGGTGGGGATGGCCGAGTTGCCCGAGAGGCCGACGAGCAGCCGCTTCGCCTCCGCGCTCTCTTTCGACTTCGTCGGTACGCGCGCCAGCACCACCGCGGCTTCGCCCGGCTGACCGTCTTCAATGTAGAGGCGGCCCAGCTCGAGCCCGAAGCGGCCGTCCTTCGCGTAGCTCTTGAGGCCCTTCTGCAGCGCGTCTTCACAGGCGCCGCGTTGCTCGCTGCGCTTGGCGGTGAGCGCGGTGCAGAACAACGCGTCAGCGCTGGGCGCGAACGCCACGCTGCGCTCGCCCAGCGAGTAGGCCATCACCGCGTCGTCGCCCTGCAGCGCGAGGCAGCCTTCCAGCAACGCCTTCGCCACCTTCGGGCGCTCGCCCTTCGGCACCGACTCGGGCGTCGCGGTCGCGAAGCCCAGGTACAGCTCTTCCCAGTTCTTCGCCTTGGCCAGCGCCGTCGCCTGCGCCGCGCCGGGCGCTGCAGCCAACGAGAGCGTCAGCAGCGCCGTCAGCATCAGAACTGCCACGTGGTGAGGATGCGCCCGAAGTCGGCGAGCTCTTCCTTCTTCTTTCCTGTGGGCGTGCCGGTGCCGCTCATGGCGACCACGCGCTCGTTGATGGCGGCCAGCCGCTTGCTCATCACGCCGGCGAGGTTGGCCACCACCTTCAGCGCGGCGACCGAGTCCTGCTTCAGCATCTTCTGCACGCGCTTGCTGGGAATGGTGAGCGCCTTCACGTCGCTCAGCGCGGTGGCGGTGGCCGAGCGCGCTTCGCCTTCACCCACCAGCGTCATCTCGCCCAGCACGGTGTGCTTGCCCAGCCGCGCGAGCTCGACGCCTTTGCGCGAGACCTGCACTTCACCTTCGAGGATGACGAGCAGCGCGTCGCCGTCGTCGCCTTCACGGAAGAGCGTGGTGCCTGCGCCGCTCGAGGTCTCGACAGCGACCTCGAAGAACTCCGCGGCCTCGGCGACGGTGAGGCCACCGAAGATGGGGATCTGCACCAGCTTCTTCACCAGCTGCGTCGAGATGCTCATGGGTTCCCCCTCGTGTCAGATGCCGCGCAAGACCGTCGCTTTGCCGACCCGACCGATGGCCAGGACGTAGGCGCTCGTGCGCAGCGGGAGTTTTCTCGAGCGGCTGATCTGCCCGACCTTCTCGTAGGCCTCCGCCATCACGCGCTCGAGCTCGCCGTTGACGCGCTCTTCGTCCCACGTGACGTGTTGGAGGTTCTGCACCCACTCGAAGTAGCTCACCGTCACGCCGCCGGCGTTGGCGAGGATGTCGGGCACCACCAGCACGCCGCGCTCTTCGAACACGTCGTCGGCGTCGGGGGTGCACGGCGCGTTGGCGCCTTCCAGCACGATGCGCGCGCGCACTTCCTTCGCGACGTGGCGGTCGATGACGCCGCCCACCGCCGCGGGCACCAGCACGTCGCAGTCGGTGACGAGGATGTCTTCGCTGCGACACGTGGTGCCGCCGCCGAAGTCCTTCACCGAGCCGTGGCGCTTCACGTGCTCAAACAGCGCCGGCACGTCGAGGCCGCGCTCGTTGCGCACGCCACCGAACGCGTCGCTGACGGCCACCAGCTGCGCGCCCGCGTCGTGAAAGAGGCGCGCCACGTGGCTGCCGACGTTTCCGAAGCCCTGCACCGCGAAGCGCATGCCCTTCATCGGCAGGCCGACGTCCTGAAGAATCTGACGACACACCGCCAGCAGCCCGCGCGCGGTCGCGGAGTCACGGCCGCGGCTGCCGTACAGCTCGACCGGCTTGCCGGTGACCACCGCCGGCGAGTGCCCGTGGTACTTGCTGTACTGGTCCATGATCCAGGCCATGACCTGGGGGTTGGTGTTCATGTCGGGCCCGGGGATGTCGCGCGTCGGCCCAATGACGTCGTGGATCTGATCGACGAACTTGCGCGTCAGCCGCTCCATTTCCTTGAGCGAGAGCAGCGACGGGTCGACCGAGATGCCGCCCTTGGCGCCGCCGTACGGCAGGTTCACCACCGCGGTCTTCCACGTCATCAGCGACGCGAGGCCCTGCACCTCGTCGGCGTCGACCTGCGGGTGGTAGCGCAAGCCGCCCTTCATCGGGCCGCGCGAGTTGTCGTGCTGGCAGCGGTAGCCCGCGAACGTGCGGATCTCTCCGTTGTCGAGCTCGATCGACACCTGCACCTTCACGTCGCGAAGCGGGGTGATCAGCAACCGTTCAATGCGCTCGCCCACGTCCATGATGCGAGCGGCCTTCTTGAAATAGTGATGCGCGGCGTCGGCCGAAGTCATGGTGCGCGGAAGATAGGGCTGCGTGTAGGTTGACGTCCATGATTCGAGCGTCGACCGTTGGACTCTCCCTCGTGCTCCTCTTTGCCGCCTGCGGAGAGACCCAACCCGTGCGGTGCACGATGGCCAACTGTTCCGGCTGCTGCAGCGAAGACGGTGAGTGTCTTCCGTCGATGGCGCAGTCGGTCTCCGCGTGCGGCACGCAAGGCTCTGTCTGCAAGGCGTGCCTGCCTGGGCAGCTCTGCAGCGCGGGCAGCTGCGTCAAAGATCCCAACGCGGTGGTGGTCATCGACGACGGCGGCGCGCAGAACGTCGACGCGGGTATGCCTGACTCCGGCCAGCCGACGTGCGGCGCCCGTGGCCTCGCGTGCTGTGCCAGCGGGTCTGCTTGCTACTTCGCGCTCACCTGCCAGAGCGGCGTCTGCTTGCCCCCTGCGACGGACGCCGGCGTGTGCGGCGGGCTCGGCCAGGCGTGCTGCAGCGGCACCTGCACGGCGAGCGGCACCGTGTGTCAGAGCAACGTGTGCGTCGCGCAGTCGACGCCTGACGCCGGCACCGACGCGGGCAATCAGCTCAAGATGACCGGCGAGGCGTGCACCGCCGACGCGCAGTGCGTCGACGGCACGTGCCTGCAGGTCGGCTTCGACAGCGGCTATTGCACCAAGGCGTGCACCACGTCGGTGGACTGCTTTGCCGGCAGCCAGTGCGGCGTGAACCCCAGCGGCATCGGCCCGGCGAAGGTCTGCCTCAAGCAGTGCAGCAACCCCGGCGTCGCGCCCGGCGGGTGCCGCTCCGGCTACGTGTGCGAAGCGAACGCCGGCACCTCGGGCGTGCCCGTGTGCTTCCCGGCGTGCACGTCGGTCACGCAGTGCGGCCTCGCCCCCGACTGCGACTCGCGCGGCTTCTGCTGCGGTGGCGACGGCTTCGTGTGCTGCAACGGCAACACCTGCCTCAACGGCACGACCTGTCAGAGCGGCACGTGTCGCGCCGGCGGCGGCACGGGCGGTGGTTCTGGCTCGACGGGCGGCGGCAGCGGCGCCGGCGGCGGCACGGGCACGAGCGGTGGCGGAACGGGAACGAGTGGCGGCGGCACCGGCACCAGCGGCGGCGGTACGGGCACCAGCGGCGGCGGCACCGGCACCAGCGGTGGCGGCACCGGCACCTCGAGCGCGAACGGCGACCCGTGCACCGACGTCTCACAGTGCCCCGGCAACCGCTGCATCGTGCAGTCGGGCAACCAGTGGCAGGGCGGCTACTGCAGTGAGACGTGCAGCGGCAGCGGTGGCTGCCGGTCGGGCTCGAGCTGCACGTCGTTCGGCCTGTTCGCCGGCAGCAACGACAAGTACTGCCTCGACGACTGCGCGTGGACGGGTGGGCAGAGCTCGTGCCGGTCTGGCTACGTCTGCGATCGCAACTTCACCGACCGCCCTGGCACGTCGTCGTGCGTGCCCGCGTGCACGTCGCCCGCTCAATGTGGCACCGGCCTGGGCTGCGAGTCGGGCTTCTGCTGCGGTCTGCAGACGTACCGCTGCTGCGCTGGCAACACCTGCCAGGGCGGAAGCTGCGTCGACGGCTACTGCCAGTGATGGACACGCCGCGGTCAGAGCAAGCGCTCGAGCAGCTTGGCCGGCGGGTGCGCGCGTTGAGAGAAGCGCAGCGCCTCACACAGGAAGAGTTCGCGAAGCGCTGCGACATCTCGGTCAGCTTCGCGTCGCTGCTGGAACGCGGCGAGCGCAGCCCGAGCTACGAGACGCTGCTGGCCATCGCCGAGGCGCTCGGGGTCTCGGTCGCCGAGTTGTTCCGTGAAGGCGCGGGCGCCATGAGCGACCCCTCTCACGCGCGGCTGCTCGACTTCGCGCGACGCGCGCAGCTCTCGCGCAACCAGGTCGAGCGCTTCATCGCCGTCGGCGCCGCGATGTTCGCCGTCGAGCCCGAGCGCGACGGTGGCGAAGACGTGCCCCGCTGCGCCGTGGAGAATTGTGAGCGGCCGGTGCTGGCGCGTGGGCTGTGCGCGTCGCACTACCACCGCGATCGCCGGGCCCGGCTGCAACAGCAGCCACCCTGAAGGCCGTCAGCGCGCGAGCCGTTGCAGCAGCCGCGCGAGCCGCTCGCGCATGGCGTCGTCGTGGGTGAACTCCACGCCCATGCCGGTGTGCTCGCCGACGCTGCGAACCCACGCGACGTGCCCGTTGAGCTCAAGCGACGTCAACGCCATCGGTGGCCGCAGCAACAGCTGCACTGGCGCGCCGATCGGCAGCGGGTTCCACGTGCGCACGAAAGCGCCGCCGGTCGAGAGGTCTGCGAGGTGCTCTTTTCGCTGCGCGCCACCGTGCACGAGCCGCACCTGCAGTGACACCTGCTGGCGCTGCGCCGACCGGGTGTGATCGCCGTCGAGCTCCTGCCGCGCGAACGCGAGCAGCCGCACGCGCGAGGCGTCGTCCTCAGGGAGAAAGTCGACGCCGAAGGCCGCCGGCGAACCGCGATGATCGGTGTGTCGCGCCCAGCTGAGCTGCCCGCGGATGTGGAACTGCCGCGCCGGCTTCTCGACCTGCACTTCGAGCACCACGAGCTGTCCGAGCGCACCCGGTGACTTGCCCGCCACCGACAGTCCACCGAGGCGGCCGTTCGGGTAGTAGCGGCCCGCCAGCTCGACCGGCGTCGCGACCTTCAGCTGTGTGTGAAGCAGCGCCCCCACGCTGAGTCGTCGTGCTCGGTCAGGGGTTGGTCAACGTCTCGAGCAGCAGCCCGTTGTCGAGCTGCGGCTCGCCGCCCACCAGCTTCGCGCGGATGCGCGCGTGGCTCGCGTAGACCTTGCCGTCGGTGAACACCGCGTCGGCGAAGAAGCCCACCGCGCCCTCGCTGCGCGGGCTGGCCTGCACCGCCCACGAGCCCGTGCGCTTGGCCAGCTTGAGGTCGCCCTTGGTGGCGTCCTGGTAGAGCGCGTAGACGACCCCGTTGCCGCCGAACACGATGGCGCTGTCGGTGCCCACCCAGCTCTGGTTGCCGGGCATCGTCATGTCGACGCCGCGGTCGACGACCTCAGGCGAGATGCCCGTCTGCAGCTGCGTGCTGCTGACGAACTTGAAGCTCTTGCTCGAGAAGTCGTGGTACCCGATGGCGATGGTGCCGGTCTGCGCCTCGATCTTCAGGTCGGGGAACCAGCCGGTGTCTCCGCTTCCGTCGATGAGCACCGGCGTCTGCGGCGTGTTCGAGGCGCTCACCACCACCGCGTAGAGATCGCCTTCGGCCGACGCGTTCGCCGGCTTGGTGCGGCGCTGGTACGCGATGAAGGCGTCCTTGCCCTTGAAGGCGAGCGAGCTGAACAGACCGACGCCGGGGGTGACTTCCTGCAGGCTGGGCGGCGTGAAGCGCGCGGCGCACACCGCGGTGCCGTTGTTGTCGACGCACGACTCGCCGCTGGCGCAGGTGCCGCAGCCCGTGCCGGCCGTGAAGCAGCCGGGGCCCATGCCGGGGTCGGCGCAGATGCCCGTGCACGCGTCACACGGCGGCGGCGGGCGCTCGGCGCAGGCGACGGTACGCACCGTCCAGTCGGTGGCCGACGACGGGTTCGCCGAGCTCGCCTTCGCGTACTTGAGCGCGGTCACGTACTTGAGCGCCGACGTCGGGCGCGGGGCCGGGCAGTCCATGATGTTGAACGACGCGTCGCCCGCGCGCTGGAAGTACGACACGCCCGGCACGCCGTCGCTGTCGACGGCGATCGAGCTGTAGAGGCCGACGTCGCCGCTGGTGCCGTCGACCTTGTGCGTGGCCCACGTGCCGTTGCTGGCGCGCACGGCCACCTTCAGGTCGCCGTTGGTGACGTCGTAGTAGCTGACGAAGACCTTGCCGCCGTGCACGACGAGGTCGGTGTAGCGCCCGACGTCGTCGCCCGGCTCGACCACGCCGCCACGGGCGCCGCTGGGGCCGTACTTCACCATCGCCGACGGCACGCCATCGACGTACTCGGTCGCCTGCTTCTTGCCGTCGAGGCCGTACTTCAGCACCACGAGGTCGCCGTACTGGCCGTCGTACGCCGAGACGAACAGCGCGTTGCCCGGGTCGGCGCTGATGGCCGAGAAGCGGCCCAGGTCGTTCGAGCGCAGCGCGGGCAGCTCGGCGCACACGCAGGCCACGTCGGGGAGGCTGCACGAGTCCCAGATGTTGCGCGACTGACGGAACGTGGCGATGAAGCCGGCGTTGCACGTCATCGGGCACGCGGCCGTCGGGCGCTCGGTGGGCATCGAGTAGTCTTGGCAGCGATCGATGGTGGGCACGCAGCCCTTGCCTGAATCACAGCGGCCACCGCACGGCAGGTCGGCCATGCACTCGCCGTTGAAGCACGACGTGCCTTCGGCGCACTCGCCCAGCGGGCCACATTCGCGGAAGCGGCAGCGCGACGACTCGCCGTACACGTCGGTGTAGAGCTCGCACACGCGATCGCCCTTGTCGCCGCAGTCGGCGTCGGTCTGGCACGCGATGAAGCGGTCGAAGCACTTCTTGCGCTCGCTGGGGCACGTCTGGCCGGGGCAGCAGTCGGCTTCCGTGGTGCAGGCGCGGTCGTTGAAGACGCAGCACTGTAAGCCGGCCGTGTCTTTCACTTCACGGCACGCGAAGTGATCGCCGCAGTCGCTGTTGCCCGTGCACGGGTCGTTCTTGCCAACCTCCTGGCCGGGAACGCCGAGACACTGATCGACCTTCATGACCGGTGGCTTCCCACAGTCACACCCGGCCAAAGACACCGCGACCGTGAGCGTGAGCAACAGCGCATGCGTACGAGACATGCGCGGCACCCTACACGAACGGTGGCGGCTCGGTGACGTGCGCGACGGAATGGAAATGACGCTCTGCGGCGAGCCGGTTTTCAGCCCGCGTCGGGGCGCACCAGCCGGTGGCGCAACGGGGTGGCTTCGCGCGGACGGGGCGGCGACTGGCAGGCCTCACCGAGCGCGGTGGCGGGTTGGCTCTCGATGACGAGGCCGCCGTCGAAGCAGCTGATGACGCGCGTGGCGAAGCGGCCGTCGCAGATGCGGCCCGCGGGGTGCGCCAGCGGCGCGAGCGTGAAGCCCACGAAGCCGCCTGGCGTGCGCGCCAGCTCGACGCGCACGTCTGGGTAGAACGTGCCGGCGTCTTCTACGCCTGCGTCTTCGGCCGCCGCGGGCTTGCCGCCGTCGAGCGAGAGGAAGGCCTGCGCGGCGGCACCGGGCTCGAGCAATTCCGGCTCCGGCGCGCGACGGAACTTGCGCGGCACGAAGCCGGCGTCGGGCCCCGGCACGCGCGTCACGCGGAGCACCAGCGTGCCGCCGTCGTCGTCTGCTTCATAGCGCCAGCGTGCGTCGTCGGCGTGCACCCACGGGCCGTCGAGCGCGTCGAGGCAGCCTTCGGGCACGCGCACCGGCTCGGGGGCGGGCGTCGCGGTCTCGGGCTGGGCCTGCGGACCGCTGCGCACGCACGCCGTGAGCACCACCAACGCTGAGACGAACCACCGCATGGCGCGGCACCCTATACGCCACCGCGCGTGGCGCCAGTTGTGGCCGCTCGTGCTACCGTCCGCGGCCATGTTTACGACGAAGCGCGTCTGGACCGTGCTGGTGACCGTGGCGATGGTGGCGTCGCCGACGTGGGCCCAGGATGACGACGACGACCTCGCGCCGCTGGCGCCGCTCGCCCCCATCGGCAAGCCCAAGACGAAGGCGAAGCCCAAGCCCAAGCCGAAACCCAAGGCCACGCCCAAGACGAAGACCAAGGTCGTCGAAGAGGACGACGAATTGGCGCCCATCGCGCCCATCGCCGCGAAGGGCGAGCTGAACGTCACGGTGCCGTCGACGCTGTCGGGCGCGGTCTTGTCGGTCGACGGCAAGGAGATCGGCACGCTGCCCATGGCGGCGCAGTCGTTCCCCACGGGTGAGCACACGGTGACGGTGAAGCGCCCCGGCTACGCGGCGTTCGTGAAGAAGGTGACCGTGCCCGGCGGCAAGACCATCACCGTCGACGCCAAGCTGACGGCGGTGGCCGCGGTGCTCTCGGTGTCGAGCGACGTGGAAGGCGCGCAGGTGTTGCTCAACGGCCGCAGCATCGGCATCGCGCCGCTGCGTGACGTGGAAGTGCCCGCCGGCCCCGCGGAGGTGGCGGTGGTGAAGGAGGGCTTCCAGGAGGACGCGCAGAAGATCAACTTCGTCGCCGGCAAGGACTACCCGGTGGTGGTGCGCTTCAACGTGGGCGACACGCGCACGCTGGCTGCGAGCGATCGCCCGGTGAACGCCAACCTCACGCCCGGCCTCACCGACACCACGCCGGCTGGCGGGTTGACGACGACGGTCGACGAGCCGGTCACCAGCAAGTGGTACTTCTGGGTCGGCGTCGGCGCGGCGGTCGCGGCCGTGGCGGTCGGCGTCGGGGTCGGCGTCACCGCTGCCAACAACCAGTCACCGCCCCTCGTCGACCCGCACGCGGACGTGTGCGGCGGCATGTGCGACGGCGTGCTGAACTTCTGAAAAAGCGCCTCAGCGATCGCCGCGCAGCTCGTCGGCCTGTCGCGTGCCGCGCGGCGTGATGATGAGGAACACGTCGCTCACCTTGCCGACGCCGCCGATGTCCAACACCGTGGCGCGCACGCGGAACGTGCCCGTCTCGGGGATCAGCGTCGCGAGGTTGACCTCGTTGGCCTCGAAGCGGAACGAGCGGCGCGAGAGCAGATCGATCTGCTCTTTTCCTTCTGACAAGCCGTTGAGGTAGCCGACCGCGGCGCGACCCAGCCGCGTGCCGTCCGCCGAGAGCACCTCGAGCAGGATGGCGTTGTCGACCTCGAAGCCCTCGGTGCCGGCTTCGTTGCCCGCGAGCGCGACGTCGGCGCCTTCGGCCGAGAGCAGCGGCGATTCACCAGTGGCCACCACGTGCGGCAGCCGCTCCTGGTCGGTGTCGGCCTCGAGCGAGTCTGCCGTCTCCTTGATGGACAGCGTCTCGCGCTCGCGCGTGTTGACGAGCAGCTGCACCGCCTTGCGGTCGGCCGCGGGCTTCGCGTCGACGTTCTTGGCGCACGCGGGCAGGAAAGAGAGCGCGAGCAGCGCGGTGAACAGGCGGGACATGTCAGGCCTCCAAATCGATGCGGGTGAGGGCTTCATCATGCCGTGCGCCTTCGTACACGTGCCACGCCGCGAGCAGGTCGAGGTGGGCCGGGCTGACGCTGGCGAGCAACGTGATGTCTTCGGCCACGCGGCGGCCAGGCGCGTTGGCGCGCAAGACGTCGGTGAGTGAAGTGAAGGGCGCGCCCCACGACAGGTCGCTCGCGGCGCCGTCGACGAAGGCACGCGCGCGCGTGAGCTGCGGCAGCGTCAACGGCGGCGAGGTGAAGCTCTCGGCTGACAACACGTTCACGTGCACGCCCGGTCGCAGCGGCACTTCGCCCAGCGTGACGTCGCCGGTCAGCACCACGACGTCGGCGCCTTCCACGGCCTCGGCCACCGAGTCAGCGGCGTGAATCGCCATCGACATCGACGTGGCCAGACGCCGCGCGCGCTCGAAGTTGAACGCGGGCTCCGGCTCGTACAGCCACACCTGCTCGACGCTGCGCACGAGGCGCAGGGTCTTGAGCGCGCTCGACGCGGCATTGCCCGAGCCCAGCACGGCGACGTGCTTGGCGTCGGCCCGTGAGAGCACGTCGGTCGCCAGCGCTGCCACCAGCGACGCGCGCAGCGTCGACAGGTGCACCGCGTCCATCACCGCGAGCGTGTGACCGGTCTCGGCGTCGTGCAGCTGCAGCAACGCGCGCGGGCCCTTCGGTGAGGCCACGCGCGTGGTGACCGACCAGGCCGGCACCGACGGGAACGTCGCGCGGTGCACCTGCGCCGGGTTGCCGATGTGGGTGGTGTTGAAGCGCAGCGCGTCGTGGGCCGGCGCGGCGGCGTGGTTGGTGAACGCTTCGCGCAGCTCGCGAAGCAGGTGCAGGGCCTGCAGGTGGCGCGAGACGTCCGCGCGCGAAAGGAACGCAGTCAACATCAGGCATCGGCGTATCAGCCGCTCGCTGCGACGTCACGGCGGTACATCACGTCAGTGCGCACCGCGTACTTGAGGCCCTGCTCGAGCGTGGTGCTCTCGTGAAGCAGTCGATGGTTGAAGAGCAGCGCTCGGCCAGCGCGTGGCACGACGCTGTGGCGCAGTGACGGGAACGCCGTGGCGCCGCCGGCGTCGACGTCGTTGAGATAGACCATGAACGTCAGCAGGCTGCGCTCGTCTGCAGACGGTTGCCACGCGCCGTCGTAGTGCGGCCGGAAGTACTCGTCGGGGCCGTAGCGGTAGCAGCGCAGCCGCTCGTTCACGCCGCTCAGCACCCAGTGCTTCTCGAGGCGCGGCGGAAGCGCGGCCGCCACCCGGTCGAAGAGCAGCTTCGCGAGCGCCCCGTCGTCGAACATCACCCGGGTGTTGTTCCGCAGCTCCGGCATCATCACCATACCGCGAGACGTGGTGACTGGCGCGTCGGTGGGGCCCGCCTCCTCGATGCGCGCGATGAGGGCCGCGCATTCCGCTGCCGACAGCACGTCCTCGATGGACAGCAACAGCGGGTTTCCGAGGCCAAGCGCCTCAAGAGGGTCTGGAAGCCGGTTAGTATTCATTTAAGGTTATTGTGACTCTAACTGCGTCAGGTCACAAGAACCGGGTGAGCCAGATGAGCGACGTGAAGATCGAGAAGACGATGGCGCCCAGCGCGGCAGAGACGTTGCCGACCGGCGGCGTGGCCTTCGCGTTGACGCGGGTCAGCGCGATGACGCCCATCACCAGCGTCGCCAGCCCCAGGCCAGGCACGATGAGGCTGACGAAGGCGAGGCGCGAGGCGGTGATGGCCAGCGGGTTGCTGCCGTAGCGGTCGTAGTGCTTCTGGAGCGCGTCGCGTGGCACGGGCACGCGGAAGAAGAGCCTGGTGCGCACGTCGGTGATGATGGAGAGCGCGAACACCGACAGCATGAGCGCGACGAAGAAGCCGGCGACCACGTTGAACTCGCGTGACGCCAGCGCGACGAGCACGCCGACGCCGAACGCCGCCGTCAGTGGCAACCAGCGCGCCCACGGCTTGCCACTGATGATCGCGACGTTGGCGGCGCCCCAGACGATGAAGCCCACCGCGAGCAGTCGCTCGCCCGGCGCGAGCGACGCGCCGAACTGCATGGCGATGCCGAGCGCGATGGCGCCGACGCCCAGCGCGAGCACGGTCCACGCCAGCGCCGAGCGCTTGCCGACGAACTTCGCGTAGTGCTTCCCGAGCCAATCGACGTCCCCACGCGCCGCGCACTCGCCACAGTACGTGGCGTCGTCGATGCGGCGCGCTTCGGCCGCACAGAAATAGCTCCCGCAGCGCGCGCACGTGCCGACGGCCGCGACGCCCGGGTGCTTCGGACACTCGGTCATCACTGCACCTGAATCACGAAGCTCTGGCTGGCGACGATGGGCAAGCCGAAGCCTTCGGCGAGCGCGGGTGACAGCTCGTTGGGCACGCGCCAGGTCTGCCCGGTCTGCTGGATGACGGTGATGGCGTAGGTGCCGAGCGGCATCACCTTGAGCACGCCAGGCGCTGCGGGGTTCGACGCGTCGAGCGCGCGCGGCCGCACCACGAGCTTGAGGCGGGCCAGCGGCGTCGGCGTCTGTTTCACGCGGCCCATGTCGTCGAGCAACACCGCCGCGTACTCGGTCACGTCGAAGCCAGCGGCCAGCACCACCACGTCGGGCAACCCATCAGCGGGGATGGTCTCGCCCGTGCCCGGGTTGACGTGCTCGTAGTCTTCGCCTTCGGCGTCGACCACGCCGTTGCCGTCGAGGTCGTTCTCGTCGGTCAGCACGTCGTCAGCGGCGCGCACCTTGCGCACCACCACGCGCGGCCAGACCTCGGGTACGCCGTCGCCGTTGGCGTCATCGGGCACGCCGTCGAGGTTGTCGTCGACGAAGCGCACCAGGAAGCCAGGCGAGGGCTGCTGCATCGCGCCTTCGACGATGGGCGTGGCCTGCAGCTCGAGCGTGAGGGGCGCCGCGCCCAGCGTCACCGACTCAGCGCCACCCACGACCGAGAAGATGGGGCGGTCGAGCGGCACGCGCGCGGTGTCCGAGATGCTGACCGGCACGTCGAGCGCCGGAATGGGTGTGCCTGCCTCGTCGGTGCCCACGTCGATGACGCGCGGCTGTCTCGTCACCGGGTCGACAGCGCCGCCGCCCACGTCGCCCGCGGTGACGTCAGCGGTCACGCCGTACCAGGGGATGAAGTCGTCGTTGGCGTCGACGAAGGCGCGAATGAGATAGCGACCGGGCGCGACGAGCGAGAACGCGTAGTGCGCCGTGAAGGGCCCGACTTCACCGTCGGCGGCCGACTTGAACACGGCTTCGCGCGAGAGCACCGCGAACGTGAGCGGGCGACCGGTGCCGGTGGGCGGCGGCGGCCTCGCGGCGTCATAGAGAAAGAGGACGACCTTCCCGCGCGCGGCGCTGCTGACGACGACGTCACCTTCGATGCGCGCGGTCTGCGTGTTCTGCCGCTTGTCGGCGCCGGGAAAGACGTGCGGCGCTTCACACGCCGTCGCCACCAGCAAAGAGAGAAGGAGGGCGCGCTTCATGGCTTCACCGAGAGGGTCGCGAAGATGCGGCGGTTCACGTCGTTGCCGAACGGGTGCTCTTGATGGTTCGGCCCCAGCTGCGAGCCGACGACGGCCACGGTGACGCGGTCGTCGAAGAAGCGGTAGGCGACGCGCGCGTTGACGACGGTGTACGCGCCGAGCGGGTTCCTCAGGTTGGCGATCTGCGTCGGGTCGGCCGCCGACGGCTCGCGCTCGACCCACACGGTGCCGCTCACGAAGCTGAAGTCGGCCGAGACGTCGAGGTTGATGGGCGAGCGGTACATGAAGCCCGCGTTCACCTTCACCGTCGGCGCCTGCGTACACGGGCCGCACACGTCGACCGCTGAGTTGGCCACGATGCTCTGCACCGCCGTCGACGCGCGCAGGTCGAGGCCCTTGAGCGCGTTCCACGTCAGGCCCAGCTCGCCGCCGCGCGCGGTGTACGTCTGCGGGTCGTTCGAGAAGAGTGAGCGGCCCAGCAAGAAGCCCTGCGAGCCGGGGTCGAACGCTTCGCCCGGCGGCAGCGGGTTGACGGCGCCCAGCACGATGAGGTCGCTGACGATGTTCCAGTAGCCAGCGAGGTCGATGGTGAGGCCCCATTGCGGCACCTCGCCGCGGTAGCCGACCTCGAAGCTCAGCAAGCGCTCCGGTCGCAGCCCGCGGTTGCCCTGCGTCAGCACCGACGCGCCGTTCACGCCCGGCACCGGCGTGCGGATGTTCATGTAGCTCTCGAGGAACGTCGGCTGACGGAACGCGGTGGCGAAGCTGGCGCGCAGCGCGTGGTTCTCGAACAGCCGGTACACGGCCGAGACGCGCGGCGACTGCGCGTAACCCGGGTTGCCGTTGTCGAGCAGCGGGTGGCGATCGATGCGGTAGCTGGCGATGAGGCCCAGCGACTTGATGGGGTGCCACTCGTCTTGAACGAACGCCGCGGCGTGGAGCTCCTGCGTGAGCGGGCCGATGTAGCCCCACGTCACGCGCTTCAAGCGCGCCGACACGCCGAGGGCGAAGCTGTGCGTGCCCGCCAACTCGAAGTCTTTCTGGAAGAGCGCTTCACCGTCGAAGACGTTGGTGTCGACGGCGGTGGCGAGCGAGCGCTGGCCGCGGGGCTCGTACTGTGGCGCTGCGTCGAAGCGCGAGTGGTTCCAGAAGAAGCGCACCTTCACCGGGCCGCCCGTGAAGTCGACCTTCGCGTAGCCACCGAGCCCGTCGAGGTAGAAGTTGCGCAGCAAGCCGAGGCCATACAGCTCGGTGAAGACGCGGTTGATGCCGCCCGACGCGGCGATCGAGAAGTCCTTGTTGAAGGCGTAGAACGCGGTGACGTTGGCGCGCGCGCTGCGCAGGCCGAGGTTGGGGTCGTCGACGTTCGAGGCCACGTCGGGGCGGCCTTCAGCGAAGTCGCGCGAGTACTTGTCACCCTGCGAGTAGCCCGCCGACGCGCGGTAGCGCAGCCGCTGGCCGCCCGAGACCACGAAGCTGCCGCCGGCGAAGTTGGCGTTGCCCGCGAACCCGTTGAGCTCCATCGCGGGGCCCGAGCCCGGCGCGCGGGTGATGATGTTGACGACGCCCAGCATGGCGTTGGCACCGTACAGCGCGGAGCCCGGCCCGCGGATGACCTCGACGCGTTCGATCTCTTCGAGGCCCACCGGCAGCACCGGCCACAGCGTGACGCCGAGGAAGTCCTGGTACTCGGGGCGGCCGTCGACCAGCACCAACACCTTGTTCGAGATGCGCTGGTTGAAGCCGCGGAAGCTCACGTTGGCCGACGTGAGGCCCATGGCCATGACCTCGGCGCCGGGCACGCGACGGAGGATCTCAGGCAGCGACGTGAGCCCCGACTGACGGATCTCATCGCCGCTGATGATGGTGATGGCGTTGGGCGCGTCGAGCGTGGCCTGGGCGCGGCGGCTCGCGGCGACGACCGTCTCTTCGTAGGGCACGCCGAAGTCGTCATCGCCCACCACGTCGTCGGGCTTCGGTTCGGCGGCGGCGCTCTTCGTCTCGGCCTTCTCGACGGCGCGCTCGAGGCGGTCGGCGAGCGCGTTGAGTCTGTCGACGGTCGCCTGGTCGACCTGCGGCGAGGCCGTGGGCGCGGTCGGCTTCACTTCGGGTGGTGGCGCGTCGGGCTTCGGCGGCTGCTGCGCTTCGAGCTTCGCGACGACGTCGCGCACGTTGTCGGCGTCAGGCGGCCGCGCGTCGAGGTAGCGCTTGTAGAAGGTGAGGGCGTCGGCGGTGCGCCCGTTCTGCTCGTAGGCGCGCGCGATGTTGAAGAGCACGTTGGGGTGCGGGCGAATGCTGTACGCCTCGAGCAGCTCACCGACGCCGTCGTCCAGCTTGCCGTCGGCGATGAGCGCCATGCCCGTCTTGAAGTGACGGCGCGCTTCCGTGCGCGTGTCGGCGTGCGCGGCCAGCGCCAGCAACGACAACGCGAGACACAGCTTCAGAGTTCGGCGCGACAGACGGCCTCCACGTTTCCTTGAAAGGCAGCAGCGACGGCGGGCGTGGCAAGCTACCACGCGATGACGCCCGCTCCGATTTCGCAGCCGCCGACTCCGCAGAAGAAGGCCAACTCCGGTTGTCTCATCGCGGTCATCGTCGTCGGCGCGTTGGTGGCGCTGGTGTGTCTGGTCGGTGTCGTCGTGTCGTTCGTCGCGGCGCAGAGCCCCGAAGGCAAGAAGGCGATGTCACTGATGGGCCGCGGCATCTCGGCGGCGGCCAAGGCGATGAACGCGCCCGGCACACCAGAGCTGCGCGCGCTCGGGTGTCCGGAGGCGATGGTCATGGATCCCGAAGAGGTGATGGAGCTGGTGGGCGAGTTCATCGACGCCGGCCCGCCGCGTGGCGCGGACGAGCGGATGAAGACGGTGGTGATCTGTCAGGGCTCGTTCAGCCTGCCGACCTGCGACGAGGTGGCCGACGCCTACCGCACGGCCAAAGGCGTGACGCCCGGGCCTTTCACGGTGACGGTGAAGCGGAAGGGCAGCCGCAAGTCCGAGTGCGAGAAGGACTTCGAGTAGCGCTCAGTACGGGTCTTCTTTGTAGCCAGTCGGGCCCGTGGGCTGCTTCGGCGGCTTCTTCCCGCGCGGCGGCTTCAATGGCGCGACGTCGGGCTTCTTCGCGACGGCGGTCAGCGTCTTGGCGACGTTCACCACGCCTTCGCTGCCCTGCGCGGTGAGCGACGCACTCTCGTAGCCGTCGAGCGTGAGCTCCAGCGCGAGCTGCACCGGCGTCTCGCCCTGCTTCTCGATCGTCAGCGTCAGCGGCGTCACGCCCACCGACACGCCGTCGCGCAGCACCGTCGCGCCCGCGGGCTCGCTCGTCACCTCGAACTTCACGTCGACGCGCGCGGGCGGCGGTGGCTCGTTCTTCACCACCGGCGCAGGTGGCGGCGTGATGGGGGCGGGCGGCAGCGGGTCGGGCCGCTGCATCGCTTTCCACGCGATGCCGCCGCCGAGCACGGCGCCGAAGATGACGACGCCCGCTGCGATGGCGATGAGCTTCGTCTTGCTGGTGCCGGCGCGCGCGTCATCGAGGATCTCGATCTCGTGGCTGCGCACCAGCTCGGCGTTGGTGAAGGGCGTCGCGGCCGAGCCCTGCAGCGCCGGCATGCCGGGCGTCGAGGTGCGGGCGATGAGGCCCGACTGCGTGCGCGGGTCGACGAACGCGCCCGAGAGCCCCTGGCCTGAACCGGCGACGCGCATCGCCTCGAGCAGCTCGTCCATCGACTGGAAGCGCGCGGCGGGCTCCTTCTCGAGGCACTTGGCGACGACGCTCGCGACCTCCAGCGGCACCTCGGGCACCAGCGCCTGGAGGTCGGGCGCCTGCTCGCGAATGTGCTTCACGATGACGTCGATGCTCTCTTTGCTGACGAAGGGCGGGCGCCCCGCACACATCTGAAAGAGCACCACGCCGAGCGCGTAGATGTCGGTGCGCGGGTCGGCCTCACCGCGCGCCTGTTCGGGCGCCATGTAGAGCGGCGAGCCGAGCAGCACGCCGGCCTGAGTGAGGCCGGTGCGATCGACCTCGTCTTCTTTCGGCTTCTCGGGCGTGAACGACTTCACGAGCCCGAAGTCGAGGACCTTCACCAGATCGCCGCCGGTGCCTTCCGACACCAGCATGATGTTCGCGGGCTTGAGATCGCGGTGCACCATGCCGAGCTTGTGCGCCTCGCGCAGTGAGCGGGCGATCTGCCCGGCGATGTAGAGAGCGCGCGCCCACGGCAGCCGGCCGTTCTCCGCGAGGATCTTCTGGAGCGTCTCGCCTTCGAGCAGCTCCATCGCGATGAAGTAGATGCCGTCGTCGGTGCGGCCGTAGTCGTGCACCGTGATGGTGTTGGGGTGCTTCAGCTTCGAGGTCATCGACGCCTCGAGGAAGAAGCGCCGCTCGAAGCCCGGGTCGCGCGTGCCGTCGTAGCGCGGGTTCAAGACCTTGAGCGCGACCTCGCGCCCGAGCGGCTGCTGCACCGCTTTGTACACGCGGCCCATGCCGCCTACGCCGAGTGGAGACACGATCTCGAAGCGCCCGCTGAGGACCTGGCCAACGAGAGGATCGAGCTCCGTCTCAGACATGGCACCCCCGCGACCTCCCGAGTGAGGCCGCAACTGAACGCACGGCATACCATGCTTCTCGCAACCGGGCGGAACACGGGCACGTTTCGCAACTCGCTTCCGTGTGACGGTCGTTGGGGCTACGTGCTTGCCGAATGAGTGACGGCAAGTCGGCGGAAGGTGCCGCGGCAGGTCAGTCGAAGGAGTCGGAGACAGGCTCCTCGGCTGCGGTCGCACACCACGGACATTCGAAGGGCTCGCTGGGCGCGTTGACCATCGGTGCGCTCGGCATCGTGTTCGGCGACATCGGCACCAGCCCGCTCTACACGATGGCGGAGTGCTTCGCGAAAGACGCCGCGGGCCAGGTGAAGCACCACGCGCTGGCCGTGACCGAGAGCAACGTGCTGGGCCTGTTGTCGCTCGTGTTCTGGGCGCTGACGCTGGTCGTCACCGTCAAGTACATCAACTTCATCATGCGCGCTCACAACAAGGGCGAGGGCGGCATGTTCTCGATGTTGGCGCTGGTTCCGCAGACGGTCGCGGCGCGCGCGCGCGTGTTGTTGGTGCTCGCGGCGTTGTTCGGTTCGGCGCTGCTCTATGGCGACGGCATCATCACGCCCGCCATCTCGGTGCTGTCGGCGGTCGAAGGTCTGGGCGTCGCCACGCACGCGATGGATCGCTTCGTGGTGCCGCTGACGCTGGGCATCATTCTCGCGCTGTTCCTCGTGCAGAAGCGCGGCACCGACATGATCGGCAAGGCCTTCGGGCCGGTGATGATCGTGTGGTTCCTCGTGCTGGCGGGCCTCGGCATCAAGGGCATCATCGACGCGCCTGAAGTGTTGAAGGCCATCGACCCGCGCTACGCCGTCGCGCTGTTCCAGGCTGATGCGCACCGCGCGTTCCTGGTGCTGGGCGGCGTGGTGCTCTGCATCACCGGTGGTGAAGCGCTGTACGCCGACATGGGCCACTTCGGCGCGAAGCCGATTCGTGTCGGCTGGTACGCGGCGGTGATGCCGTCGCTGCTGCTGAACTACTTCGGCCAGGGCGGCTACCTGCTGCACAACGGCTGGGTCGAGAAGCCGTTCTGGGGCCTCGTGCCGGAGATCGCCGTGTACCCGATGGTCATCCTCGCCACGGCGGCGGCCATCATCGCGTCGCAGGCGATGATCTCCGGCGCGTTCTCGCTGACGCGGCAGGCGGTGCAGCTGGGCTTCATGCCGCGCGTCACCATCGTGCACACGTCGGCGGTGAACGAAGGGCAGATCTACATCCCCGAGGTGAACAACATGATGATGGTGGCGTGCCTCGCGCTGGTGCTGGCGTTCCGCGAGTCGTCGGCGCTGGCCGCCGCGTACGGCATCGCGGTCACGGGCACGATGACCATCACCTCGCTGCTGTTCGCGGTCGTCATGTTCCGCCGGTGGAACTGGCCGCTGTGGCGCGTCATCCCCGTGACGGCGCTGTTCCTCGCGTTCGACCTGCCGTTCTTCGCGGCGAACGCCGTGAAGTTCTTCGATGGTGGCTGGTTCCCCATCGCCATCGGCGTGTGCCTGTTCGCGCTGATGACCACGTGGAAGACGGGCCGCGCCGAGCTGGCGGTGCGCTTCAACAAGTCGCTCATGCCGCTGTCGGCGCTGCTGGAAGATCTCGAGGCCACCAAGCCGCACCGCGTGCGCGGCACCGCGGTCTTCATGGCCGGCAACCCCGACGGCACGCCGCCGGTCATGCTGCATCACCTGAAGCACAACCAGGTGTTGCACCGGCAGGTGGTGCTGCTGTCCATCCTCCCTCAAGACATTCCGCACGTGCCGCGCGAGGAGCAGCTCAAGGTCGAAGACCTGGGGCAGGGCTTCTTCCGCGTGCTGTGGAAGACGGGCTTCATGGAGACGCCGAACGTGCCGCAGATTCTCCTGCGCGCGCGCGCGCAGGACCTCGTGTGCGAGCCGTCGACCACCAGCTACTTCCTGGGCCGCGAGACGCTGCTCACCAACGGCAAGACGCGCATGATGCGGTGGCGCAAGCTGCTGTTCGCGTTCGTGTCGCGCAACGCGCTGTCGGCGACGAGCTACTTCGGCCTGCCGCCTGGTCGCGTGGTTGAGCTCGGCATGCAGGTCGAGCTCTGATGAGTTCGTTGGAGCTCCAAAAGTAGACGCCCGGCGAGGAGCCCGTAGGCTGCGTGTGTGATGAATGCACACATTGTCGCCATCGGGCTTCTTGGTGTGATCTCAAGCGGTTGCGCGACGGTGGAGAAGCCGTCGAGCTGGCGCGGGGTGCACGGCCGAGACGCGCTGGTGGTGACCGCGACGCTCGACGCGGCTGACTCGACCATTCTCGCGCTCGCTCCAGCGAGCGACGGCGAGTGGAAGTCAGACCGCAGCAAGGTGCTCTTCGACTGGTCGAAGGACGACGAGTTGGAAGTCGAGTTGATGCGCGACGGGCGATCGCTGGGCCGGAAGACCACCACGCTCGGTGAGAGCCGACTGGTCTTCGCGGGCGCCGTGCTTCACGTCGACGCGCGACTGACGATGATGCCGTGACGCCGTCGGTTCAGAGGCGCTTGGCGAGCACGATGAGATCGTCGCCCGGCTTGTAGAAGTCGCGGAAGCGCGACTCTTCTTTGTACTGCATCGCCGAATAGAAGCCGCGCGTGGGGCCGTACGCTTCCATCGCGCTGGTCTCGACGCGGATCAGGCGACCCTTGCGACGGCGAATGTCGCCTTCCATCGCCGACACGAGCGCAGCGCCGACGCCCTGACCGCGGACGAGCGGGTCAGACGCGATCCAATAGAGATCGAACGTGCCTTCCGTCATCGGCGTGGGGCCGTAGCAGACGTAGCCGACGACCTTGCCGTCGCGGATCGCGCAGCGGACCTGGTAGTCAGGGTGATTGGGCGTGAGCGCGGCGTCGATGAGCTCGAGCGCGCACGTGACCTCGTCCGGCGTGAAGGTCTCGATGCGGCTGAGCAGCTCGGCGAGGGGCGTCCGGTCGTGCTGCGCGAGGGGCCTGATTTCCATGACGGCGTTCCGAAGCGAGATCCACCAGGTGCAGCGCCAGATCGGCGTACGAGAGGCCTGCCGCTTCGGCGGCCTTCGCGAACCCTGCCTGCGGGTGGAGATCGCAGTTGGGGTTGATGTCGATGACGTACGGCTGGCCGTCTTCATCGATACGGAGATCGACGCGCCCGTAGTCGCGGCACTCGAGCGCTTCGAAGGCGGCCATGGCCACCTCGACGCAGCGGGCCTCGAGCGCGCGCGGCAACGACGCCAGCGCCGACGGGCTCTCGATGCACTCGGCCGACTCGGTGTCCCACTTGGCCTTGTACGAGACGACGTGCGGCTTGCCGGCGAACGCGTTGCCGAAGCGGATCTCGGAGAGCGGCAGCGCGCGACGAGCGGCGTTGCCCAGCACCGGCACGTAGACCTCGCGGCCCTCGATGTACTGCTCGACGAGCGCGGGCTGACGAAACGTGCGGATGACCTTCGACACCGCGCGGCCCAGCTGCTGGCGCGTGTGCACGACTGAATCGAAGTCGATGCCCATCGACGCGTCTTCGCGCGACGGCTTGACGATGAGCGGGAAGGGCAGGTCGACCTGCGTCAGCTCTTCGACGTGGCTGACGATGCAGAACGCCGGCGTGGGCACGCCGCGCGCCGTGAGGATCTCTTTCGCCTTGTTCTTGTGCAGCGCCAGCGCGAGCGAGAGCGCCGAGTTGCCGGTGTACGGCACCTGCAGCAGGTCGAGCATCGCGGGCACGAGCATCTCGCCGCGGGCGTCAGCGGCGAGCGACTCGCAGAGGTTGATGACGAGGTCGGGCTTGTCACCCACGATGGCTTCGTGAAGCCCGAGCAGGTCTTGCTCGACGGGGATGAGTTGGACCGAGTGCTTCGACTTGATCAGCGCGGCGCGGATCGCGGCGGCGACACGAACGACGTCTTCTCGTGCTTCGCGGCCGGGGTCCTCTTCCAAGAGCGCGTGATCATGGTTGTGAAGAATCGCGATGCGCATGCGAAGGGGTGATACCTCGTACCACGCACGCACGCGTGAAGTGGAGCGAAAGGCGCGCGCGCGTTACACGTCGCGACGCAATGCGCATTCGAGATCCCATTCACGGAAGCATCACCGTGTCGTCAGCCGAGACCCGCGTCATCGACGCGCGCGAGTTTCAGCGGCTGCGTCACGTGCGACAGCTCGGCTTCGGAGATCTCGCGTTCCCCGGGGCCACGCACACGCGGCACGTGCACTCGTTGGGCGCGATGCACGTCGCGTCGCGCTTGTTCGACGCCATCACCGCGCGCTCTGACCTCTCGGTGGCCACGCGTGAGCGCTTTCGTGCGTTGGTGCGCCTGACGGTGCTGTGTCACGACATCGGCCACATGCCGCTGTCGCACGCGAGCGAGAGCATCGCGCCGCTGCGCTCGAAGTTGTCGCTGCCGGCCTGGCTCACGGGCGACGGCGCCGAGCAGGCGAGCCACGAAGACTTCACGGCGATGCTGCTGTTGTCGTCGCCGCTCACCGCCGTCATCAACGCGGCCTACGCCGACGCGGGCATCAACGCCGAGCAGGCGGCGGCGCTGGTGACGGGCGTGCGCCCCGCAGGCATCGAGGGCTTCGTCGAGCACGGCGTCGACTGGATGCCGGTGCTGCGCAGCATCGTGTCGGGCGAGCTGGACGCCGACCGCATGGACTACCTGCAGCGCGACTCGTTCTACACGGGCGTGAACTACGGCCGGTACGACATGGAGTGGATCCTCCAGAACCTGAACGCCGTGGAGCGCGACGGGAAGGCGGTGCTGGCGCTGTCGAAGGCGGCCATCTTCGCGTTCGAAGACTTCCTGCTCAGCCGCTACCACATGTTCTTGTCGGTCTACCTGCACCACACGTCGGTCAGCTTCGACTGGATGTTGAAGCGGTTCTACGCAGAGTCACCGGGCGAGTTCGAGATCCCCGCGGACCCCGAGGGCTTCATCGACTGTGACGACATGGCGCTGCACGTGACGCTGCGGCGCTCGAAGAACCGGTGGGCGCAGCGCATCGCGCAGCGTCGTGGCTTCAAGCGCGTGGCGCAGTTCACCGAGCGCGACGCCGACTACGACCTGGGCGCCATCGGCGACGCTTTGAGCAAGGCGGGCGTCGAGCACTTCACCATCGAGTCGCGCGGCGTCTTGTCGAAGTACTTCGATGAGGGCGAGGTGCCGTCGTTGTTCGTGCAGGATCGCTCGAACGGTCGCCTGACGCCGGTGTCGACGTACACACCGCTCTACCAGCGCTTCGC
>CAYWON010000104.1:0-25083 GCA_964459885.1 uncultured Archangium sp.
CCGAGCGCGTCGCCGAGGTCAGCGCGCGCTTCACGCTCGACGCCATGCCCGGCAAGCAGATGAGCATCGACGCCGACCTGCGCGCTGGCGCCATCACGCAAGACCAGGCCCGCGCCCGTCGCCGCGCGCTCGAGCGCGAATCGCAGCTCTTCGGCTCGATGGACGGCGCGATGAAGTTCGTGAAGGGCGACGTCATCGCCGGCCTCGTCATCACGCTCATCAACCTGCTCGGCGGCATCGTCATCGGCGTGCTGCAGAACGGCATGACCGCCGCTGAGGCCGCTTCGACCTACGCGCTCATCGCCATCGGTGACGGCCTCGTCTCGCAGATTCCTTCACTCGCCATCGCGGTCGCCGCTGGCATCGTGGTGACGCGCGTCGCCAGCGAGAAGGAAGACGACTCGCTGGGCACCGACATCGGCGCGCAGTTCTTCGGGCAGCACAAGGCGCTCTTCGTGGTCGCGGGCCTGTGCCTCGCGTTCGCGGCGATGCCGGGCATGCCGCACTTCACGTTCATCACCATCTCGGCGCTCGCGGTGCTGGCCGGCCTGGGCCTCAAGCGCCTGCGCGCCAACCCGAACGCCGCGCAGACCTCGCAGAAAAAGACCGAAGACCAGGTCACGCCCGCCGCGCAGGCCCCGAAGCTCGAAGAGCAGGTGCAGGCCGTGGCGCCGCTGCTGCTCGACCTCGGGCCCGAGCTGACCGCCCTTGTCGAAGAAGACGACCAGGCCTTCGTGCACGTCGACTTGAACACCGTGCGTGAGCGGCTGTTCTTCGAGCTCGGCGTGCGCGTGCCGGCGTTCCGCGTGCGCACCGGCGCTCCGGTCGGGGCCCGCGGCTACGCGCTGTCGGTCGACGAGGTGCCGGCCGGCCGAGGGGCACTCCCGGAAGGCGCGCGCTTCGTGCTGGGCAACGCGAACGATCTGAAGGCCGCCGGGCTCGACGCGGCGCCTGCGCAAGACGCGCTGGGTCGAGCGCTCGCCGTGGTGACCGCGCCGGCCGACGTGCTGGCGAGCAAGGGCCTCGCCACGCGCACCGGCCGCGAGCTCCTGGTCGACCACGTGACGCTGTTGCTCAAGAAGCGCGCCGCGCAGTTCCTCGGCGTGCAGGAAGTGCAGGCCGCACTGACGACGCTGGAAACGCAGTCACCCGCGCTGGTGCGTGAGTCGCTCAACAAGGTGCCGCTGCCGCTGCTGACCGACGTGCTCAAGAAGCTGCTGCACGAGCAGGTCAGCATCCGCAACCTGCGCGCCATCCTCGACGCGCTCGTCTCGCCGGCCACCGAAGGCGACGCCGTGCAGCTCGCCGAGCGCTGCCGCATGGCGCTGGCGCGGCAGATCAGCCACCAGTTCGCCAACAACGGGCCGCTCTTTGCGTGGTTGGTCGACCCGGCCGTCGAAGAGACGCTGCGTCACGGTGGCGCGGCGCTCGACCCCAACGACGCCGGCGCGATTCTCGAGGGCGTCAAGCGCGTGGCGCGACAGGGCAAGGGCGTGTTGCTGTCATCGCCCGACGTGCGCCGGCTCTTGCGGCGGCTCATCGAAGGCGCGTTCCCCGAGGTGGCGGTGCTGACGTTCAGCGAGCTCGACCCCGAGCTGCAGGTGCGCCCGGTGGGTCGGCTCGTCGCGGTGGCGCAGGGTTAAGGCGAAGCGTTACTGCTGGCCCGGCTCGAGCGGCGGCACCTTGCCGTCGGGGCCGGGCCGATTCACGCGGTCTTTCAGCTCTTTACCGGCGCGGAACAGCAGGCCGCGCTTGCTGCGCACGGCGATGGGCTCGCCCGTCTTGGGGTTGCGACCCTGGTAGGCGCCGTAGTGCTTCACGTGGAAAGCGCCGAGCCCGCGGATCTCGATGTTCTCGCCGGCGACCAACGCGTCCTTCATCGCCCCGAAGATCATCTCGACGGTCGCCTCCGCCTGCTTCTGCGTGACGCCCTTCTTCGCAACCAGGATGTTGACGAGATCGGACTTGAGCACCGGCGTTTCCCCCATGTGTGTTCCAGACCAACGGGCTGGAATCATTGTGGATTTGTGCCGATGGTAGCCTCGAAAAGCTCAACCCTGCAAGAAAGCTACGGTTTTTCCGGCTTCACAGGGCCTTCTTTGGCGAGGTCAGCCCAGGAAATAGCCTTGAGCTTCTCGATACTTGTCTCATCAACCGAGGTGAACAGCCGCGCGACGCTGTCGTAGTGCCGCGCACGCTCCCGGCTAGACACCCGCGCCGTGCCGCCGACGGCCGCCGAGATGTCGGCCAACGTGAGCTCAGCCAGATCGCGCCCGGGCTTGAGGCCGCCGCGCACCGACACCGACAACAGGCCGCGAGCGACGAGCAACCCGACGATCTCTCGCACCCGCTGCTCCGGCAAACGCAGCAACGTCGAGAGGTTGCGCGTGCTGGGCGCCGAGACCCCGACGATCGCGGCGCGCGCGACCTCTTCGGCGATGCGAGACGCGATGAGCTCCGTGCTGCGCGGGTGCTCGAGCAGGTCCTGAAACTCGTCGTGGAAGTCCATGTGCTCGACCGCGTACGCGAGCCGTGCGCCAGACAAGACGATGTACCAGGCCACGTAGATCCACATCAGGAACAGCGGCGCGATGCCCAACGAGCCGTAGACCTTGTTGGCGCTGAAGAAGACGCCGGCGATGCCGCCGTAGATGTGCCGCGCGACTTCCCACGCCACGCCGCCGATGGCGCCGCCGGTCAGCGCTGACTTCCACGGCACCGGCGCGTGCGGGGCGATCTTGTACAGCAGCGTCAGCAGCGCCACCGCCGTCAGCACGCTGCCCAACAGGAAGACCTGCGCCGCGAACGGAAACTGCATCCAGCCGATGACGTCTTTCGCCGACTGCGTGCCCAACAGCGAGATGGCGAACAACAACGGCCCGACGATCAACACGCCGAGGTAGAGGCCCAGACTCACCAGAATTGGCCGCTTGGTGCGCACGCGCCAGATGTCGTTCAGCGACGCGTCGAGGTGCCGCAGCATCAGCCCGGCCGAGACGAGGACCACCACGAACGACAAGCTGCCGGCGGCGCGCGAGTTCGCCGCGTTGAGGAACGTACGAATCGTCTGCTCGGACTGCGCGCGGCCACCCGGCGAGAGGATGTCTTCGAAGAACTTCAGCACCAGCGGGTCGATGCGCTTGGCGTTGAAGGCGTGCAGCAACGAGAAGATGACCGCGACCAGCGGCACCAGCGACGTGATGGTGATGAAGGTCAGGTTGCCGGCGCGGAGCGCGAGCGCGTCGCCACGAAAGCCCACCACCACGGCCACCAGCAGCCGCCAGAAGCCCACGACGCGGTCCGACAGGCGCGGCTTCTCGCCAGTCGCGGGCGGTGACGCGGGCGTGTCAGACATTGGGCGATCAGCGGCGCACGAGAATGCGCTCGACCAACTCCCGCGAGACCTGCGTCAGTTCCACGAACACCACGCCCATGCCCGACACCTCGTCGGGCGTGCCGGGCGCCACCACACGCACCACCTCACCCACGCCTTCGATCGTCTCGAGATCTTCGAAGATGACCGAGAAGCGCAGGTTGACGCGCGTGCCCACCGGGAGCGGATCGTCAGACTTGATGAACACCCCGCTGCGGCTCAGGTTCGTCACGTACTCGGCGATGAACTGCTCGACCGAGTGAAACTCGTGATTGATCGTGCGCCGTGCGTCGATGCGTCGGTCGACGGTTCCGCTCATGCGTGGCTACTCCTGTCGGTCACCGTTGGAGGGTGACGACGGCGGCGGGTTGGGAGGCGAAGACGGCCGCGGCTGCTGCTGTTGCTGCTGACGGTTCTGGCCACCACCTCCGCCGCCACCGCCACCACCGCCACGGTTCCGATCGCGGTTGCGCTCGCGATCCCGGCGGCTGCCGCGCTCGTTGCGTTCGTTCTTCTCGCCGCGATCTCCGCGCTCGCCGCGGTCGCCGCCACCACCGCCGCGCTCGTTGCGATCGAACCGGGCCTCGTTGCTGCCCGGCTTGCGCGCGTTGGAATAGTTCGCCGAGTCGTACTCGACCTGCGTGCCAGCGACCTTCACCTCGACGCCTGCCGTGGCGCGCGCGTGAATATCGTACTGCTCGCGGTGGAAGTCCGAGCGCGCCTTGACCTGAATCGTCTTGTTGAAGCGATCCATCAGGTGACGGAGCTCGTCGCGCTCCTCACCCATGAGCACGTTGGCGACCTCCGGCTGCACCTGCACGACCATGGTCGGGTCTTTGTACGCACCGGCCGAGCGACGGAGCTCGCGGAAGATCTCGTACGCCACCGTGGTGGCCGTCTTCACGTAGCCCTGGCCAGCGCAGTAGCCGCAGTTCTCGTGCAGCACGCGGCCGATCGACTCGCGCACGCGCTTGCGCGTCATCTCGACGAGGCCGAGCTCGCTGATGCGCAGCACGTTGGTCTTCGCCTTGTCGCGACCCAACGCTTCGTGCAGCGACTTGAACACCTTGTCGCGGTTCTGCTGCTTCTCCATGTCGATGAAGTCGCAGATGATGATGCCGCCGATGTTGCGCAGCCGCAGTTGGTAGACGATCTCCTTGGCCGCCTCGGTGTTGATCTTGACGATCGTGTCTTCGAGGTTCTTCTTGCCGACGTAGCGGCCGGAGTTGACGTCGATGGCGGTGAGCGCTTCGGCCTGGTCGATGATGAGGTAGCCGCCAGAGCGCAGCCACACCTTGCGCGCGGTGGCCCGCTTGATCTCCTCCTCGATGCCGTAGGCGTCGAAGATGGGCTCTTCAGCGTCGTGCAAGACGACGCGCTCTTTGAGCGCAGGGTCCTGCGCCTCGACGAAGCGCTGCACGCGCTCGAACTCGTCGCGGTCGTCGATGATCAGCTTCTCGATGTCCTGCGCGAAGAGGTCGCGCGTCGCGCGCAAGATGAGATCGAGGTCCGGGTGCATCAACCCGGCGCGGTGCACCTTCTCGTTCTTGCGAACGGTCTCGTTCCACACCTCGATCAAGAAGCGGATGTCGGCTTCCAGCTTCTCCTGCGGCACGTTCTCGGCGACCGTGCGCACGATGAAGCCGGTGCCCGGCGGGCGCAGGCGCTCGACCGTGTCACGCAGGCGACGACGCTCCTTCTCGTTGCCGATGCGGCGGCTGATGCCGACGTGATCGACCGTCGGCATGAACACCAGGTGCCGACCGGGGATCGAGATGTGCGACGTGATGCGCGCGCCCTTGGTGCCGATGGGATCCTTCGAGACCTGAACGAGGACCTCCTGGCCCACCTTCAGCAGGTCTTCGATGCGCTGCTGCTTCTTCGGCTCCGGCTTGCGCTCGTGCTTGCGGTCGCGGTTGCGATCCTTGCCGTGCTGCTCCTTGGCCTTCTCCTTGAAGCGCACGTCGCGCGGCGCGTTGCTCTTCTGCGCCTCGATCTTGTCGGTCTCCGCGGGAGCAGCCTGAACCACCGGCGCGCCCTGCGTCTCGACCGCGACGGCCAGGACTTCAGCGCCCGAGGGCACCGCCTCGGCGTCGCTCACCGCAGTCGCGACGACCTCCGCGCCAGTGGGCACGTCAGCGGCGGCCACCGCGGCGGCGACGATCTCCGCTCCTGAAGGCGCGGCGTCGACGGCGACAGGCGCGTCGGCGACGGCCGGCACACCTTCGGGCGGCGTGGCGTCAGGCGGCGGCGCGTCGCTCGGGGCCAGCTGGGCCGAAGGCGCGACGGTCTCGGTCTCTTCGGTGTTCTCTTCGGGCACCTCGGGCACTTCTTCGTCGTGCTCGCCCTCAGTCAGCTCGAACTCGTGACGGGTGACGTCAGGGTCGAAGAGCACGTCGCCGACGTAGAGGAACGCGGCCTTGTCGAGCCCGATGTCGACGAACGCAGCCTGCATGCCCGGGAGCACGCGCGTGACGCGCCCCTTGTAGATGTTGCCGACGATGCCCTTGTCTTTTTTTCGCTCGAGATAGAACTCAGCGATGTGGCCCTGCTCGACCAGCGCGACACGGGTCTCCCGACCCGCGGCGTTGATCACGAGAACGCTGCTCATGAATGAATCCGTTCTGTGCAGCACGGCGCGCGGCGTTCCCCGGACGGGACAGGGACTTCACCGAGACCAATGGCTGCACCAAAAAGCAGGGGGCGGCGCCACTCGCAGGAACCTCACGCTGTGGTGTCACTCCGCGAAGGTCGACCACCTGACCCCCTGCCGGTTGAATCAATGAACCTGACGCTTCAACTTCGCCGCGCCAAGCCGACTTCGCTCTCACCTGCTTCAGGTAGGCCGCCCTCACACGAGGTGCGGCGCAAAGAGCCCCGTCTCAAAAAGTAGTTGTCGCCCCAAGCGTTCCACGATCCGGGCGATGAAGGAAATGTTTTTACGCGCGCGCCGCAGGAAGGTCGGGGCGCGGCGACTTCCCTTTTCGCTGAAGTTTCAAGGCGTTCCACGCGGGGTCGAGCATCAGCCGCTTGGTGTCGGTCAAGCCCAACTCGACGGCGGCCATGCGCACGAAGTCTTCGGTGGGCGCGTAGGCGTCGCCCTGCGCCGGGAAACAGACCCAGACCGCGCCCATCACCGCCATCTTCTGAATCATGCGCGTCAGGTGGTCGATGAGCGCCAGCTTGTTGGTGGCGAAGAGCACCTGCACGTCGAGCCCCAGCGCCGAGGTCTCGACGAGACACGCCCCTTCGGGGAGCGGCGCGAGCGCTTCCATGAAGCCGTCGGGCGCGTGCTGCACCCACACGTTCATCCCCGAGCGGATGCCGAGCAGCGACGACAACGGCGCGAGCAGCAGATCGCCTCCGAAGCTCATCGCCTGACCTCGAAGCTCGCGAAGGGCGTGTCGATGGCCGCTTCCGTGACCTTCACTTCTCGCACGCGCGCCTCGTCGGGCCCGCGCTGGCACCAGGTGATGAGGCGCTCGACGTCGGCACCTTCCGCTTCCGCCATCGCCTCGACGTCGCCGTTGGGCAGGTTGCGCACCCAACCTTTCACGCCGAGCCGCTGCGCTTCGTCACGGGTCGACGCGCGATACGACACGCCCTGGACGAGCCCGATGATGCGAAGGTGAACGCGACGCAGCGCCATGCGCGGCGCGCTCTACCACATGACCGAGCCCCTCAACGAGGAAGCACTGGCGTCGCACCTCTCGCCGTCCGAGCGGAAGCTGCGCGGTGCCTTCTTCACCCCGGCGTGGCTGGTCGATGACGTGCTCGCGCGCGTGGCGCCGCTCGTCCCAACGCGAGGTCGGGTGCGCATCGTCGACCCCGCGTGTGGCGCTGGTGCGTTTCTCTCTGCGGCGGCGCGTCGGTGGCCGACGGCCGAGCTCAACGGCATCGAGCTGAACGAAGCGTCTGCCGGCATCTGTCGCGAGCGTGTCCCCGGCGCGACGGTGCACGTGGGCGATGGGCTGCGCAGCGACCTGCTGCCACCGCGCGACGACGCTTTCGAGCTCTGGGTCGGCAACCCGCCGTGGAACGGCACGTCGCCTCTGCTGAAGTCACCCGACGCGTGGGCGACCGCGTGCAGCTGGCTGCCAGATGGCATCGCGCTGCAGAAACGCACGTCGCTGCGCGAGGACTACGTCTTCTTTCTCTTGAAGGCGTCGCTCAGGCTTGCCGACCGGCCGGGCGCGTTGGCGTTCATCACCTCGGCGACGCTGCTGGACGCCTGGGCGCACGAACCGGTGCGCGCCGCACTCACGTCACGGCTCTCGTTACGCGACGTCATCGAGCTGCCGCCCGGAACGTTCGCGGGCACGCGCGTGAAGTCGTGCATCACCGTCTGGACGTCTCCCGCCGACGGCACGACGCGGCCTTTCAAGTCGCGACCCGCTGACGCCGAGGCGCTCGACACGAAGTGGCGGAAGCGCGGCGCGTCGCTCGACGCGTTGGTGCCCGTGCACTTCGCCGGACTCAAGACGCGCTTCGATGAGCTGCTGGTCGACACCGACCGCGATCGTCTGGCGACCCGCGTGCGCGCGTTCCTCGAAGATCGCCCCACCGGGTTGCCCGCGTCGTTTCGTCCCAAGCTGCGCGCGCTGCGCACGTTCTCTGAGGGCGTGCGCTTCGATGTTCAGCGGGTGCGCCCGTTCATCCACCCCACGGGAGCGCGCGCCTGGTGCTACGTCGACCGACGCCTCATTCCCCGCGGCGACCACCGCTTTCGTGGCGAGTTCGACCCGCACGCGTCGCGCCTCAAGCTGGTCTTCAACGTGCGCGAGCTGCCGCTGCACGCGCAGGTCCTCGACGAGCCCGGCTGCGTGACGATGTACCGGCACACCCGGTTCGCGCCGGCGCTGGTGCCGCGCGCGCTGTTGGGCAACCCGCTGGCGACGAAGTTCGACGCGACTGACCTGGTGCCCAACCTGACAGCGCGCGCGCTGCGACTCGGCGACGCGCGCATCGTGTTTGAGCACATCGCGGCGCACATCAACTCGCGCGCGTTTCAAGACGTGTGGGCGCCGGCCTACGGCACCACCGAGCTGCCGCTGATCGATCAGACGTAGCCGAAGCGACGGCGCACGGCCCACTCGAGCCCAAGCAGCACGACCAGCAACGTCAGCCAGTACCAGCGGTCCCACAGCGCTTCGTCGCGCGAGCGCCCCACCTCGACGAGCGGCGGCTCTTTCAGCGGCACGTCGCTCAACTTCACCTGGGGAGACTCGAAGTACGCGCCACCGGTCGCGTTGGCGATCTCCTCGAGCAGCGAGGCGTTGACGCGCGCGTCGGCCAGCTCCGGGCCCACCGCGCGCACCGCGACCGCGTCACTCGCTTCACCCAGCGGCTTGTTGTCCTTCGTCGCGCGCGCCGTCACCTTGTACGCGCCGGGCTGCGGCGGCGGGAACTCGACGCGCAAGGTGCCGTCGGGGCCTGCTTCCTGCGTCTGCGTGCCGATGACGCGGCCGTCATCCGCATCGAGCAGCTCGACCACCACCTTCGCGCCAGGCGCAGGCTGGTAGTCGGGCAACCGCGCGACGATGACCACGCCGACGGGCTTACCCGGCTCGACGCTCGAAGGGTCCGCCGTCACCGACAAGGTCGTCAGCTCGGGGTCACGCACCAGCCAGCGCACGGCGTTGCTCCAGAAGCGCTCGTAGCTGCGCGTGGGCGCGCCGGTCGCGTGCGACGCGAAGGCCCAGTACCAGCTCCCGTCGGTCGAGATGGACAGCACGCGGCCGCGACCCTGCTCGGCGATGGTGAGCAGCGGCGCCGGTTTGCCGTCGATCTGCAGCGAAGGGTGCGCGAGCAACACCGTCGCGTCAGGGCGCGCGCGCGTGAGGTTCAACCCGGGGATCGGCGGGAGCGCCGCCCACGCCGCTTCGCTCGACGTGCCGCCCTGCGCGAGCGCGGTGATGGGGTGCCGCGCGCCGGCTTCGGTCAGCTTCGCGATGAACGGCGTGAGATCTGCCTGGCCGGCCGTGGACACCGGCAAGACGCGCTCGAACGGGTTGAGCGCCGACGCCTGCGATTCACCAAACGAGCGATCGCCGCCGAGGTACGCGAACGCCCCGCCCTGCTCGACGTACGCCTCGATGTCGCGCCGGTACTGCGACAGCGAGATGCTCGAGTCTTCGTGCCCGAAGTTGAGGACGATGATCACGTCGAAGGTGTCGATCTTCTTCTGGAAGATCTCATCGCGCGGAAACGGGATGAGCGAGAGCTCCTGCTGCTCGAGGCCCATCGGCACGCCCGAATCATCGGTGCCGTTCCTCAAGATGTAGAAGCTGATGAGCTCGACGTTGGCGTCCTGCCGCAGCACGCCACGCAAGAAGCGCTCGTCCCACGTGGGTCGGCCGGCCACCAACAAGACGCGCACGCGATCTCGAATGACCTTCAGCGCGAACGAGCGCGTGTTGTTCTCGGCGACGACCTCTTCCGGGTACGTCGGCACCGTCACCGTGTAGACGAAGCGGCCGGTCTGGTCGGGCGTGAACGTGAACTTCACCGTCTGCGTTTCATCGTTCGACGTGAACGTCGTCGACTTGGTCGCGATGACGGTGCCTTCGCGCTTGAGCACCACCTGCACCGCCTGGTCCTTGAAGCCGCGGCCGTGCACCTCGACGTCGGCAGAGATGGAGTTACGCACGAAGGCGAAGTCGTCGACCTTGACCGCGTCGATGGACAGGTCGGTCAACCCGCCCTTGCCGACCGCGACGGTGGTGATGGGCACGCCGAGCTGTTCCAGCATCGCGCGCGGTCGATCGCCGAGGCCCGTCGCGAGATCTGCGTTGTCGGCGCCGTCGCTGAAGAGGATGACGCCAGCCAGCTTGCGCGCCCCGCCGCTGTCGCCGGCCTTCACCGCACGCAGCGCGCCGAAGAGATCGGTGCGGTTGCTGCGCGGCGGGTTGGCGCGCAGCTGCTCTGGCGTCACGGCGCCCAGCTCGGGGTCGAAGCCGAACACGTCGAACGCGTAGCGATCGCCCATCGACTGGAACTCCGGCAGCAGGCCCTCAAGCGCGGTCGCCACCGCTTCGTTGCGCGACGGCCCTTTCGGCTCGGTCGGGAACGCCATCGAGCCGGAACGATCGACCAGCACCGCGACGCGGTTCTTCACGCGCGCGACCTGCAGCCGCCGCAGACCGGGCTCGAGCAGGAAGAAGAGCGCGCAGACGCCAGCGAGCACGCGCAGCGCCCACATGATCCACCGGCGCCGCGCCGACGCCTCGCGACGCACGCCCCAGCACGCGAACGCGACGCCCAGCACCAGCGCCACCACGAGCGTCACCAGCGCTGCCAGCGGCAACGGCGAGAGACTCACGAGCTGCAGCGTGTCGTGCGACTCCATCTCGTCAGCGGCGGCGGTTCATGATGAGCGGCAGGTGCACCGCGTCGTCTTTGTAGTCGAGGCACAACGCGTACATCGCGAGGTTGAGCGCGAGGCGCGTGGCGAGCTCACGTTGGCGCGTACCGCCGGGCGACGGCTCGTATTCCCAGGTGCCGGCTTCGTCGCGGTTGAGCGCACCCATGACGTCGTTCTGCGAATAGACGACCGCGGCGCGCTTGTTCAGCAGGCACGCCTCGAGCGTCGGCTTGTTCAAGAAACGACCCGGCGCGCTGTCGAGCAGGAAGAAGCTCTTGAAGATGACGTGCGTGAGCGGCAGCGGCGTCAGCGCGGTCTGCGGCAAGACGCGCGAGAGCTCGCGTCGCACCGCAGCGTCGAAGCCCGCGCCGTCGGAGCCGTCGTTGGCGTCGGCAAAGAGGAACCCGCCGAAGGTGAGGTAGCGGCGGAGGTTCTCGATCTCCGACGCAGAGAACGCCGGAAAGTCGCCGTCGCTCGAGAGGTAGAGGAACGGGTGATCGAAGAGCTTCGGTGAGTCGAGCGCCATCGGTCGTGCTTCGAGCAGGACCTCGACGGAGGTACGCCGCTGAAGTTCCCACGCCAGCCGACGCAGGCCCGACGTGCGCACGTCCCACCGGCCGCCGTGCTTGACGACGGCGGGAATGAAGCGCGACGCATCACCAAAACCGCGCGCGGGCAGCGAGGCGGCGGCAGCAGCGGCGAGGAGCGCCCGGCGGGAAAGCACGCGGTGCATATAGCCGGTTCCCGTCGTCGCGCACGCCGTCGAAATGGGCTATTCGCCCGCGCCATGGCGAAGGGCAACAAGCAGGAAACCGGTCGCTCGATGCTGCGCGCGGCGTACGAGGCGTTCCGCCGCGGCGACGTGGTGCAGGCACGCGACCTCTCTCAACAGGTGCTCGCCGGCAAGGTCGGCAAAGACGACGCGTCGGCGGCCATCGCCATCGCTGCAGAGCTCTCGTCTGAGAACGAGAAGATCGAGCCGACGATCGAAGCTGTCGCGAAGGATCTCGCGGCCCGCACCATCGTGCCGCCGCGCCCGTACATCTTCGTCGCCGCGGCCGCCGCGACCCTCGTCACGCTCGTCATCCTCGCCGCCGTCCGCTACTGACGTGGAGCAGCTGGAGCGCGCCTTCGAGCCGTACCGACACCTCGACCCCAACGGTTGGGTCGGCGTGTTCCGCTTCATGCCCGTGTGGGGCGGGCTGCTGGCGCTCGTCGTCGGCGTCTTGATGGCGATGTTCGGAGGGCGTCAGCTGTTTCGGCTCGTGGCAGGGCCGGTGGGCGCGCTCATCGCCACCATCTGGGCCGGGCCCGTCGCGGCGCGCCTGGGCTTCGGCACCAGCATGCGGCAGATCACGATGATCTCCACGGCGCTGCTCTTCGTGGGCGGGCTCATCTGGCCGCCGGTCGTCGTCTTCTTCGCGTTCGGCGTTCCCGCGGGCCTCATCGGCGGTCAGCTCGCGGGCCCCAATGATTGGATCCTCGGGTTCGGCCCCGGCTTCTTTCTGGGCGGCGCGCTGGGCGTGGTGATGAGCCGCATCGTGGGCGCGGTGTTGTCAGCGATGGTCGGCGCGTGGCTCGCGGTGCTGGGGCTGATGGCGACGCTCAACCCGTTCGTGTCGGCGGTGAACTGGCTCGCGGGCAGCCCCATCGCGGTCATCTCGATCGCCGCGTGCTTCGCGCTCGCGGGCGCGGTGTTCCAGCTCTTCGTGCGCCCGTCTGAAGAAGAAGCGCGCACCCGGAAGACCGAAGTAGCGCTCGCCAAGCGGAAGGCCAGAGAGCAGAAGGCGCTCGAAGAGCGCTGGGAAAAGTACAACAGCACGAAGGAGTGATGAGAGATGGCGAAGGCAGTCGAGACGAGTGAAGCGCCTGCGGCCGCTGCCGGTGAGACCGGGTGGAGCGCGCCTGCGAAGCTGGGCCGCACGTCGTTGCTGGTGATCGCGGGCGTGGTGCTGCTGATCAACCTGCCCATGCTGCACTACTACCTGGTGCGCAGCCCGGTGAAGGCGACGCAGCCGCTGCCCTTCCGCGACGACTTCTCGCAGCCGTCGACGGTGCAGGAGAAGTACTGGAGCACCGGCGGTCTGTGGCGCACGACGCCCGACGGTTGGCTGCTCTCGCCCGGCGTGAAGAACAACCCGCTGTGGCTCAAGGCCGACCTGCCCAACGACGTGGCCGTGGAGTTCGACGTGAAGTCGGCTTCGCCCGAAGGCGACATCAAGGTGGAGATCTTCGGTGACGGCAGCGATCACGCCAGCGGCTACGTGCTGATTCACGGCGGCTGGAACAACAGCATCAGCATCATCGCGCGCCTCGACGAGCACGGGCCGAACTTCAACACCGTGACGCAGGGCAACCCGGACCCCGTCGCGGCAGGCCTGTACCGCGCCGACACGCGCGTGCGCGTTGAAGCGAGCCCGTTCCGGGTCGAGCAGAACCGCAGCTACCACTGGCGCATCGAACGCCGCGGCAAGGTCATCTCGTGGTTGATCGATGGCCAGCCGTTCATGCGCTTCGATGACCCGCTGCCGCTGACCGGCAAGGGCCACGACCGCTTCGGGTTCTCGAGCTGGGAAGCGCAGCTGTTCTTCGACAACCTGACGGTGACCGCGCTGTAAGGCTGAAGACAGCGGGCAAATGAAAACGGCGCCCGGGGAAACCCGAGCGCCGTTCTTGTTTCTACCGACTGCGGTGAATCACTCGCAGCTGGGGTTGTCGGTCAGCGACGCGAGGTCGCAGAACGTCGCGTTGAACGAGCCCTTCAGGCTGCCGTCGCCGAACGAGATGTCGAAGGTGCCGTTCGCGGTGCCGCCCGTCTCGGCCTTCACGTTGGTCAGCTTGACGAGACCGCTCTTGGACACGCCGGCGGAGCCGCCGATGGTGCTCGTGCACGAGGAGTCCTGACGTTCGAACTCCGCCACGCCGTTGTTGCCCTTGCCGAGGAACGAGAGGCTCGGCTCACGAACGGTGTAGTCCGCCGCGTCCGGCGCGAGGAACTCCGAGTCGCCGACGCGCAGCAGACTGATCTGCAGGAACGTCGCTTCCTTCGGGTAGCGGTTCGCCTTGAGCTTGTCGCAGACGCCCGGCTTGTCAGCCAGGATGACGGTCAGCAGGTTGTTCTTGCCGTCGTTGTCCTTCTGCACGCCGAAGACCGCGTCAGCGACCGCGAGCGTGTAGCCGGCGACCTTGCCGTCCGCCGAGCCCGCGCAACCGACCATGCCCACCGCCAAGAGTGCTGCAACCAGAATACGAGCCATGTGTGTACCTCCGAGTGAATGAATCGGCCGACAGATGTACGGCCAGTCAGACCTCCACGGAAGAAAAACCAAAGGCGACATGAGCGTGACGCCCACATCGCCTTCGGTCCTTTCCGGGGAGGGAAAGCTGCTGCGAATTACGGGATTTCGGTGTGCCCCTGACGGCGCAGGAACGTGGGGATGTCGTACTGCTCGTCGTCCAGGTTCACGTCGCGCGCGCTGGTGAGGCGCGTCGGCGGGCTGACGCGGTGCTCACCCGACAGCGAGCGCGTCGGCGGCGACGAGAGCGACTTGCCCGGCACCAGCGACGCCACCTCGTCACGCGCGTTGAGCGCCGGCGCGGCGACCGAGACCGGCATCGCCGGCGCTGCGGTGATGCCCGACGACGACGACGCACGCAGCAACGTCTGCTGCTGCGGCTGAGCGCGCGGCGCCTCGAGCGTCGCCACACGGCGCGGCTGCGCGTCGCGCGAGACGAAGCCCGTCGCGATGACGGTGATCTTCACCTCGTCCTTCGCGTTCTCGTCGACCAGCGAACCGAAGATGATGTTCGCCTCGGAGTCGGCCGAGTCCTGCGCGATGCAGATGGCCTCGTTGATCTCCTGCAGCGTGATGTCGCGGCCCGCGGTGATGTTGATGAGCAGCCCGCGCGCGCCGTCGATGCTGACGTCCTCGAGCAGCGGCGAGCTGATCGCCTGTTCCATCGCGCGCAGCGCCCGCTTCTCACCCGACGCGCGGCCGGTGCCCATCAGCGCGAGGCCCTGCTCGCCCATGATCGTCTTCACGTCGGCGAAGTCGACGTTGATGTACCCGTGGTACTGGATGAGATCCGAGATGCCCTGCACGGCGTTCAGCAGGACCTCGTCGGCCTTCTTGAACGAGTCGAGCAGCGGCAGCGGCTCGGCGGCCATGGTCAGCAGCCGCTGGTTCGGAATGGTGATGAGCGTGTCGACGGCGGCCTTCAGTTCCTGCAGGCCCTGCTCGGCCGCCTTGCGACGCCGGTTGCCCTCGAACATGAACGGCTTGGTGACGACGCCGACGGTGAGGCAGCCGAGCTCGCGCGCGATGTCGGCGACGACGGGCGCGGCGCCCGTGCCGGTGCCACCGCCCATGCCGGCGGTGACGAAGACCATGTCGGCGCCTTCGAGCAACCGCGCGATGTCTTCACGCGACTCGGTGGCGGCCTGACGGCCCATCTCGGGGTTGGCGCCGGCGCCGAGGCCGCGCGTCAGCTCCTTGCCGATCTGCATGCGCACCGGCGCCTTGTTGGCCGCCAGCGCCTGCACGTCGGTGTTGAGCGCGATGAAGTCGACGCGCTCGAGGCCTGACGCGATCATCGTGTTGACCGCGTTGCAGCCCGCACCGCCCACGCCGACGACGCGAATCTTCGCTGCCTGCTTGCTCTGTTCGAACTGGTCCATGGTGGAGTCCTTCTTGAAAGTTGGTGACAGCTTGGAGCGGCCAGACCGGCCCGCAAGTTTTCAGCTATGTGCCTGTTGCACGCGGGTGGACTTCAGAAGACTTCCTGGAGCCACTCGCCCATGCGGCGCTTCACCTTCTTGAAGACGTTCTCCTCGCGGATGCGGAACATGCTGCGGTCCTGGTGGCGGGCGCCGTAGACGACGAGGCCGACGCCGGTCGCGTAGACGGGGCTCTTCACGACGTCGACGAGGCCGCCGATGCCGCGCGGCACGCCACGGCGCACCGGCACGCCCATGATCTCCTCGGCCAGCTCCGTCATGCCGGGCAGCAGCGTCGAGCCGCCGGTGATGACGACGCCCGAGGTCAGCAGCTCCGAGAAGCCGTTGCGCTCGACCTCGTGGTGCACGAGCTGGAAGATCTCTTCGACGCGCGGCTCGAGGATCTCCGAGAGGATCTGCCGGCCCATCACGCGGGCGTCACGGCCACCCACCGACGGCACCTCGATCATGTCGGCCTTGTCGACCAGCGACGTCAGCGCGCAGCCGAACTTCTGCTTGATGCGCTCGGCGTGTTCCGTCGGCGTGCGCAGGCCCACCGCGATGTCGTTGGTGAGGTTGTGACCGCCCAGCGCCAGCACCGCGGTGTGCACGATCGACCCGTTCTGGAAGATCGCGATGTCGGTGGTGCCGCCGCCGATGTCGACGAGGCACACGCCCAGCTCCTTCTCTTCTTCGGTCAGCACCGCCTCGCTCGACGCGAGCGGCTGCAAGACGATGTCCGAGACGTTGAGCCCCGCGCGGTTCGCGCACTTGATGATGTTCTGCGCCGACGCGACGGCGCCGGTGACGATGTGCACCTTCGCCTCGAGGCGCGCGCCCGTCATGCCCAGCGGCTCGCGGATGCCGCCCTGGTCGTCGACGATGAACTCCTGCGGCAGCACGTGGATGACTTCGCGATCGACGGGGATGTTGACCGTCTTGGCCTGCTCGATGACGCGCGCGACGTCGGCGTCACGCACCTCGCGGTCCTTGAGCGCCACCACGCCGCGGCCGCCGAAGCTCTTCACATGGCCACCCGCGATGCCGGTGTAGACGTGGGTGATCTCGGTGCCGGCCATCGACTCGGCTTCGTCGATCGCGCGCTGAATGGAGTTCACGGTGGTCTCGATGTTGACCACCACGCCCTTCCGCAGCCCCTTCGACGGGTGCGAGCCGATGCCGATGATGTCGATGCCCTCGTCGGTGACTTCGCCGACGATGGCGCAGATCTTCGTGGTGCCGATGTCGAGGCCGACGAGGATCTCTCCGTCCTTCTTGCTTGCCATGTGTGTCGCTCCTCCCTCTCTCGAGGCGAGATGTTCAACGCCGCTTCGGAGGCCCCTCTCAGGGCTTCTTCGCGGAGACCTGCACTGCCACCCAGGAAGGCCGCGCGCGGTTGTCGAGGCGAATCACCTCGGCCACCATCGAACGGGCGCGCAGCTCCTTCCGCACGCGAGCGAGCCGGACCAACTTGGCCGACACGTCCCCTTCCCCGAACTCGATCTCCTGCCCGTCACACGTCACCCCCGTGACGCCTTCCGGATGCAGGTGCACTTCTGACAACGGTTGCTTCTTCACCAACGGCTCGGCGCCGTAGGTGTCGATGAGCGCGATCGCCTCACGCAGCTGCGTCATCGCTTCGTCGCGGCCCTCGGCGAACTGCTCGCGGTCGATGCCGGTGATGAGCGGCAGGTCGAACGAGTCGCCCGCCTTGATGCGCTTGAACGGCTCCGACTCTTCATTGACGAGGTAGAGCTCGCCGATCGCCAACATCGCCACTGCGCGGTGCTCTTCGACCTCGATGGCGAGGCCCTGCGGAAACCGACGCGTCACCTTCACCGACTTGATCCACGGGTGCGCCGAGATGGCGCGCTCCATGTTGCGGACCTCCATCGTCCAGAGGTTCTGACCGAGCGAGATGCCTGCGATGCGCGCGAGCTCGACGTCGGTGGCTTCCTGCTGGCCGGTGACTGACACGGTCTTGAGACCGAACGTCGGCGAGGTGCGCGCCCAGGCCACGCCGTGCAGCGTGCCAAAGAAGATCGCCACCGAGGCGGCGAGCAGACCAAGCACCTTGAGCACGACAGGGCCGTGGCTCTTCGCGGCGGCCTTCAGCTCGCCCGTCTTCTTCGCCGTGTCGACCCGGCGGCGGTTGCGCTTGGTGGAGAACATCGTGGGGACTCACTCGCGGCGGTGGGATCGCCGAGACGCCTCCATCGTCAGCCGAGGTCGGTGACCCCGCAATTTTTTGGCCACAGATATGTGGCTGTAGCGGTCACGGAGCGTCATGACTGAACCTCCCGATGCGCTTGACCTCCGGGGTCAGGGTGACGCCGGTCGCGTCGAGCACGCGGCGCTGGGCTTCCGACATCAGCCCCGTGACGTCCGCGGCGGTCGCGTCGCCCAGGTTGACGATCCAGTTCGCGTGCAGGGTCGAGATCTGCGCGTTGCCGATGCGGTGGCCCTTGAGGTTGACCTGCTCGATCAACGCGCCGGCGAAGTGGCCCTGCGGGTTGGTGAAGACCGAGCCGAAGTTGGGCTGCGAGAGCGGCTGCGTGCGCTTCCGGTAGCCGAGGTCTGCCGTCATCTTCTTTTTGGACTCAGCGAGATCGCCGCGACGCAGATTGAAGCGAATGCGCGTGACGACGGCGCCCACGGGAAGCTCGGTGTGGCGGTAGCGGTAGCTGAGCCCGCTCACCCAACCCAGGCCGTCGGGCGTGGCCAGCTCGACGGCCTCGATGACGGTCATCGCTTCGCCGTTCTTGGTGCCGGCGTTCATCGCGGTGGCGCCGCCCAACGTGCCGGGGATGCCCGCGAGGAACTCCGCGCCGACGAGCTGGTTCTTCGTCATCAAGGTGACGATGCGAGAGATGGCTGAGCCGGCGTTCACGGTGACGCGCGTGTCGACGACCTCTTCGGGGAAGTAGTCGTTGTTCAGCTTGAGCGTGAGGCCGGGGACGCCCAGGTCGCCGACGAGCGTGTTGGCGCCGCCGCCGAGAATGGTGAGCGGAACGCCTTCGGTCTTCGCGAAGGCGAGCGTCTTCACGAGGGCGTCGGGCGTCGCCGGGCGAACGAGGAACTCAGCGGCACCACCGACGCGCACGGAGGTCCACTGCGCGAGCGGCGCGTTGGGCGTGACCTCGGTGGCGGCCAAGAACTTCACGTCCCCCTCTCCCTCGGGGAGAGGGTCGGGGTGAGGGACGAAGCGCTCACGGCGTCCCCCCGAGCGAGGCCAGCAGCTCCGGCCCGGTGTACGTGATGTCGCCCGCGCCGAGCGTCAGCACGATGTCACCCGGCTGCAGCCGCTCCTTGAGCGCCTTCACGAGGTCCGTGCGCTTCTCAACCAACGTGACGTCCGGGTGCCCGTGCGCGCGCACCGCCTCCGCCAACTTCTCCGACGACACGCCGGGAATCGCCTCTTCACCCGCCGCGTAGATGTTGGTGAGGAACAAGACGTCGGCGTCGTTGAAAGACGTGCAGAAGTCCTCGAACAGATCGTGCGTGCGTGTGTACCGGTGCGGCTGGAACGCGACGACGATGCGGCGACCAAACGCCTTCCGCGCGCCAGCCAACGTCGCCTTCACTTCGGTCGGGTGGTGGCCGTAATCGTCGACGACGGTGATGCCCTTCGCTTCACCCTTCACCGTGAAGCGCCGCTGCACGCCGCCGAAGCTCTCGAGCGCCGAGCGCACGGTGTCCAACGGAATGTCGAGCTCGTCTGACACGGCGATGACGGCCAGCGCGTTCATCGCGTTGTGCGCGCCCACCATCTGCACAGTGAACTCACCGAGGTCATCACCGCGCCGGAACGCGCGGAACTTCGTCTTGTACCCGTCGAGCGTGATGCCCTCGAGCCGGTAGTCCGCCGCGTGCGAGCTGCCGTACGTCACGAAGCGCTTCTCGAGGTGCGGCAACAACGACTGCACGTTGGGGTTGTCGAGGCACAGCACGTTGAGCCCGTAGAACGGCACCCGGTTGCAGAACTCGATGAAGGCGCCCTTGAGCGCGTCGAGCGTCTGGTAGTGGTCCATGTGCTCGGGGTCGATGTTGGTGACCACCGAGATGCTCGGGTGCAGGTGCAGGAAGCTGCCGTCGCTCTCGTCGGCCTCCACCACCATCAGCTCGCTCTTGCCCAGCTTGGCGTTGCTGCCGAGCACGTTGACCTTGCCGCCAACCACCGCGGTCGGGTCCAGCCCGCCGGCGTTCAAGACCGTCGCCACCATCGAAGTAGTCGTCGTCTTGCCGTGCGAGCCGGCGATCGCGACCGCGTACTTGAGCCGCATCAGCTCGGCCAACATCTCGGCGCGCGGAATGACGGGGATCTTCTTGCGGCGCGCGGCGACGACCTCTGGGTTGTCCTTCTTCACCGCCGACGAGATGACGACCACGTCGACGTCGGTGACGTTCTCTTCACGGTGCCCGGCGTCGACGCGCGCGCCCAGCGACACGAGCCGGCGCGTGACGTCCGATTCCTTCAGGTCGGAGCCGCTGACCGCGTACCCGAGGTTCAGCAGCACCTCGGCGATGCCCGACATGCCGATGCCGCCGATGCCGACGAAGTGAACGCGCGCGGTGTTTCGCGACTTGAAGCGACTGGTGATCATGACTGCTTCTCCACAGGTTTCGGGCGCAGCGGCTCGCCGTCGCGCTTCTGGCCGGTCAGCGCGCCCCACTTCTCGAAGCAGAGCTGCTGCAGCACGTCGGCGATCTCTCGGGCCGCCTCTGGCCGACCGAGCAACCCGGCGGCCTTCTCCATCTTCGTGAGCCGCGCCGAGTCGTCCTTCAGCGCGCGAATCGTCTTGGCCAGCAGCTCACCCGTGAGCTCGGCCTCGCGGAACATGAGCGCGGCGCCGGCGTCGACGAGCGCCTTGGCGTTGACCGCCTGGTGATCGTCGGTCGCGAACGGGAACGGCACGAGGATCGACGGCTTCTTGCAGACGGTCAGCTCGGCCAACGTTGTCGCGCCCGCGCGGCACACGACGAGGTCGGCGCCCAGGTACGCGCCGGCCATGTCGTCGATGAACTCCTTCACCTCGGCGGGGAACGCCTTGTCGGCGTAGCCCTTCGTCACCGCGTCGAGATCGTTCTTGCCGGTCTGGTGAATGACGCGAATCGAGCCCTTGAGATCTTCAAGAAACGGCAGCGCGTCGATGACGCGGTTGTTGAGGCCGCGCGCCCCCAGCGAGCCACCGAAGATGAGCAGCGTGAACTGCTCGTGCCGCGTCTTCGAGCGCAGGAAGTTCTCGAGCAGCCCGCGGCGAATCGGGTTGCCCAGCACGTGCGCCTTCGCCTTCGGGAAGAACGCGCGCGCCTCGTCGAACGAGAGGAACACCGCGTCGACGAACTTCCCCAGCACCTTGTTGGTGAAGCCGGGGAGCGCGTTCTGTTCCTGGATGCCGGTGGGAATGCGCAAGAGCCACGCCATGAGCACCACAGGCCCCGACGAATAGCCGCCGACGCCCACCACCACGTCAGGCCGGTACTTCCGCAAGAGCGAGATCGCGCTGAAGAAGCTGAGCGGCAGCGTGAGCAAGCCGAGCAGCAGCTTCACCACGCCCATGCCCTTCAGGCCGCGGCTCTTGATGGCCTCGAACACGAAGCCGTTCTGCGGCACCACGCGCGCTTCGAGGCCGCGATCGGTCCCCACGAAGACGACGTCATTCTTCGGGTGGCGGGTCACCACCTCTTCCGCGAGCGCGATGCCCGGGAACAGGTGACCACCCGTACCGCCGCCGGCGATCAACACTCTCACGCAGGCTCCAGGCCCCCGGTGGGGATGGGGTTGCTGCGCGTCTTCGTCTTCACCGCGGACACCTTGCGGCGCGCGCCGGTCTCAGCGGTCGCTGAGATGGACAGCAAGAGGCCCGCCGCCCCCATCAACACGATGAGCGAGCTGCCGCCATACGAAATGAACGGCAGCGTCAGGCCCTTGGTGGGCACCGCGCCCATCGCCACGGCCATGTTGACGCACGCCTGGAAGGAAATGAGCGAGACGACGCCGAGGCCGAGGTACGTGCCGAACGCTTCGCTCGCGTTGAGCGCCGCGCGCAAGCCGCGCCAGATGACGATGCCGTACAGCGAGATGAGGAACGCCACGCCCAGCAGCCCGAGCTCCTCGCCGATGATCGCGAAGATGAAGTCGGTGTGCGCTTCGGGGAGAAAGAACAGCTTCTGCCGCCCGTCGCCGAGACCGAGGCCGGTGAGCCCGCCGGAGCCGATCGACATCAGCGACTCAGCGACCTGGTAGCCCGAGCCCTGGCGGTTGGCCCACGGGTCGAGGAACGCGGTGATGCGCTTCATGCGGTACGGCGACGACGCGATGGCGACGTACGCGAAGGGGATCGCGGCCAGCACCATGCCCACGATGTACGAGAGCTTCGCGCCCGCGGCGAAGAGCATGACGAACATCAGGAACAGCAGCGCCACCGAGCTGCCGAAGTCAGGCTCGAGCATGCACAGCGCGACGAGCAACCCCGCGATGCCGAGGTGCGGCAAAAAGCCGATGGAGAAGTGCTTCACCTTCTCGCGCTTCTTGGCGAGCGAGTACGCGAGGTAGATGACCCACGCGACCTTGGCAATCTCCGCCGGCTGCACCGAGATGCCGGGCACGCGCAGCCAGCGCTTGGCGCCGCCGACCGTCGTGCCGAGCCCGGGAATGAGCACGAGCACGAGCAGAATGACCGTCACGACCAGCAGCGGGTACGCGAGCCGCGCCATGCGGCGGTAGCCGACCTTCATCGCCACCGCCATCGCGAGCAGCCCCACGCCCGCGGCGATGGCCTGGCGCTTCAAGAAGTAGAACGAGTCGCCGAGCTTGTCCTGCGCGGTGATGGCCGACGCGCTGTAGACCATCACCAGGCCGAAGCCGACGAGGCCCAGGACCGCGACGAGCAAGAGCGGATCATACGAAGGGCGCCGCTCAGTCATGGAGCGACCTCACGAGCTCTTTGAAGATGTCCCCACGCTGCTCGAAGTTCTGGAACTGGTCGTACGAAGCGCACGCAGGCGAGAGCAGCACGACGTCGCCGCGCGTCGAGATTTCAGCCGCTTTCGCGACCGCGGCCTGAAGCGTCCCGCAGTCATGAACTGGACAGGCGCCCTTGAACGCGGCAGCGATGACGGGCGCGTCGGCGCCGATGGTCAGCACGCCCTTCACCTTGCCGCGCGCAGCGTCGACGAGCGGCTGGTACGGCGCGCCCTTCCCTTTTCCGCCGGCGATCAGCCACACGTCACCGCGGAACGCCTTCATCGCCACGAGCGACGAGTCGACGTTGGTGGCCTTCGAGTCGTTGATCCACTCGACGCCCTTCACCTCACGCACGAACTCCAGGCGGTGCGGCAGCCCGGGGAACGAATCGAGCCCGCGCTGAATCGCGTCGTCGGGGATGCCCGCGAGCCGCGCCAGCAGCGTCGCCGCCATCGCGTTCTGCAGGTTGTGATCGCCACGCAGCGCGCGGTTCTTCACCGTGAAAACCGCCGGCTTGCCGAACGTGAGCGCGAACTTGTCGCCCTTGCCCACCGCCATGCCGTTGAAGCCCGGGTTGGTGCGCGAACCGTCGAGCGTGAACGCGTAGACCGGCACCTTCGCGCGGCGCGACAGCTCGAGCACCTCGGCGTCGTCGGCGTTGACGACCGCGAAGTCACCGGCCGCCTGCGTGTCGAAGATGCGCGCCTTCGCGAGGCCGTATTCCTTGTGGCTCGCGTAGCGGTCGATGTGATCGGGCGTCAGGTTGAGGATCGCCGCGCCCTTGAAGCGCGCGTTGACGATGCCTTCCAGCTGGAACGACGAGAGCTCGACGACGTGCATCGGGTACGGCGCTTCGCTCGACGTCTCGTAGGCGCGGGTGAACGCCGTGCCGAGGTTGCCGCCGACGAACGCGCGCGGGTGGTGCTGCTTCACCAGCTCGCCCAGCAACGCCGTCGTGGTGCTCTTGCCGTTGGTGCCGGTGATGCCCAGCAACGGGCCCGCGCCCGTCGGCATCGTGCGGTACGCGAGCTCGATCTCGCCGAAGACCGGCACGCCCGCGGGCACGGAGATCTTCGACAGCGGTACGCCGGGGCTCACCACCACGGCGGCGGCGCCTTCCCAGTACTTCTCGGGGAAAGGGCCGGCCTTGAGCTCGAAGGCGGGGTGCTCCAACGGCTTCTTCGCGTCGGGGTTCTCGTCGAGCGCAAGCACGCGCGCGCCGCGATCGAGCAACAGCTTCACGGCGCCGACGCCGCTCTTGCCCAGCCCGATGACGATGACCTTCTGGCCCTGAAACACGGTGGGGTTACCTCAGCTTGAGTGACGCGAGCGCGATGGCGCCCAGCAAGACGGACATGATCCAGAAGCGGATGACGATCTTCGTCTCGCCCATGCCGCCCTTCTCGAAGTGGTGGTGCAGCGGCGCCATCTTGAAGACGCGCTTGCCGGTCAGCTTGAAGCTGGTGACCTGCATCATCACCGAGAGGATCTCGGCGAGGAAGACGCCGTGGATGATCGCCGACAGCACCTCGTTCTTGCTCAGCATCGCCACCGTGCCGAGCGCGCCACCGAGCGCGAGCGAGCCGACGTCGCCCATGAACACGCTCGCCGGGTACGCGTTGAACCAGAGGAAGCTGATGCCAGCGCCGATGATGCTCGCGCAGAACACCGCCAGCTCCGCGCCGCCGTCGATGCGTGTGATGCCGAGGTACTCGTGCACCGGCACACCGACCAGCGTGCGCACGCCGTTGACGAGCTCGTAGTCGGAGATCTGCACCGACGTGCCGCCCGCGTAGCAGAGCACCGTGAACACGAAGGCCGCGATCATGGTGGGCGCGATGGCGAGGCCGTCGAGGCCGTCGGTCATGTTCACCGCGTTCGACGTGCCGACCACCACGATCCACGCGAAGAACACGTACAGCCAGCCAAGGTCGGGGTTGGCGTACTTCGTCGGCACGAACGGCAAGACGATGTGCGTCTGGATCAGCAGGTGCGGGCTGCCCTGACTCCAGTCGGTCATGATGCCGAAGACGGAGATGAGGAAGAACGCCGTCTGCAAGACGATCTTGTAACGGCCCGCGAGCCCCTTCGAGTTGCGCTTGCTGAGCTTCAGGTAGTCGTCGAGGAACCCCGTGAAGCCGTAGCCCGCCGTCATCAGCAGCGCGACCCACACCACGCGCGACTTGAGGTCAGCGAAGAGCAACGTGCCGAGGAAGATGCTCAGCAGAATGAGCGTGCCGCCCAGCGTCGGCGTGCCCTTCTTCTTCTGGTGCGATTCCGGCGTGTCTTCACGCACGTTCGACTGGCCGTGCTGCTGAATGCGCAGCCGGTTGATGAGGCCGGGGCCGACCAACATGCCGATGACGAGCGACGACGTCGCCGCTGCCACGATGCGGAACGTCGGGTAGCGAAGGAAGTTGAGGTACTTCCCCGCGTCACCGTCTTTGAGCCATTCGTAGAGCAGGTACAGCATCAGTGGCCTCCGCCAGTTGACGTGCCGGTCAGCGCCTCGACCACCCGCTCCAACTTCATCCCGCGGCTTCCCTTCACCAGCACCGTGTCGTGGGGTTTGAGCTCTTGCGTGAGCCATGCCACCAACGTCGGCACGTCTTCAAAGTGTCGGGCGCGATCGCCCAGCGTCTTCACCGCTTCGGCGTGCGCCA
>CAYWON010000105.1:0-25019 GCA_964459885.1 uncultured Archangium sp.
CATCGCGCCGCCGCCAGGTGGTGCGCCGCGCCCGCCGTCGCCGTTCCCCGGCGGTGCGCCGCCCACCATCGCGCCGCCGCCCGGTGGTGCGCCGCGCCCGCCGTCGCCGTTCCCCGGTGGTGCGCCGCCCACTGTCGCGCCGCCGCCCGGTGGTGCGCCGCGCCCGCCGTCGCCGTTCCCCGGCGGGGCGCCGCCGATGGTGAAGCCGCCGGTGATGGCCTCGCCCTCGCGCGCGCCGGTGTCGTCGCCTTCGTCGCCAGGCCGCCCGCCGTCGAGCAGCGGCTCGGGCATCACCGCTGCGCCTGACGACGCGAAGGCGCTGCAGGCCCTGCTCGAGAAGATGAAGAAGCAGACGTACTTCGAGGTGCTCGGCGTGAACAAAGACGCCGACGCCAACATGGTGAAGATCGCCTACCTGAAGGCCGCGCGCAGCTACCACCCCGACACTGTCGCGCCCGGCTCGCCTGAAGCCGTCGCCAAGGCCAAGGCCGACCTCTTCGCGCTCATCGGTGAGGCCAACCGCACGCTGACCGACCCGGCGCTGCGCGAAGACTACGTCGCCGAGCTCGCCGCTGGCGGCACCGGCTCGAAGGTCGACGTCGAGAAGCTGCTGCGCGCCGAAGACAGCTTCCAGAAGGGCGTCATCATGGTGAAGGCGCGCAAGTACGCCGACGCCGTGAAGATGTTGGAGAGCGCCATCGCCGACAACGCCGACGAGGGCGAGTTCTACGCGTGGCGCGGCTACGCGAAGCTGCTGGCGGCGACCGATCGCAAGGCCGTGCAGAGCGACGTGCTCAAGGACCTCAACCTCTGCGTGGCCAAGAACCCCAACGTCGCCAACGCCTATTACTTCCTCGGCTTCCTCGCGAAGCTGAACGGCGACACCAAGACCGCGCTGGCCAACTTCAAGAAGTGCGTGAACCTCGACCCGAAACACATCGACGCCGCGCGCGAACTCCGCACGATGAAGTAAGGAGGCCGCCATGCCTCTCAATGGAAAACAGAAGCGCCAGCTGCGCGCGCTCGGTCATCACCTCACCGTCGTGGTCCAGGTCGGCGCCGACGGCGTCACCGAAGGCGTCATCGCCGCCACCGAACAGGCGCTCAAGGATCACGAGCTCATCAAGGTGAAGATCGCCGACGAGAAAGAAGGGCGCGCGACCGCCATCGAAGCGCTTGTCGCCGGCACCGGCAGCGAGGTCGCGCAGACGCTCGGCCGCACCGTGCTGCTCTTCAAGAAGCGCAAGAAGAACTCGAAGATCAACCTCGTCGCCTGACGGTCAGCGGGTCGTCTCGCCCGCCAACCGCGCGCCCGCCGCGAGCCGCTCCAGGAGCTCCGGCGGAAAATATTGATGGTGCGACTCGCCTTCACCGGCGCGCGCCGTCTCCATCAGCTCCACGTAACCGGCGTAGCCGTCAGCCAGCGACACCACGCGCTGCGCCGCGGCTTGCTGCTCCAGCACACGGCCCGCTTCGTACGTCGGCTCGACCGGCGCGAAGAGCAGCCGCACCTCGCCCAGCTTGAGCGCGTGCAGCACGGCCACGTCTTCGGCGTCGTCGCAGACCGCGTTCTCCACAGCGGCGCGAAACGGCGCCGGCACCACCGCGCGCGCGTCGGGGCGTGGCAGCGCGACGGTCACCTCACTCCACGCGCCGTCGAGCACCTCAGGCTGCGGCCGCGTCGGCAGCGCGCGCACCAGCGTCACCACGCGCTCCGCGAAGGCGTTGGCGTCACCCAGCTGCGCGCGGTTCACGCTCGCGTTGCCGCCGGCGCCCTGCAGCACCAGCGTCACCGGGCCGCCTTCGGCTTCCAGCGTCGTCGCCAGCACGCCCGGCCAGTCGGGGTGGAGCGCGCTCGGCTTTCTGGGCGTCAACGTCGGGTGCGCCGACAGCACCAGCAGCTGCGCGAGCGGCCCGGCCTCCCCGTCGAAGCGCAGCCGCAGCAGGCGGCGGTCCGCGTCCTTCCCGGTGCGCGGCGTCGTCACGCCTTCGGTCACGAGATCGCCGACCTCCAGCTTCGCGGGCGCCAGCCGCGCCGTGGCTTGCTTCACCGCTTCGCGCGCGGCGTCGGCGAGCGCGGTCTGCACCTTGACGTCGAAGGTCCCCAGCGCGGCGTACTCGGCGGCGGCGCTCGGGGCGTACGCGCCCGGCCCGCTGTGCGTGTGCGTGGCCAGGACCCACACGGGGAAAGGCTGCTGCGCCGCGATGGCGTCGCGCAGCTGCGGAGAGATGAGCAGCACCTCGAGCGACACGAGCGCGAGCCGCTGGTTGCCGACGTCCAGCACCAGCGCGCGCGCCGACAATGGCAACGTGGCGCCCTCGACGTCGGGCCGCGGCGGGCCGTAGCCACCGACGGTGAGGGGGAAGGGCAGCGCGAAGTCGACCTTCGCCGCGCCGACCTGCAGCGGGCCCTGACCTCGCGCCAGCATCGTGACCTGCGGCTCTCGCGAGGGCCACGCGCCGCAGCGGTCCACCGACGCCGCGGCGATGAAGCCGACGACCAGAACCAACACGGCCACCGCCGCGATGAGCAGCCGCCGCTTCGACATCAGTACGACCAGGGCACCTTCGAGAAGTTGCGCTTCCGCTTGCCGACAAACGCGTCGCGCCCTTCCTTCGCCTCTTCGGTGCCGTAGGCCAGGCGCGTCGCTTCACCGGCGAAGAGCTGCTGACCGACCATGCCGTCGTCCGGCAGGTTCATGCCGTACTTCAGCATCTTGATGGCCGTCGGCGACTTGGTGTTGATCTCCGCGGCCCACTCGAGCGCGAAGTCTTCGAGCTGCGCGTGCGGCACCACGGCGTTCACCATGCCCATGGCCGCGGCGGCCTCGGCGCTGTGGTTGTTACCCACGAAGAAGATCTCCCGCGCCTTCTTCTGGCCCACCTGCCGCGCCAGCAGCGCGCTGCCGTAGCCCGAGTCGAACGAGGCCACGTCGGCGTCGGTCTGCTTGAAGATGGCGTGCTCCTTCGACGCGATGGTCATGTCGCAGACCACGTGCAGCGAGTGCCCGCCGCCCACGGCCCAGCCCGGCACCACGGCGATGACGGCCTTGGGCAGGAAACGAATCTGTCGCTGCACCTCGAGGATGTGCAGACGCCCGAGGCCCGCCGGGTCGACGTCTTTGTCTTCGTCGGTGTACTGGTAGCCGTCCTTGCCGCGAATGCGTTGGTCGCCGCCGCTGCAGAACGCCCAGCCGCCGTCCTTCGGCGAAGGCCCGTTGCCCGTCAGCAGCACCACGCCGACGTCGGTCATGAAGCGCGTGGCCTCGAAGGCCTTGAACAGCTCGTCCACCGTGCGTGGGCGGAACGCGTTGCGCACCTCGGGCCGGTTGAACGCGATGCGCACCGTGCCGTGCTCCACGCTGCGGTGGAAGGTGAGGTCCTTGAACTTGAAGCCCTCGACGGGGCGCCAACGGGCAGGGTTGAAGAGCTGGGAAACCATGGGCGCGCCATAGCCCAAAAAAGCCGACGGGGAGCGCGACCGTCGCAGGTGTCGCGCTCCCCGAAGGGTCCTACCCGGTGCTGTGTGGCGGCTTCAGTCCGCCAGGTTCTTGTTCGACGAGCGGCTCGGCGCGGCCGACTTCTTCACCGGCGCGGCCTTGGCGGCGACCTTCACGGTCTTCGGCGCGGGCTTGGCGACGGCCTTCTTCACCGGCGCGGCCTCGACCTCTTCGTCGGCGGCGGCGTACGCGTCGTCAGCGGCGGCCTCGTCGGCCATGCCCGTCTTCTCGGTCGCGGGCGCGGCGGCTTCGTTCTTCGGCTCGGCGGCCGGCGCGGCCTTCTTCACGTCGAGCGCCTTCAGCTCGAGGTCGAACGAGTAGCCACCCTTGGGGATGTAGCCGCTGTTGCGCACCTTCACCGTGTAGACGCCCTCGGCGAGCTCCACCTGGCGAACGATGTGCTGGCCGCCCTTGACCTTCTCTTCTTCCGAGAAGCCCTCGGCGACGACGGCTTCCTTCGCGTCGAGCACCACGAGCTCCGGGTAGAACTGAATCTTCTTCTTCGCGGCGTTGACGATCACCTCGTACTTGCCGGGCTCCGTCACCGTCCACGTGTAGCTCTCACCCGACTCGGAGTTGACGCTGTCGCTGCACTTGGCGCGGGCGTTGGTCAGCTTCGACTCGCAGAACATCGACGGGCCGCTGGTGTCGATCTTCGGGCCGAACAGCATCAGGGGGATCGCCGCGACCGCCGCGACGCCGCCACCGATGAAGCTGAACTTCTTCTTCTTCTGGATGCCGCCGAGCAGCCCTTCGCGGCCCTTCGACGACGTCATCATGCTGCGCCAACCCGGCTTGACCAGCTTGCCGTTCTCGACCTTGCCGAGCACGAAGAGCGAGCCCTCGACCGGCACGTACTTCTCGGTCGCCTTGAAGCCGGTGGTCCAGCCGTCGCTCGAGCCGATGACCGGCACTTCGAACGTGTACTCACCGAACTGAATACGCGAGCTGCCGGAGTGGCCGTTGAGCTCCTTCTTGTAGCCCTCCTTCATGTTGTCGAAGTCGGCGCCCTGGCTGAAGTCGACGTGGAAGACCCCCGAGCCGTCATCAAGGCCGACGACCGCGCCGCCCTTGTCGGTCTTCATGGTGCTCGTGCCCTTGACGGTCTTGGTGCCGTCCTGGGTCGTCTCGGTCTTCTCGTACATGCGCTCGATCTTGATCTCGTACGCGAGGGACGGGGTCTTGCTGATGGGCGAGAGGAACACTTCGGCCGGCGGCACGATCTTGCCTTCCGTCGACATCGCGCCCTTCGGGTCGTCGCTGACGGGGTTCTTCGAGAGCTCGCCCGTGCCCTTGAAAGGCGCCGCGAGAATGCGCTTGCCCTTCATGTGCTGAAAGAGACCGAAGCCGAGAACAGCCAGACCGATGACGAGTACGAGAATGCCCATGTGGTGAATCCCCCTCTGGAGTTGGTGTGGCCGAGGACCCACCGCGCTCTAGAGGTGTGAAAAATGGGCGAATTCGCGTTTCGCTACAGGGGTTACGGCCGCGGAAAATCGGCCCCGGAATTCACGAGGGCGCGCAGCAGCTGCCGCACGCTCCACGCTTCGAGGTCGTCGACGGGGTCCAGCTCCGGGCCGAACTGCTCGAGCAGCGACGTGAGGTACAGCCGCAGCTGTTTGGGGTCTTCGCCGATGCGGTCGGCCGCCGACGACACCGCGAGCCAGCGGTTGGGCGTCGTCACGGCTGCTCGACCGACAGCACCTTGAGTCGCCACTGCCGCGAGCGCTCGCCCCACGTGAACACGTCGCCCACGCGCAGGCCGACGAGCGAGCAGCCCATGGGCGTCAAGACCGAGAGGTGCTCGGGCGTGGTGGCGTCTTCAGGGAGCACCAACATGAGCTCGCGGCGCTTGCCGGTCTCGATGGTCTCGAAGGTAACGCGCGAGCCGAGCGTGACGACGTTCGGCAGTGGCGCGGCGTCGTCGACGATGCGCGCGCGTGAGAGTTCCACCTCGAGGCGCTCGAGCAGCAGGGCGCGCGTCTCGTCGCTCGCGTTGCGCTCGACGAGGCGGTTGAGCAACTCGAGGTCTGACTTCCGGAGCGTGATGTCTGGCTGCATGACGCCCACGTAAAGACGTGCGCGGCGGGCGGCAAACCGTCGCTTTAGCAGCTGCCGGCGTCGCTCGTGCAGCAGTAGGTCTCGCAGCTGCTCGGCCGGGTCGCGAAGGCGCTGCAGCTGCGCGTCTGCTGGTCGTTGATGCACTGGTCGTGCTTGGCGGCCGAGTACGACGAGCTGTTGCCACCCGGGCACGCGTTGGCGGTGGTGACGGTGTCACACGACTTCGTCTCTTCGGTCTCGCACCGGCTCTCGTCTTCGTAATTGACGGTGATGGACACGCCGCCCAGCGCCACGCAGGCGAACAGGCGCTCGCAGTACGCCTTCTTTTCGGTGACGCAGCGCGTGTACGCGGGGTCTTCGGCGCCACAGCTGGCGAGGACGGCGACGGTCATCACGGCGGGCAGGAGTCGGTTCATGTGCCGAGTCAGAGCAAGCGCGGTGCCGTGCATGGGGGCTCGCGAAACCGTGGGTTTCGACCGTCGGGTCACGCGGCCTCAGGCGCAGAACCGCCACACCCGCCGCACAACCGCCCCACTCACACGGGGCGTGTCTGCTCGCCGGTCGGGTACTTGCCCGAGAAGCACGCGGTGCAGAACGACTCGCCGGTCGCGTCGCCCGCAGCTGCCGTCAGGCCTTCCATCGACAGGTAGCCGAGCGAGTCGGCCGTCACGTACCGCGCGATCTCCTCGGTGGAGTGCGACGCGGCGATGAGCTCCTGCCGGCTGGGCGTGTCGATGCCGTAGAAGCACGGCCACGACGTCGGCGGGCTCGAGATGCGCAGGTGCACTTCGCGCGCGCCGGCCGACTGCAGCATCTTGACGATCTTCCGCGACGTGGTGCCGCGCACGATGGAGTCATCGACCACCACCACGCGCTTGCCCTCGAGCGTGCTGCGCACCGGCGCCAGCTTCAGCTTCACGCCGAAGTGACGAATGGACTGCTGCGGCTCGATGAACGTGCGGCCCACGTAGTGGCTGCGAATGAGGCCCACGTCGTACGGAATGCCCGAGGCCTCCGCGTAGCCCAGCGCGGCGGGCACGCCGGAGTCCGGCACCGCGATGACGACGTCAGCCTCGACGGGCTGCTCTTTCGCCAGCTGCGCGCCGAGGCGCTTGCGCACCGTGAAGACCGACTCGCCGAACAGCTTCGAGTCAGGCCGCGCGAAGTACACGTACTCGAACACGCAGCGCTTCTTCTCTTTCTTCGCGAACGGGAAGCTCGAGCGCAGGCCACCTTCGTCGATGACCACCATCTCGCCGGGCTCGATCTCCCGCAGCAGCTCGGCCTCGATGAGGTCGAGCGCGGTGGTCTCGCTGGCGATGACGTACGCGTTCTTGACGCGGCCCAGCACCAGCGGCCGGAAGCCGACCGCGTCGCGCACGGCGACCAGCTTCTTCTCGGTGAGGAACACCATCGACGCCGCGCCGTCGAGCTGGCTCAAGGCGTCGACCACCCGCGCCTCGAACGCGCCCGCCTTGCTGCGCGCGATGTAGTGAATGACGGTCTCGGTGTCGGAATCGCTCTGGAAGATGGCGCCGGCCTCTTCGAGCCCTTTGCGCGCGTCGTCGGCGTTCACGAAGTTGCCGTTGTGCGCGATGGCCATCTGCCCACCACCAAAACTCACCTGGTAGGGCTGCGCGTTCCGTACATGACTCCCACCGGCCGTCGAATACCGCACGTGACCGATGGCACTCTTGCCGGGCAACTCGTTGAGCACCGACTCTGTGAACACGTCTGCCACCAACCCCATCGCCCGGTACGACTTGAGTCGCCCGCCATCACTGGCCACGATGCCGGCCGACTCCTGTCCACGGTGCTGCAAGGCGTGGAGCCCGAGGTACGTCAGGTGGGCTGCCTCGTCGTGACCGAAGATGCCGAAGACTCCGCACATGGCTGCGCCTCGTAGCGAAAGTGGAATGCCATGTCCCTGTGTCTTGGTCGAACAGGTGGGACCGTGTAGGTAGGGCCCGTCTTAAAGCCGACAAAAGAAAGCCTGCACACGGTGTCCACCAACGGGGTCCACAGCAGCGAACGGGTTTCGACCCTGTACCGGAAGTTCGGTACGGCGATCTACTCGCGCTGTCGCCGTCTGCTGAAAGACGACGCCCTCGCGGAAGACGCCACGCAGGAGGTCTTTGTGCGCGTGCTCAAACACATCGAAAGCGCTCCGGACGACGCCACGGCGTTGGCGTGGATCTACCGGATCTCGACGAACTACTGCCTGAACCAGATCCGCGACCGGTCGCGTCAGGCCGAGCCCACCGCGCCCGACGAGCTGCCTGAGACCGACGGCGGCGCTGGCAGTCCCGAGCTGGGCATGGTCGACCGTGACACGGCGCTCCGCATCATCCGGCGCGCGCCCGAGAAGCTGCAGGACGTCGCTGTCCTCTATTACGTCGACGGGTTGGAGCAGGAACAGGTGGCGAAGACGTTGGGCATCTCGCGTCGCACCGTCATCAACCGGCTGCAGGAGTTCGTCGAACGTTCACGCAAGTTCATCAACCGGGACGGTGTGGCATGAACGCCCGCGGACATCTTTCGAGCGAGACCATCGACCTGCTGCTGCTCTCGGCGCTCAACGCCGACGAGACCAACCAGGCCAAGCACCACCTCGACGCGTGTGGCGAGTGCAAGCAGCGCTGGCAGGAGCTCAACGACGACAAGCAGCGCTTCGAGCAGTACGTGTTCGCGCGCACCTTGCCGGCCGTCGAGGCCCGCGTGGCGAAGGAGCGCGGTGGCTTCTTCCAGCGCTTCAAGTTTGCGTTCCTCGTGCCGGTCGCGGGGCTCGCGGCGGCGTTCGCCGTGGTGGCCGCGACCGGCCCCGGCACGCAGACCGAAGACGACCTCTACGTCGGCATCAAGGGCCAGCCCACGCTGGAGCTCTACGCGCAGCGCGGTGACGGCGGCTCGTTCGCGGTGGCGTCGGGCGTGGCGCTGCAGCCCAGCGATCGCCTGCGCTTCGTGGTGAACCCCGCGGGCAGCAAGTACGTCATCGTGGCCAGCCACGACGGCGACGGCGTGTTCTCGGTGTACCACCCGTTCGGCGCGCAGGTGAGCCTGCCCGTGGCCGACCCCAAGGCGAAGCTCGAGCTGCCTGGCGCTGTCGAGCTCGACAACACGCTCGGTACCGAGCGCGTGGTCGCGGTGTTCTCTGACGAGCCGTTGACGGCCGCGCAGGTCGAAGCGGCCCTGAAGTCCGATGCGAAGAATCCTTCGCTCAAGGGGGCGCGATTCGTCGCGCGTGAGTTTCGCAAGGTCGCACCGTGAACCTGGTGACCCGCAGCGCGCTGCTGGCGCTCCTGTTCATCGCGACGACCGCCAGCGCTGAGACCCGCCGCATCGCCATCATCGTCGGCAACAACGCCGGCACCGGTGAGATGCCGCCGCTGCGCTACGCCGAGAGCGACGCCGGCAAGATGGCCCGCGTGCTGGTCGAGCTGGGCGACGTGCAGGGCGAAGACGTCATGTTGCTGCAGGGCCAGAAGGTCAGCAGCGTCGAGCGCGCCATCAACGAAGCGCGTCAGCGCGTGGGCTTCCTCAAGAGCTCGCCCGACACGCGCACCGTCGTGTACTTCTATTTCTCCGGTCACTCCGATGGTGAGGCCATCGAGCTCGGCAACGAGAAGCTGCCGTACGCGCGGCTGAAGGCGCTGCTGGCCGGCACCGGCGCCGACGTGCGCCTGGTGGTGGTCGACGCGTGCCGCAGCGGCGCGGGCTTGCGCGAGAAGGGCGGCAAGCCGGTCGACGCCTTCACCATCCGCCTCGCCGACACGCTGCAGGCGACGGGCGAGGCGTTCATCACCTCCAGCGCGGCCGACGAGTCGTCGCTCGAGTCCAGCGAGGTGATGGGCAGCTACTTCACGCACAACTTCATCTCGGGCCTGCGCGGCGCGGCTGACACCTCGGGCGACAAGCTGGTGACGCTCTCGGAGGCGTACAAGTACGCGTACGACCGCACCGTGAGCTCGACGGCGATGCTGGCGGTCGGCGCGCAGCACCCGAACTACGACTTCAAGTTGTCGGGGCAGGGCGAGCTGGTGCTGGCGTCGCTCTTGAAACCCTCGGCGCTCCTGGTGCTGCCTGAGGCCGACCGCACGCTCGTGACCGACCTCGCGCGAGACCAGGTCATCGTCGAGACGCTCGGCGGCGCGAAAGAAGTCGCGTTGGCGCCCGGCCAGTACGGCCTGCGCATCTTCAAGAACGGTCAGGGGTACGGCGGTCGCGTGACGTTGTCTGACGGCATGCGCCAGGTCGTGCAGATGAGCGCGCTCTCGCCCATTCACTCGTCGATGCTGGTCGCGCAGAAGGGCGGCCCGTTGGTGGCAAAGACCATCGACACGCAGCGCCCGTCCGATGTGTCGCTTGGCGTCAGCTTCGGCGGCACCGGCGCCATCCTCGCGAACGCTGGCGCGGGCCCCAAGTGGCAGGTGCGGGTGGACCTTGAGCCGTTGACCACCACCTTCGCGAACTTCGCGGGCGGGCGCGTGTCGGGGCAGTTCCACCTGCTGGCGATCGGTGAGTGGACGGCCGACGCCCGGCCCGACGCAGCGAACGAGGCTGGTGGGCACGTGCGCGCCGGCTACCGCGTGGCTGTTGATGTCTGGCGCCTGCAGTTCGGCCTCGGCGTGGAGCTGGGGCCCGGCTTCATCACGCAGCTGTACGACAACCGGCAGACGACCATCGCGTTCACGGCGGCGCCCCGGTTCATGCTGAAGGCGAAGTTGACGCGCGCGCTCTCGCTCATCGGCAGCGCTGACTTCACGTTCACCGGCGTGAACTACTCGGAGGACGGCGTGAACTCGTCGTTCAATTGGTACGCGTACCCGTCGGCGTCGGCGGGCGTGATGGTGCACTTCTGAGGCTTTGATGGGGGCGGGCGGTCTTTTGACCTGCACCGCGCTCGTCGCGCCCGGGCCTCTCGACCTCGGGCACGTTCATTCACTTCACGTGGTTGGTTCTGAAGTCACTTTTGGTTCGCCCAGAGCCAAAAGTGACTTCAGAAGCCTGCTCCGCTGAAACGAGATGTCAGTGCCGCCGGGTACAACGTCGCGATGGACGGTTGGGCGGGGTTGATGCGGCGGCAGTACGGAGTCATCTCAAGGCAGCAGGCGCTCTCAGCGGGGCTCGGCGCGGGAGCCATACGGGCACGCTTGAAACGGCGAGACTGGGTGACGGTCGCCGTCGGCGTGTATGCGCCGTCAACGCTTGAGATCGGCTGGTGGCAACGCGCCGCTGCGGCGCTGCTCGTGGCAGGGCCGGGTGGCGCGCTGTCCCACGCCACGGCGGGCTACGTCCTCGGCTTGGAGTCGCTCACCGATCGACCTCCCGACCGGCTTGAAGTGCTCGTGCCCTGGGGCCGCCGCGTGCGCGTCGACGGCGTGTGCGCACACCAGACGCGCGGTGCGTTTCCCTCGTTCAAGTCGCGCGGGCTGCAGGTGACGACCTTGGCGCGCACGTTCGTGGACCTGGCTGGCGTGCTCGACGAGGAGCGCCTCGAGTTCGCGTTGGACTCCGCGCACCGGCGCTGTCGACGGTTGGGCGAGTGGTTGGAGCAGTACTTGAGCGAGCTCGACCCACGAGGCCACGCCGGCATCACGACGTTGGCGAAGCTGTTGCGTCTGCGTCGCGACGGGTCGACGGAATCGCCGCTGGAAGTGAAGGTGTGGCGCGCGCTGCGTCGCGCGGGCATCGACGCGGCGAAGCGCCAGTACGTCATCCGCGACCGGGCGGGCGGCGCGGTGATGCGAGCGGACTTCGCGTGGCCGTCGCACCGCATCGCGCTGCACGTCGACAGCACGCTGTGGCACCTGCAGGAGCAGCGGATGACGAAGGATGCTGAGCAGCGGACGGTGTTGCAGGCGCTGGGTTGGTTCTCGATGCCGGTGACGCACTCGATGTTGAAGCGTGACGACTGGCTCACGTGGCTTCGAGAGCAGCTCTCGAAGCGCGCGCCCCAAACGGAACTCGCACTCAGCTGAGCGAACTGGCGGCGAGGTCGAGAGGCCAGCCGATGAAGGCGCTGCAGTGGGCCATACGCCGGACCACCCTCATCAAGGCTGTTGTTCGCCGTCGACGAACCGGCGCAGGTCCTCGGCGAGCGGCACCTCGAACTTCACGCGCTGACGCGTCACGGGGTGCGGCAGCTCGAGCACGGCGGCGTGGAGCGCCTGCCTCGGCAACCTCAGCTTCACCCACGCCTCTGGCTCGAGCGCCTTCTTGCTGAACCTGTCGAAGTACCCCGGGTCTGGCCCGTACATCTTGTCGCCCACGAGCGGGAACCCGACGTGCTGCGCGTGAATGCGGATCTGATGTTGTCGCCCGGTCTCTGGAAAACAGCGGAGCACGGCGAACTTCGCGCCATCGCGCTCGAACCGTTTCTCCACGACGAACCGCGTCCGCGCCGGTTTCCCCGAAGGGTCGATGCGCACGGCGATGCGAATGAGCTCGGTGCCTTCAGCGATGGGCGCGTCGACGGTGAACTCGTCGTCCTTCGGCTGCCCCTCGACGAGCGCGACGTACTGCTTCTCGACCAGCCCATCATGAAAGCAACGCATCAACCGCTGACACGCCTCGAGCGTCCGCCCGCACACCACGAGGCCTGACGTCTCACGGTCCAACCGGTGCGCAGGGTCGGCGCGAAAGTCGGCGCCGTACTTCTTCTTCACCTGCTCGACCAACGTGTTGTGGTGGTAGCGCGCCGTGGGGTGAATCGGCAGGCCTGCGGGCTTGTTGAACACGATGACGGCGTCGTCGACGAACACCTCGGTCAGCTCGCTCACGTCGGGCACTGTCGGCTCGGCGCGCAGCCGGCGGCGAACCTCGAACGTGAGCCCGGGCCACACCGGCGTCGAGGGCTTGAGCTTCCGCTCGTAGACCACGTCGTTCTCGATGATCTCCTGCACGCGCGTGCGCGACGCGCGGCGGATCTTCTCGCAGAGGTACTTGTCGAGGCGCCACCCGGCGTAGTTCGGCTCCACGGTGAAGCGGAGCCGCACGATGCCCTCATCGTCGGGTGTCAGTTGATCGAGCTCGTTTTCAGTGCGTGCCACGGCGTGTCACCGCTCTCGCACGAAAGGCCGCCGGGCGTCGACACATGGACGTGCGCCGCGCCGCGGGTAAGGTGCGGCGCGAATGCACTCTGTCTTGCTGGCGGTTGTCCTCGCGGCTGCGCCGAAGCTGGCGGTGGTCGAGGTCGACGCACCGGATCTGATGATGGGCCTGGGCGCCCAGGTGACGCGCGCGCTCGTCGCTGAAGCCCAGGCGCAGAAGTACGACGTCATCGCCCCCGAAGCGCTCCGCACCAAACTCGACGCGCGCAAGTACGAAGCGCTCCGCAAGTGTGGTGGCAACGTGGCCTGCGTGGCGCAGGAGCTCTCGGGCCTCGGCATTCAGCGCGCGGTGGTCGGCAAGCTGGGCCGCGACGAGAAGAACTACCTGCTCAAGCTCTGGCTCTTCGACATCGAGAACCTCGCCGTCATCGCCGACGTCGACAGGCCCATCCTCATCGCGGCGCGGCGCTTCCAGAAAGACGTGGAACAAGCGGTGCCTCCGCTGCTGCGCGGTGAGCGCGAGGCGCGCGGCACGCTCATCGTCGAGAGCAACCTGTCCGACGCGCAGATCTCCGTGAACGGTGAGTTCGTCGGCACGCCGCCCATCTCGCTGACGCTGCGCCCCGGCAAGTACGAGGTGAAGGTGGAGCGCACCAAGTACCTCCCCGTCACGCGGCTGCTCGCGGTCGAGGCCAACCAGGAGACCAAAGAGAACATCAAGCTGCTCCTCATTCCCGGTCAGGTGCCCGACTCCGAGGTGGTGCCGAAGCTGGCGAAGAAGGACGACAAGCCCGCCGCGGCGCCGCTGGTGCTCTCGCCGCTGACGTGGGTGCTGGGCGGCGTGGCCATCGCTGCGGGCGGCACGGGCCTCACCTTCGGGCTCATTTCGCGTGGGCAGGAAGAGACGCTGCGCCGGGGCTACGACGTCGACACGCAGGTCTACGCGGGCACGCGCGCGCAGGCGCTCGAGCAGAACCGCAACGCGCTGGTGGCCAACGTGGCCTTCGGCGTCGCGGGGGCTGCGGCGGTCGGCGCCATCATCTCGGGCATCGTCGACGGCACGCGCACCGTGCAGGTCGCGCCCACCGCCAGCGCTGACGGCGCGGGCGTCACCATCGGAGGCCGCTTCTGATGTGGCGCCCCAGACTCCTCACTCTCTTCCTCTTCGCCGCGTGCGTGCAGGTGAACCCTTCGGCGCGCTACTCGTGCGAGACGCAGGAAGACTGCGGCCCCGGCTACGAGTGCGTTCCGCGCTTCGAGGGCGCGTCGCAGTGCTGGCGCGAAGGCGAGTGCGTCACCGACGAGGTGTGCAACGGCGCCGACGACAACTGTGACGGCCGCACCGACGAGACGTTCCCTGAAGCGGGTGAAGCCTGCGCGACGACGGAGCTTGGGCTCTGCGCCGCCGGCGAGCGCGTGTGCGTGACGGGCCAGCTCGCGTGCGCCCAGAAGCTGCAGCCGATGCCGGAACAGTGCGACACCGCCGACAACGACTGCGACGGCACCGTCGACGAAGACTTCGACCTCACGTCCGACGAGGCGAACTGCGGCGCGTGCGGCCAGACCTGCGACGCGGGCACCGTGTGTCTGGCGTCGAGCTGCGACGAGTCGGTCTGCGACGACGGCGTCGACAACGACAGTGACGGCCTCACCGACTGCGCCGACCCCGCGTGCCGCGGTCAGGTCTGCGACACGGCGACGGCGCCGCCGGCGCGCTGCGGGGTGCTCACCTTCGACGCGGGTCTGCCTCCGCCGCAGGCCGACGGTGGCGGCTTCGACGCGGGCGCTGACTGGGACGGCGGCTCGCTGCCCGGCTGCTTCGCGCCTGAGTCGCGCTGCGACGACGGCTTCGACGACGACGGCGACGGTGAGCCGGACTGTCTTGATCTCGATTGCGCCGGCGCGGTGTGCGCGTCAGGCAACCAATGCACCAACCGTTCGTGCCCGCCGTGAGGCACGGCAAGGAGTAGTCCGATGCGCATCGCCCTGTTGACGGCCTTCCTCGCGCTCCCGGCGTTGGCCCAGTCGCCCGTGCCGTGGCGCGCGGTGACGCCGCCCATCCCTTCGGTGCAGGCCGGAGACCCGGCGCTCGGCTCGTTCATCTTCGGCACCGACACTGCGCAGGTCGGGGTCTACCTCTTCAACCTCGATGGCACGCCCAGTACCCAGGTGCCGATCGGCATCACGCGCTCCATCGACCTCCGCGGCACGCTCGCGGCGGTGTCGTCGGTCAACAGCGGGGTCTTGCTGTACGACGTAGGCTCGACGCTCACGCCCGTCACGCCGGCCAGCATCACCGTGTCGACGCCGGGTCAGCTGGCGCTCGGCAACCTGACTGACGGCGGCCTCACGCTCTACGTCGACACCTCCAGTCCGGTGTTGCGGCACTTCGATCTCGAGCCGTCGTCCGGCGGCTACACCGTGACCCCGCTGCCCGACGTGGTGCTCTCGGCGACGCCCGCCGGCCTCGCGTGGGACGACGTCACCCAGACGCTCTACGCGTCGGTGCCCAACGACGGCATCGTGACGGTCGCGCTCGACGGCACCATCACCACCGTCCTTCCGTCGACCGGTGTGCAGGGCGGCATCGCGCTGCTCCAGGCCAACCCGGGCGTGTACCTCTTCATGGCGTCGCCTTCGACCGACTCGGTCGAGGTCACCCAGTTCGACACCGCGGGCATGCCCACGGCGCTCGGCTCGTTCTCTGCGGTGACGCCCGACGGCGGCACCGAAGCAGCGCGGTCACCTGCGTACGTCGACGTCTCGACCAACGTGCCGGGCTACCCGGGCGGCGCCGTGGTGGTGCACGACGGCGTCAGCGCCACGTACAAACTGCTGGCGCTGGCTGACGTCGCGCAGGTCATCGCGCTGCCCATCGGGCCCGCGGCTGACGCGGGCGTGAGCGACGCGGGCACCAACCCGGGCACGGGCGGTGGCAGCGGCTCACAAGGCGCGGTCGGCGGCACCGGCCCCAGCACCTCGGGGCCCAGCGCGATGCGAAATCCAACGTGCTCCACGGTGCCCTTCGTCGCGCTTCCGGCGCTCCTGCTGCTGTGGTGGATTCGCCGACCTCGCTCATGAAGAACCTCGTCTTCGCGCTGTCCGTTCTGCTGTCGGCTTGTCAGACCACGAAGGAGGCCGTGCACCCGGCCCAGCCGGTGAAGGCCACCGACGGGCTCCCGGCCACGACGGTCAAGTCGACGCAGGCCATCCGCATCACGCTCGTCGGCACCAACGACGTGCACGGCTGGGTCAACGCGCGCGTCGAGCAGTTCCCCCGCGGGGAGATCCGCTACGGCGGGCTCGCCACCTTCGCGGCCTACGTCAACGCCCTCCGCGCCGAGAACCTGGGCGGCGTGGTGCTGGTCGACGCGGGCGACATGTTCCAGGGCACGTTGGTCTCGAACCTCACCGAGGGTGGGGTGGTCATCGAGGCCTTCAACCAGCTCGGCTACGACGCCGCGGCCATCGGCAACCACGAGTTCGACTACGGCCCCGTCGGCCCCATCTCTGCCGCGACGCAGGCCACGATGGACCCCTTTGGTGCGCTCAAGGCGCGGATCGCGCAGTCGAAGTTCCCGCTGCTGTCGACCAACATCTACGAAGTGGAAGGCGGCGGCCGACCCTCGTGGCTGCCCAGCGACGGCACGCTCATGGTCGAACGCCACGGCCTCAAGATCGGCATCATCGGCCTCACCACGCCGCAGACGCCGACGGTGACGCTGCCCATCAACGTGCAGACGCTCAAGTTCCGTCCGCTGGGCTCCGAGGCGCTCGCGGCCGCGACGCGGCTGCGTGAGAAGGGCGCCGACCTGGTGTTCGCCGTGGTGCACGGCGGCGGCCGCTGCGAAGACGGCGCGCACCACGAAGACCTCTCGAGCTGCGACGTCGATTCAGGCGAGATCTTCGAGATGATGAAGGGCCTGCCGGAAGGCACGCTCGACGCCGTCGTCGCCGGTCACACGCACGCGCGCGTCGCGCACTTCGTGAAGGGCACGCCCATCATCGAGAGCTGGGCCCTGGGCCGTTACTTCGGCACCGTCGAGCTGTTCATCGACCCCGACACGAAGAAGGTCATTCCTTCGCGCACGCAGATCGAAGCGGGCATCGAGATCTGCGAGACGTGGGACATCGAGACCAAGAGCTGCGACCCGAAGCGGCTCAAGTCGCGCGCCGACGTGGTGACGCCGGTGCAGGCGAAGTACCGCGGCTCGGTCATTCGCCCTGATCAGACCGTCGTGCAGGCCATGCAGCCGGCCGAGCAGGCGGTGGTCGAGCTGCAGCAGAAGCAGCTCAACCTCAACGTACCCGCGGCGCTCGGCCGTGTGTACGAAGCCGAGAGTGAGCTCGGCAGCTTCCTGTCTGACTCGCTGCGCGCGCTCTCGAAGGCCGACATGGCGATCATGAACCCAGGTGGGCTGCGCGCTGATCTGTCGGCGGGGCCGCTGACCTACGGTGGCGTCTACGAGGTCATTCCTTTCGACAACGCGGTGGCCGTGCTCGACGTGACGGGTGAGCAGCTCGAACGGCTGCTGACCGCGGCGTACGGCTCGAAGAAGGGCGTGTTCCAGGTCTCGGGCCTCGAGGTGAAGCTCTCGCGGTGTCTGGTGCCCGATCGCCTGCGCGGCTTCACGCTGCCCGGCGGCAAGAAGATCGATCCCAACCGGCACTACAAGGTGGCGATGCCCGACTTCCTCGCGCGTGGCGGTGACGGCCTCGCGCCGGTGCTCGCCACCATCGACCCTTCGCACGTCGATCTCGGCGACAAGAAGGGCAGCAACGTGCGCGACGATCTGATCGCGCACTGGCAGTCGAAGAAGGAAGCCTTCAAGGCGCCGAAGCTCGGTCGCATCACCTTCCTCAACGACGCCGACACCTGCGGCACGCTGGGCGACCCCACCGTCAAGATGCCGTGACGTGACAATACGTGACAGGGCGCTTTTCAAGTGCCCGTCATCTGGTTAGAAATCGCTGCGAGGCCGAAAAATCGGCCCGGAACGAGGGTAACCAGGTGCTCTACAAAGTGACCCCGATGTTGACGCCGGCGGAGCCGAAGAAGCCCGCCGCCGACGCCGAGGCGACCAGCAAAGAGCCGCGGAAGCGCCGCAAGTCAGCGGTGTTCGACGCCGACGGCAATGAAGTGCTCATCACCATGATGTGCCTCAAGTGCCGCTCGATGAAGCCGCTGGCGATGTTCGGGCTGCGCAAGATGGCCGACGGCGCCATTCGCAACCAGCCGTGGTGTCGCACCTGCCGCAGCGGCGCGGGCACCAAGAAGAAGGCCGAAGCGACCGTCGAAGCCGAAGCGCCCGCCGTCGTCGAGACCTCGCCTGCGGTGGCTGAGCCCGTGCGTGAAGAAGCGCCGCGGCCGCTGAGCCCGCTCGAGCAGCTGCTCGCCGGCCCCGTGCCCTGACTGACGTTTCAGACTGTAGAAACGAAGAAGCCCCGCTCCTTTTCAGGAGCGGGGCTTTTTCGCTTCGTTGCCTGCTGCGATGTGGAGGTGAACGGGATCGAACCGATGACCTTCGCATTGCGAACGCGACGCTCTCCCAACTGAGCTACACCCCCATAGGGGCTCCCGACGTCGCAGCGGGCGGGCGGCTGACTACGTGTATTGAGCCCATGCTGTCAACGATCAAAACGTGGCTGCTTTGACATTTGACGCGGACAGACGCAGGTGCAAAAAACTGCGTCCTTTCCGATGCCTCCTGAGAAGAAGACGCTGAGCCCGGCCGAGCTCGCCAAACTCGAACATGCCTTTGCGACGGACCCCGCTTCCGAGGCCTACAAGCCTCTCGCGGAGGCCTATCTCGGCATGGGCCGCTTCATGGAAGCGATGGTCGTCTGCAAGAAGGGCGTGAAGGCGCACCCTTCCGTCGCAGACCCGCGCGTCCTCCTCGCCCGTGTCTATGCCGATCAAGGCAAAGACAAGAAGGCCATCGAAGAACTTCAGGGAGCGCTGCAGGTCGCGCCCACTGACAAGTCTGCGCTGCGCCTGATGGGCTCGCTGCAGATCAAGGGCGGCGACGCCGGCGGCAAGGACAACCTGCTCAAGGCCTTCGAAGCCGACCCGCAAGACGGCGAGACGCTCGAGCTCATGCAGAAGAACGGCGTCGCGGTGCCCAAGCCCGCCGCGCCTGAACCGCCGCCGCCTCCTCCGCAGCCTGTCGCGGCGCCGCCGGTGTTGCAGCCGGTCGAGGCGGGTGCGCCCGCGACCTCGACTTCCGGTGTGCAGCGCCCTGTCGGTGCCCGCGCTTCGGCCCCGTCGCTCGCGCCCGTCGCGCAGCGCCAGGCGCCTCGTCAGGCCGGTGCCCGCCCGTCGCAGCCCATCGCGCGCGCTGCCCCGCCGCCGCGCCGCGACTACGAAGACGAGGAAGACGAAGACGTCGAGACGTCTGACGTGCGCGCGCGGCCGACGAAGAAGAGCGGCGCGTCGAAGGCCGTCTTCTTCGTGATGCTCTTCGCCGTGCCCGTGGCCGCCGCCGGCTACCTCGGCTGGGGTCAGTACCGCGCGAAGTTGATCCGCGAGGCCAACGCGGCGAACCGCGAGGCCACCACCGAGATCAAGAAGGACACGTACAAGGGCTACCAGGACGCCATCGCCAAGGCTGAGTTCGCGCTGGGCCTCGACGCCAACGCGGACACCAACCGCAACGCGCGCGGCCTGCTCGCGTACGCGTACACGATCCGTTGGGGCGAGCACATCCACGACGAGTCGAACCGCGAGAACGCCGAGAAGAACATCAAGGCGGGCCTCGAGGCGAAGGAAGCCTCGGCGTACCTGCACGCCGCCGAAGCGATGTTCGACTACTACAACGGCAAGACCGCCGACGGCCTCCAGGCCATCGAGGCGCGCATCAAGGCCGCCGAAGCCGAGAAGAAGAACGTCAGCCTCTACTACCTGACGCGCGGCATCTTGCAGACGCAGAGCGGCGACCTCGAAGGCGCCAAGGACTCGCTCGATCACGCGCAGGCCATCGCGCCTGACGACCCGCGCGTCTACGTGGCGCTTGGTCAGCTGCACCGCCGCCGCGGCGCCGACCTCCAGGCGCTGTCGGCCTTCAACAACGCGCTCAAGTACGGCCGCGGTCACCCCGACGGGCTCATCGGCACGGCGAACCTCATCCTCGACCAGGAAAACCCGGGCAACGGCTACTGCACCGCGGCCAAGAACGTGAAGGACCTCGCCGGCATGGCCGACACCGCGTCGCCGCGCCAGCTGGCCACCAACGCGTTCGTGAAGGGCCTGATGATCAGCCGCGTGTCGCGCGACATTCCGCTCTACTCCGACAAGGCGTTCCAGAAGACGTTGGAAGACTGCACCGGCGTGAAGCCCGACGAAGCGCAGGCGCGCAAGGACATCGCCGCCGCCGAGAACGACGGCCTCTCGCAGGACCGCAACAACCCCGAGCTGCTGCTCATCCGCGGGCGTCGCCTGGCGTGGGAAACGAAGCTCGACGAGGCCGCCGCGGAGATCCGCAAGGCCATCGAAGCCAACCCGCAGGCCTCGCACTTCCACGTGGAGCTCGCGAAGGTCCTCATCAAGAAGGAAGGCGGCGAGGCGGCGGCGGAAGAGGCGCTCGTGAAGGCGCTCACGCTCGTGCCCTCGAGCCCCAAGCTGCTCTCGATGCTGGGTCAGGTGCAGTACAAGCAGAAGAAGTACGACGCCGCGCGCGGGACGCTCGAGAAGGCCATCAGCGACCCCAAGACCAAGAACCCCGAAGCGCGCTACCTGCTCGGCAAGATCTACCGCGACGACAAGAAGGACTACGCGAAGGCGGCCGAGAGCCTGAAGAAGGCGGCCGAGGAATACTTCGCCGACCCGTCGATGGCGTCCGTCGCCTACGACGAGCTCGCGCAGACCTACGAGCTCAAGGGCGAGAAGGACAACGCCAACTCGACCTACGAGAAGGCGCTCTCGGCTGACAAGGACAACGCCGGCCCGTACTGCCACTACGCCCGCCTCCTCGCGAAGGATCCGAAGGAGAAGGACAAGGCGAAGGCGCTGGCGGCGCAGTTCATCAAGATGGCGCCGAAGGACCCCTGCGCCGACGAGCTCCGCGGCTTGTGACACGTCGGGCAGGGTGGCTTGTCAGGCCGCGCTGCCCGCGTTAGGTGGCCCCCGTCGTGAGGGCCGAACCGCTGCACGCTGACGTCGCTTCTCCACCGCGCCCGCTCGGGTCGCTGGTGCGTGATTTCATCACGTTGACCAAGCCGCGGCTCTCGTCGCTCGTGCTCTTCACGGCCGCCGCGGGGCTGTGGCTCGCGCCCGGCGAGGCCTCGCTGCGCACCTGGCTCTTCACGCTGGTTGGCACGGCGGGCGCGGTGGGCGCAGCCAACACGCTCAACTGCATCTTCGAGCGCGAGTCGGACCGCTTCATGGCCCGCACCGCCCGACGGCCGTTGGTGACGGGGCAGCTCTCGCCGATGGCGGCGGTGCTGTTTGCGGCGGTGCTGACCGGCTTCTCGCTGCCGATGTTGTGGCTGGTGAACCCGCTGACCTGCGCGCTGGGGGCGCTGGCGCTGGTGAGCTACGCGTTCGTCTACACGCCGATGAAGCGCACCACGAGCTGGGCGATGCACGTGGGGGCGCTGCCTGGCGCGTTGCCGCCGTTGATGGGCTGGACCGCCGCGACCGGCGCCGTCGAGGCCGGTGGGCTGTCGCTCTTCGCGATTCTCTTCGCGTGGCAGCTGCCGCACTTCATCGCCATCGCCCTGTTCCGCAAGGACGAGTACCGCGCCGCGGGGCTTGCCAGCGTGCCGCTCGAGAAGGGCGATGACACCGCGCGCCTGCACGCCGTGGCGTACTCGGTGGTGCAGCTCGCCGCCGCCGTGACGCCGTTCTTCGCCGGGCTGGGCGGCCCGGTGTACCTGGCGGTCGCGGTGCTGAGCAGCGGCGCGTACCTCGCGTTCGCCCTCTACGGCTGGCGCCGGCAGCTGGGGCCCGTGTGGGCGCGTCAGCTTTTCCTCGCGTCGCTGGCCTGGTTGACGGGGTTGATGATCGCCCTCGGCACCGGCTGGTGAGCCTTGTCTGACCGCGCCGGTGCGGCTACACCCGTGCGCTGGGGTGGGGGAGCCGGTCTCCCGCTTGCGCACATGGTGGGGACCGCTCGTCATCACGCACTGTCGCTGACTGCCGTGCCGAAGGTGCACGGTGAGACAGCTCTGCAGCGCGTCGGCGGGCGGTGGGTGGCGGCGACGCCTGACGAGCGGCTGCACAGCTTCGAAGGCGAAGACGGCACTGTTTCGGAAGTAGGGGAGCGGATCGTCGCGCTCATCGACGGGCAACGCACGGTGGCCGACATCGCGGCGGTGCTGGTCTCGGAGTTCGACGTCACCGCCGACGTCGCGCAGCAGGACACGTTGGATTTCATTGGTTTACTGGCCGACAAACAGGTGCTGACGCTCTGAATCACAGGGCGAGCGGCGGGCACCAAGACGAGATGGGAGCGCCCATGGTTCGAGGGAACGTGATGCGGGTGGTGTTGGCGTGGGCCGGCGCGGCGATGGCCGTCGTCGGTTGTACGTGCCCTGACCCGAACCCGCCGGTGACGTGCGCTGACTCCGCCATCGCCTTCGAGCAGCCGATGGCCGGCGCCACGGTCGACGCGCCCTTCGATGTCTCCATCGTGGCGACGGCGGCGGGCGAAGCCTTCCCGTTCGAATCGGCGTCGCTGCGCGTTGGCGGCATGAGCTTCACCGGCACCGTGTCGGGCAACCGCGCGACCTTCACTGGCGTCACCGCGCCCGAGGGCATGCAGGAGCTGTCAGCGTCCATCGCGGCCGGCTCGTGCTCCAAGACGGCGACGCAGTCGGTCACCGTGAGCGGCGCCACGTGCGCCACGCCGGCGGTCACGGCCGTGTCGTTCCCGCAGGACACCGGCGCGCCCCTGGGCGTGCTGAACCGCGCGGAGCTGCCCGACGGCGCGCAGCTGCAGGTACGCGTGGCGGCGACGTGCGTGAGCGGCGTGCAGGTGCGCATCAAGCGCGGCTCGACCGTGGTCGGCCAGCTGACCTCGTTCACCAACGGCGTGGCGGTGGTCTCGACCTCGCTGCCCGACGCTGACGTCGCCACCTACGAGCTCTTCGCCGAGCTGGTGCGTGACGGCCAGGCCGTCAACCAGCCGACGGGCGCGGCCCTCGGCACCATTCAGGTCTCGCGCGGCGCGCCCGGTTGCCAGGTGCTCACCACCGGCACGTTCGGCCCCGGCGACGACGCGGAGCCCGGCATGGCGGGGTTCCAGATGCGCGTGCGCGTGTCGCTGGACGCCACGTCGTCCGGCTCGGTTGTGGTGAACGGTGAGACGCGCGGCGTGACGCCGGACATGACCGGCGAAGCGACGGCCGACTTCACCCTGAGCAACTCTGGCGATTACCCGGTGACGCTGACGTGCACCAACGCCGCCGGAAACATGACCACGGCGAACGGCTCGTTCACGCTCGATTTCACGCCGCCGGCCGTCACCGTCACGTCGCCTGTCGCGACCGACGGCGGCTCGCCGTTCATCGACAGCTCGCCCGCGAGCGTCACCGTCGCCACCGAGCCCGGCGCCACTGGCGTGGTGCGCATCAACGGCAACGTGGTGGCGATGGGCACGGCCAACGCGAGCGGCGTGCTGACGTTCCAGGTGCCGTTCGGCGCCGACGGCACGTACACGCTCGACATCACCGTCACCGACGCGGCTGGCAACAGCGGCACCGCGACGCTGACCGTGGCGGTCGACCTCTCGGGCTGCGGTCTCGTCTTCACCCGGCCGGCGACGGCGAACGCGCTCCTGACGCCCGCGCAGCTGAGCGCAGGCTCGTACTCGTTCCAGACCTCGAGCGATCCGGTGTGCGTGGGCCACGTCGCGACCCTGTACCGGAGCGACGTGTTGGCCGATGGCGGCGTGGGTGCCGAGCAGGCCGTGGGCAACGCCACGCTGTCGGCCGCGGGTGTCGGCAACTTCATGCCGCTCCCCATGGCGAACGGCGACTTCCGGTTCCGCGCCGAGGTGGCGAACCCCAACGACGCCGGCGTGAGCTTCGCGTCGGTCAACGTCACGGTCGACCTCGATGGCCCGGCCATCACCAACCCCATCGTGCCGACGGGTCAGCCCGCGGCGCTCATCACCGCCGTGCAGGACACCGCGCCTGGCACGGCCGGTGTGCAGCGCACGCTGGCGTTCTCGGCGCGCTTGCCGCAGGGCGCGACCGTCGACGTGTGCATCACGCAGGCCGCCGACGCGATGGGCCCGCTGCCGACGAGCGCGGAGTGCGGCGCCGGCTACTTCTTGCTGCGCCAGGGCGTCGTCAGCCCGGTGAGCGGCTTCTCGTTCCCTGAAGGCACGTACTCGATGAAGATCGTGGTGGTGGGCAGCGGCGTGACGCCTGCGCCCGCGTCGCCGCCCGTGAGCCTCGTCGTCGACGGCACCCGGCCCTGTGTGCAGGGCCTCACGCGCAACCTCCCGCAGGACACCAACGGCGACAACCGGCTCAACATCGCGGAGCTCGCGGGCGGGCAGCCGCGCATCGAGTTCACGCTCGGGTGTGGTGACACGTCGGGCGCGGCGCTGGCGGCGACGGGTGGCGTGGTGGTGCGCGACATCGTCAACGGCATCGTAGCGGGCGCGCGCGCGTCGACGACCAGCTTCGCGGGTGGCGTCGCGACCGTGACGCTGACAGACCCGTACACGACGGAGCTCGACTTGAACCTCTTCGTCGAGCTCACCGACGTGGTGGGCAACAAGAACCTGCTGGTGCCGACGAACGACCCGGCCACGTTCCAGTTCCGCGTCGACCCCGTGGCGCCGACGTGCACGGTGACCTCGCCGACGCAGGCGACGTTGAACATCGCGCAGGTGCCGGGCGGCAACCTCACCGTGCAGATCGGCACGTCGGCCGACGTCAGCACGGGCATGGTGGCGGCGACCTTCACGGGGCAGGCCCCGCGCTCGCTGACGCCGAACCTCAACACGGCGAGCACGACCTACGCGCTCACGGGTGACAGCAGCTACACCATCGGCGCGACGTGCGCCGACACGTCGGGCAACCTCACGACGGCGACGCCCCGCGTGACGCGCGTCGACCTCGTGGCGCCGACCTGCGCCATCACCACGCCCGCCAACAACGCGACGAGCGGCACGCGTGACGTGGCGACGACGGTGACGGTGGGCGGCGTGGCCAACGGCGCGCAGGTGACAGTGGCGTCGTCGGTCGCCGGCATCACCAACAACATCCTCACCGTCAGCGGCACCACCGCGAGCGGCACGGTGAACTACCCCAACGGCGCGCAGAGCCTGACCGCTTCGGTGGCCGATGACACGGGCAACCCGTGCACCACGGCGGCGGTCAACCTGACCGTGAACAGCACGTCGTGCAGCCTGGCGTTCGCGCCGGCGGGGCCCATCTCGACCAACGCGTCGGGGAG
>CAYWON010000106.1:0-990 GCA_964459885.1 uncultured Archangium sp.
TCGCCGCCGGCGACTCGTCGATGGGCCTGAAGGAAGGCGGCGTGACGTATGCGCCGGTGCGCGTGGCGCTCCCAGAAAAGGAACGCCTGTTGGCGCGCGTCGAAGCGCTGCGTCAGCGCGTCGTCGAAGGTGGCCTGAAGGTGCCGAGCAACACCTCCGAGCTCGCGGGCTTCAACCCGCCGCTGCTCGAGTGAGCACCGTCAACAGCTCCTGCAGGAGTTGGTCTGGCCGCTCGAGGAGCGCCGCCCACGTCCACTGCAGCACGAGGTAGCCGCGCGCCAGCAAGCTGTTGCGACGGGCGCGATCTCGCTCGAAGTCCGCGAGGCCCGAGTGGTGCTCGTAGCCGTCGGCTTCGATGACGACCCTGGTCCCGGGGAACTTGAAGTCGAGCCGCCGCAGCCGACCGCCTGCGCGCACGGGACACTGCTTCTCGGGCCTCGGGAAGCCGGCCGCGTCGACCACGTCGAGCACCCGCGCTTCGAGCTCGCTCTCGGTCGGCCCCTGCCCTCCGAGGAACTCGTCCACCAGCTTGCGCAGCAGGTCCACGCCCCGGTGACCACGGTGTCGCTCCACCAGCGCCGCGAGCTCTTCCACCGTCGTCCACTTGCAGCGCAGCGCCTGGTCCACGCTCGCGCGGAGGTCGGGCTCGCTCGTGTCGGCTGAAAGGTCCAGCAGCGTGCGGGCCGCGCTGGTCACGGCGAAACCGCGGCGCTCGTGGACCTCGTGACGACTCAGCCGCTCGGTGAAGTGCACCGCCACGCCTCTCGGGGCGCGTTGCTTGCGCGCCACCGTCAGCTCCACGGCGCCAGCCTTGAAGCGGTTGAAGCCCCAGAGCGCGGCCGCGGTGCGATGAGAGAGCGCGAAGTCGCGCGCGGCCCACAGCGCCGCGGCTTCCAGCTTCTGCTCCCACGACTCCGGCGCGCTGACGACGCGGTACACGCCCGGCAGCACCCGTCTCCAGTGCCGACACTCAAGCTGCCGCTGAATCTG
>CAYWON010000106.1:1010-24858 GCA_964459885.1 uncultured Archangium sp.
CGCGGCGAATGGGCCCGCGCTGCGCCGACGCCACCCGAAGACACCGCACCACCCGTTCATCCACGCCCGACCCCTCCGTCCCACCGACGGAAGAGGAGGTACCACGGCGCACCGACAAGTGAGGGCTGCAGTGGACCCGCCAGCCGGGCTTTTTGCAGCCCTCGCGGATGGTCAGCGCGCGGCGATCGCGGCCGGACGGGCGCTGGACGCGCAGAACTCGATGGAATCGATGGGCGCAGTCGACGGGCCGACCATGCCGAGCGGGTGCAACCACCGCGGGGAAGCGCTCACGAACGTGCGCTCACCCGCCTTCACGGTGAAACGCACGCCCGCAGGCACCTGCGCTGCGAAGCCGTAGAAAGCCCGGCCGCCCTCCTCGGCCGTCGTCCACTCCGCGAAGCGCACCGTCGCGTCGCCGACCTCGAGAACCAGCGGTAACGCACCGAGCGCCGACCCCTCGACGCGCCGACAGGTCTCGACAGCGACGGAGGCGCTCGTGGACTCAAGCGTGGCGGCTGGCTTCGCCGACCAACACCCAGACAGTCCGACGGCAACGATGACGGTACGCAGCATGACGCCTCCCGCGGCGTCACGAAGCAGGACGCGGGCCAGCGATGCAGCAACGCAGAAACACCCGGTTGCGTGGTCAGCCGACAGCAGGTGGTGCGGCCATGGGGCAGCGCCGTGTGCACGCTGACCACGCGCGTTCACACCCGCCACACACGCACCTGTCGCATATGGTCGCACGCCGTTGATCTCGCTCCGACACATCACCAAGCGTTTCGGAAGCTGCACGTCGCTCGACGATGTGTCGCTCGACGTGCAGCCCGGTGAGCGCCTCGCGCTGGTCGGAGAGAATGGCGCCGGCAAGTCGTCGCTGATGAACGTGCTCTACGGCCTGTACCACCCGGACCAGGGCGACGTGACGTTCGACGGTCAACCCGTGCGGCTCAGGACCCCCGCTGACGCGCTCTCGCGCGGCGTGGGCATGGTGCACCAGCACTTCACGCTCGTGCCCACGCTGAGCGTCGCCGAGAACGTGGTGCTGGGCCGTGAGCCCACGCGCTTCGGGCTCTTCGACGTCGAGCGCGCCCGCCGCGAGGTCGCCGCGACGTGCGCGCGCTTCGGCTTCCAGCTCGACCCGGCGGCGTTGGTGAGCGAGCTCTCGGTCGGCAGCCAGCAGAAGGTGGAGATCGTCAAAGCCCTTCACCGCGGCGTGACGACGCTCATCCTCGATGAGCCGACCGCGGTGCTGACGCCCACGGAAGCCGACGAGCTCTTCGCGGTGACGCGTCGACTGAGCGAACAGGGCCTGACGGTGGTGCTCATCAGCCACAAGCTGCGCGAGGTGCTGACGTTCTCCACGCGCATCGTGGTGATGCGGAAGGGAAAGAAGGTCGCCGAGGCCGCGCCAGCAGACACCTCGCCGGAACAGCTCGCGGCGCTGATGGTTGGCTCGCGACCGCCGCCGCCGACAGCGCACGCACCGTCATCGCCAGGCCCCGTCGTCATCGCCGCTTCAAAGCTCTCGTGCGAGGGCGTGCACGAGCTGACCTTCGAAGCGCGCGCCGGAGAGATCGTCGGCATCGCGGGCGTCGATGGCAACGGCCAGCGAGAGCTCGCGGAGGTGCTGACCGGCCTCCGCGCGTGGACGTCGGGGTCGCTGCAGTTCGAGGGCGCGCCAGTCACGAGCTGGTCACCACAACTCGCCCGGGAGCGCGGCGTCGCGCACATCCCCGAAGACCGGCTGCGGCGCGCCATCGTCAGCGACCTCAGCGTCGAAGAGAACGCCTCGCTCGGGCGTCACACGCGGCCCCCGTTCGCGGTCGGCGCGCGCATCGACTTCGCGGGGCGGCGCGCCTTCACCACGCAGCTGCTGGACGCGAACGACGTGCGGCCGCGGAACCCCGAGGCACGCGCCGGAGACCTCTCTGGCGGCAACCAGCAGAAGCTGGTCGTGGGCCGGGAACTCTCGACCACGCCGAAGGTGCTCGTCGTCGTGCAGCCCACGCGCGGGCTCGACGTGGCAGCGGTGGCGGCCGTGCGCGACGAGCTGCGGAAGCAACGCGCCAACGGCTGCGCGGTGGTGCTGGTGTCACTCGACCTCGACGAAGTGCTCGAGCTGAGCGACCGCGTCATCGTGATGTACGGAGGCCGCGTCACCGGCGCCTTCGAGCGCGCGGCGTTCGATGAGCGCGTCATTGGCCGACGCATGTTGGGAGTGACCGATGCGTAGGGCGCTCCCCAGCGTGCTGTCGGTGGTGACGGCCATCGTCATCTGCTTCGTCGCAGCGGTGGTGACGCGCGATCTCGAGACGGCGACCGACGCGTTCCTCGCGATGCTGCGCGGCGCGTTCGGCAACTGGCCTCGTTATTTCGACACGGGCCTCTCAGCGTCGGTGCTCCGCCCGCTCGGCGAGTCGGCCACCAAGGCGGCCGTACTGACCTTCACCGGGCTCTCCGTCGCGGTCGCGTTTCGCGTGGGGCTCTTCAACATCGGCGCGCAGGGCCAGCTGATGGTGGGCGCGCTCGCGGCCGCGGTGGTGGGCGCGAAGCTCGAGCTGCCGGCACCGCTGCACCTCACGGCCTGTCTCGCGGCGGCGGCCATCGGCGGCGCGCTGTGGGCGCTCGGGCCTGCGCTGCTGAAGCTCAAGCGCGGCGTGCACGAGGTCATCAGCACCATCATGTTGAACTGGGTCGCCGTCAGCCTCATCGACAACTGGCTCGTGGCAGGCCCGCTGCGCGCGGTGACGTCGGGGAACAACTCGGTGTCGGGGACGGATCAAATCCACGCCTCGGCGGTGCTCCCGCGATTGCTCGGCAACCTGTCCAGGCTCAACCTCGGCGTGCTGCTGGCCATCATCGCCGCGGTCGCCACGTGGCTGTTCCTCACGCGCTTCACGCGCGGGCTCGAGTGGCGCGCCATTGGCCATTCCCCCGACGCTGCGCGCGCTGCGGGCATCAACGTCGACCGGGGCTTCCTGGAAGCGATGCTCCTCTCTGGAGCCTTCGCGGGCCTCGGGGGCGCCTTGCTCGTGCTTGGTACCGAGCTGAAGTACCCGACGTCGCTGGGCGCGCCGTGGGGCTTCGACGGCATCGCGATGGCGCTCATCGGTCAGGGGCACCCGCTCGGCGTGCTGTTGACGGCAACGCTCTTCGGAGGGCTGCGCGCGGGCGGCACAGCGATGCAACTGTTCGGCATGCACAAGAGCTTCCCGGAGTTGATTCAGGGCCTCGCGCTGCTGCTCGTCGCCGGCAAGTTGGTGTGGACGAAGCTCATCGACCGGGTGTGGCCGCGGAAGGAACTCACATGACCTCGCTCCGCCGCCCCGCCGCGCGCGTTCCGAGCCGCATGGAGGCGCTGTGATCGCCGCGCTTCTCTCGTCGGTGCTCGACGCGGCGCCGCCGCTCGTCTTCGCGGCGCTGGGCTGCACGCTCGCCGAGCGCGCCGGCGTGGTGAACGTGGGCGCCGAAGGCATGATGCGCGCCGGGGCTTTCGCGGCCGCCGCCGCCGCGCTCGCGATGCCCACGCCACTCGGTGTCCTCGTCGGGATGCTCGTCGGCGCGACGGTCGCCGCGGCGCACGGCTGGCTCTGCATCCGGTGGCGCAGCGATCAGGTGGTCTCGGGCATGGCCATCAACCTGGTGATGCTGGCGCTCGGCACCTTCCTGCTCGAAGCGCTCTTCAACTCACCGTCGTCGACGCCGGCCATCACGCAGCTGCCGCTGTGGTTCGGTCACTCGCCGCTCACGTGGCTCGCGATCGTCTTGCCATTCATCGTGCACTTCGTCGTGACGCGCACCCCGTGGGGTCTGCGGCTGCGCGCGGTCGGTGAAAAGCCCCAGGCGGTCGCGGCGATGGGCGTCGGCGTGGCGCCGCTCCGCTTCGGAGCGGTGCTCTTGTCTGGCGCGCTCTGCGGCCTCGGCGGCGCGGCGCTCAGCACCGCGACGCTCGACCGCTTCGAGCATCACATGCCCTCAGGCATGGGCTTCATGGCCGTCGCCGCGATGGTCTTCGGCCGGTGGACGCCGCTGGGCGCTGCGGGCGCGGCGACCTTCTTCGCGTTCGGCAACGCGCTGCGCATCAGCTTGTCGTCGTCAGTGCCGGGCCTGCTCGAGTACGTGCCGAAGGGCGTGCTGTTGGCGCTGCCGTACGCGCTGACGTTGCTGGTGTTGGCGCTGCAGAAGACCAGGAACGCAGCCCCGGCAGCGCTGGGCCAGCCGTACGACGCCGAGCTTCGCTGACTACTCGTACGCCTCCATCAGCGCGGCCACGAGCCGCTGCGCGTCACCCGCGTACAGGCTCGCCGCGTTGAAGGTGTTCACTTCGATGGCGCGGAGGCCGTGCGGCGTCTGAGCGACGTCGACGACGAAGGTCTCGTGAGGCTGCCACTCGGCGCAGCGCGCGCGAACGAAGTCGGTCAGGTCATCGGGCACGTCTCGCGAGAGCCAGCCACGGCCACCTCGCGCGTACGTGCAGCTGTCGACACACACCCCGCGCACCACCCACGAACGCGTCTCAGCGACGAGTTCCTGCACCGGCGCGACCTGCACTTCGACGTCGAGCAGCGCCGCAGGCACTCGCAGGCGCCAACTGAAAAACTCGTCGCGCGACCAGACCCGCCCCGTGAACGTCTTCGAATCGATGACCGGCCGAACGAAGCGCGCGCCAACGAAGTCGACGTGTCGTAGCCGCGCGACCTCGGACCCCACGTTCAGCACCGCCTCGCCCCAACCACTGCGCAGCGCACGGAAGTCGACGCGCGAGACGTCGAACACACCGGGCGAGCAGCCGAGCGACACCATCGACGGCGGCCCCAGACAGACGGCGACTTCCTGAGGTGACGCGACGGTCGTCGAGAACGCCCACGTACAGCCGAGTCGCTCGATGGCCGCCTCCCACTGCGATGTCTCCCGCGGCCTGAAGAAATCGCGCTCAATGACGAAGTGCATGTCGGCCTCACGAACCATGCCGTTGCGTCTGACTTCGTATCGGCGACGGTGCGCGACGCGTGAGGTGCGTCGCGAACGAGCCTGCTCGTGCTCCACGCCCGACGCTCCGCTCGCAGCACGGCACCCGCGCTCCACCTGGCGTGAGGCGTCGGCGTCGCACGAGCAGCCCCCCAGACGACCGGAGACGACGCGACGCCAACGCGTCGACGCAACGCACCAGACCCCAGACCACCAGCAACTGCGCTCGGAGCGGCACCGCCAGTCATCACTCACGACTCGCAGACGCGCGTCGCGCCGAGCCGCACCACAACCATCAACGCCGTCGACGTCGCAGCGCCAGCGCCCAGACCACCATGACCCACGCGCTCATCGGCGCGGCGCTGCAACCTCCCTGCACGTCGCCCTCGACGACCGCGCGGCACACGCCCTGCTGACACGTCATCTCGTAGCGACATTCGCTGTCGCCAGCGCAGCTCCGCGTGCAGAACTCAAACCCGCGTGGGTCGGTCTCGCAGCGCGCGCCCTCGCACGGCGCTGCGTCACTGCACGTCATGCCGTCGTCGAGACAGTCGACGTCGGCGAGCCCGCAGCCAGCACCGCACGCACCATCGGCACCACACCCGCAGTCAGGGTCGCTGGCGAGACACTCAGCCTCACAGCGCCCGTTCGCCACGCACGTGCAGTCGGCGTCAGCACCGCCGCAGCCCGCGTTGCACACGCCGTCGGTCGCGCACGGACAGTCAGGGTCTGGTGCAGCACACCCACTCGCGCAGCGCGCATCGGCATCGCACCTCGGCGCGTCATTGGCGGCGATGAAGCCCTCGATGAACGCCAGCCGCGCGTCGACGCGCATGTCCACGCCACGACCGCACTGCGCCGACTCGGTGCGCGAGTGAATGCCCACCACCACGCCACCGATGAACGACGGCCCGCCCGAGTCACCCGAGCAGATGCCGACGCCTCCGTTGGTGCCGAACTCGAACTCCGCGGCGCTGACCTGCGTGATGGGCGTCGCCACCACGCGCCGCGTGCCGCTCGAACTGCCGTCACCCGCGCTGCTGCGCCCGTAGCCCGCGACGCGCACCATCGCGCCTTGCGTCGGCGCAGACCGTGACAGCGCAGACGGCGTCACGCCCACAGGCGCCCGCTCCAGCAGCAGCACCGCGAGGTCGAACGCGCTCTCGGCGTCGGCCGGGTTCCACTGCGGGTGCCGCGTAATGGTCGTCACCGCGATGGTGTCTGACTGCATGAGGTTCGACGTGTCGGGCTTGTTCAACGCGCGCACCGTCAGCGAGCTCGCCGAGTGAAACGCAGGGTCCACACAGTGCGCCGCCGTCAGCAAGACGCGCGGGCTGACGAGCACCGCCGAGCAGATCGACGCGCTCGTGTCGAACCGCAGGTCCAACAAGAACACCGACGATTCCTGCGCGGCCGCGGCGCCCCCGAGGATGGCCTCGCGCGACGTCTCCGCCGGTTCCACCGGGACACACGCCATCAGCGCCACGCACCACCAGAACACGCGCATTTCGTCACTCCGGTTGCGGCGGGGGCATGAAGCGCTCGTAGCGCAGCTGCTCGACGGCGTTGAACGCCGCAGGCACACCGTCAGGCACGGGCGCCACGCCGTCCATCGCTTCACGCGCATGACGGAGCACGAGTGACGACGACTCAGCGCCCAACGCCACGCGCAGCACCTCGAGCCGCGCGTGCATGTCACGCACACACGCGCGCGCGTCGTCGAGCGACACCTCGTTGGCTTCCAGCGCACGACCCAGCGCGCACACGAAGCGGCGACACCCACCCGGCCGCGCCTCGTAGACGGTGCAGCACTTCCCATCGAGCTTGCCGCACGGCAGCCACATCACGTCGGCGCCGCGCTTCTTGCCGGTCGCGATATTCAGCGCACCGACGCGCACCTGCTCTGCTGGCGTCAGGCGCACCTGCCGGAACAGCGTGCCGTCGCAGCACAGCCCACACTCCAGACACAGCGTCGAGAGCGACATGTTCGTGACGTTGTTCGACGCAGCGCGTTCAGACAAGTGTTGCTGAACGAGGCCATGAGCACGCCGCGCTTGAATGATCGGCATCGAAGTGGAACACCAGACCCCATGCCCAACGTGACTACGAAGCTGACGAGCAACAAGCATCTCCTCAAGTGGGTCGACGAGATGGCTGCGCTGTGTGAGCCCGATTCCATCGTCGTTTGCGACGGCAGCGAAGAAGAGCGTGCGCGCCTGACCGAGTTCGCGGTGAGCAAGGGCATCTTGCAGCCGCTGAACCAGGAGAAGCACCCCGGTTGCTACCTGCACCGCAGCAACCCCAACGACGTCGCGCGCGTCGAGCACCTCACGTTCATCTGCACGCCCAACAAGGAAGACGCGGGCCCCACCAACAACTGGAAGGCGCCTGATCAGGCGTACGCGGAGCTCCGCGGCTGGTTCAAGGGCTCGATGAAGGGCCGCACCATGTACGTGGTGCCGTACTGCATGGGCCCGCTGGGCTCGGAGCACTCGAAGATCGGCATCGAGCTGACCGACTCGGTCTACGTCGTGCTCAACATGCAGATCATGACCCGCATGGGCAAACCCGCCCTCGACATGCTGGGTGACAAGAACGACTTCAACCGCGGCCTGCACTGCACCGGCGAGTTGAGCGCCGACCGCCGCAGCATCTGTCACTTCCCGCAGGACAACGCGATCTGGTCCTTCGGCTCGGGCTACGGCGGCAACGCGCTGCTGGGCAAGAAGTGCCTCGCGCTGCGCATCGGCAGCTACCTCGGCAAGAACGAGGGCTGGCTCGCCGAGCACATGCTCATCCTCGGCGTCGAAGACCCGGACGGGAACAAGAGCTACGTCGCCGCGGCGTTCCCGTCGGCGTGCGGCAAGACCAACTTCGCGATGATGATTCCCCCGCGCCGCTTCGACGGCTGGCGCGTGTTCACCGTGGGTGACGACATCGCGTGGCTGCGCGTGGGCGAAGACGGCCGCCTCTGGGCCGTGAACCCCGAGAACGGGTACTTCGGCGTCGCGCCGGGCACCAACATGAAGTCGAACCCCAACGCGATGAAGACCATCGCGAAGAACACCATCTTCACGAACGTCGCCGTCACCAAGAACGGCGAGGTGTGGTGGGAAGGGCTCGACGGCGAGGTGCCCGAAGAGCTCACCGACTGGAAGGGCCAGCCCTGGAAGAAGGGCAGCACCGAGAAGGCCGCGCACCCGAACTCGCGCTTCACCGCGCCGGCCGCCAACAACCCCATCCTCTCGAGCCACGTGAACGACCCGCGGGGCGTGCCGATCTCCGCCATCATCTTCGGCGGTCGTCGCAGCAACACGGTGCCGCTCGTGATGCAGAGCTTCAACTGGGCGCACGGCGTGTACCTCGGCTCGACGATGGCGTCTGAGACCACCGCCGCAGCCGTCGGTCAGCAGGGCGTCGTGCGCCGTGACCCGATGGCGATGCTGCCGTTCGCTGGCTACAACGTCGCCGACTACTTCGCGCACTGGCTGCAGATGCAGAAGCGCGTGCCGTACCCGCCCAAGATCTTCATGGTGAACTGGTTCCGCAAGAACAAGGACGGCAAGTTCTTGTGGCCGGGCTTCGGCGACAACATGCGCGTGCTCAAGTGGATCCTCGATCGCGCGCACGGCAAGGTCGGCGCGCAGGAAACGATGTTCGGCTGGGTGCCCAAGCAGGGCCACATCGACCTCTCGGGCCTCGACATCCCCGCGGACACCGTCGACGAAGCGACGCACATCGACGAAGGCGAGTGGAAGGTGGAGCTCGAGAGCCAGAAGAGCTTCTTCGATCAGTTCGGCGACAAGATGCCGAAGACGCTCGAGCTCATTCGCCAGCAGCTGCTCTCGCGCCTGAGCTGAAGACACTTCGAAGCCCAGTGACGACGCCCCGGTTTCCCCTCGAGGGAGCCGGGGCTTCTCATTTTGCGGCAACGAGTCACGCGGGCGACGCGCGGGGACAACAACCGACGCCACGAGGGCGTTTACGGGTAGCATCACCCGACCCATGCCTCGCCTCGCACTCCTCGTGGCGCTGACGTGCGCAACCGCGGCGTACAGCGCCAACCCCAAGGCCTCCGCGCTCGCGAAAGAAGCGGACCGGCTCTACAAGGACAACAAGTACAAGGAAGCGGCTGAGACGCTCCGGCAGGCCTACGACACCGAGCCCGCCGCGCTGTACCTGTACAACATTGCCCGCGCGTACGATCAGGCCGGCGAGCTGGACACCGCGCTCGAGTACTACCGCACCTACGTCGGGCTCCCCGCGGAAGACACGCAGCCCGACCTGCTCAAGAAGGCCAACCTCGCGATGGACCGGCTGCGCACGCTCGTGGCCCGCGCCGAAGCCGACAAGCAGGTGCGCGACGCCGAAAAAGCGCGCCTGCAGGACGACGCCAAGAAGGCCGAAGCCCGCGCCGACGCGGAGGCCGCGGAAGCACGCAAGCAGCGCCGCGAGTTCGAAGCGAAGGAGCGCGAGCGCAAGGCGAAGGAAGCCGAGACCGTCAACGTGCGAAAGGTCGCCGCGTTCGCCACCGGCGGCGTCGCGGTGGCGGGCCTCGCGTCGGCGCTCACCTTCAGCATCGTGACCGCGGTCAATCGAGATCAGTTCCGCACGGCGACCTCGCTGGCTGACAAGCAGCGCCTCGAGAACGAGACGCGCGCGACCGCCGCTGTCACCGACATCTCGTTGCTGGTCGGCCTCGCCGCGGGCGTGACCGCCGTCATCCTCTACCCGAAGGGCGACGAGCCGCCGCGGGCCGTCAACGTGGTGGTCGCGCCGATCGCCGGCGGCGCGGTGGCCAGCGTGGGAGCGAGCTTCTGATGCGCACCTTCTTCGTCTTCGTCGGGGCCGTCATCGGCGGCGCCTTGCTGGGCTGCAGCTTCACCGCGGCGGGCAACTTCACCGAGTGCGAGAACGACGCCGAGTGCGGCAACTTGGGTGCGTGCGCGCAGGGTTACTGTCTTCCGCTGCCCGAGGGCTGCCGTCGCGAGGCGCCCGGCGGCGACGTCAACCCCTTCACCGAGGGCGACCGCATTCCCCTCGCGGCGCTGCTGCCGCTGACCAACACCGCGGGCGGCGCCGACAACTCGGAGGTCCAGGGCCTCAACGCCATCAAGCTCGCCATCTCTGAGGCCAACGACAACAAGGGCCTCGCGAACCGGCACTTCGGCCTCTTCGTGTGCGACACGAGCCGCAGCGACGACGCGCTGAGCACGCAGCTCACATGGATGATCGACAACCTCGACGTGCCGGCCGTCATCACCTCGGGCAGCTCTCAGACCCAGGAAGCGGCCAAGAACGCCGCGAGGCTGCGCACCGGCGCGCTGGTGGTGTCCGCCACCGCCACCAGCCCGTCGCTGGTCTCGACCTTCACCGTCGAAGGCAACGTCTGGCGCATCTCGCCGCCTGACACGCTGCAGGCGCAGGTGATGCTCGCGCTGGTGCGCGCCGACTTTCCCGACGCCGGCGTCACGCGCGTCAACGTGGTCTTCGAGAACACCGACTACGGCGCGGGCCTCGGAGAGAACCTCGCCAGCCTGCTCGATGGTGCCGGCTACCAGGCGACGCGGCGCAGCTACCGGGTGGGCGTCGCCAACGACTACACGAACGTCGTCACCGGCCTCGTCAACGACACGCCGCGCGCCACCGTGCTGGTCGGCTTTCCACCAGACCTGCGCGAGCTCGTCGGCCGCGCGGCCACCGCCAACTTCCCCGCGCCCGACGCGGGCCACCGCTGGTACCTCTCAGACGCCGCCAAGGACCCCGAGGTGTTGACCGCGATGACGCTGCCGACGCTGACCGGCGCCATCGGCACCGCGCCTTCCCAAGGTGCGGGCGGCGCGTTCCTCTCGTTCCGCGACAGCTTCCGCGGCCGCTACGGCACCGACCCGCTGCGCTTGTCGTACACCTCGCACAGCTACGACGCGGCCTGGCTGCTGATGCTGTCGGCGGCGTGGGCGTCACAGAGCGGCGGCGCCATCACCGGCCCGCGCATGGGCGAGGGCATGCAGAAGCTGCAGGTGATGCAGCCGGCCATTCCGCTCCGCGCCGACAAGTGGATTGAAGCGTCCAACATCCTCTCGCTGGGCAACGCCATCAACGTGGAAGGCACCTCGGGCCCGCTCGATTTCGACCTCGACGCGGGTGCTGCGTCGTCGCCCTACGAAATCTGGCAGGTCGCCGCAGACGCCGGCATCGACGTGCTGCGGCTCACCAACCCGTGAAATGTCGCCAGTGGAGACTTTCTGACAGGCCCGCGTTAACCCCTGGGCCATGTCGCTCGACGCCTGGCTGACGCCTGAGCTCATGGCCCCGGGCCGCTACCGCGTGCAGTTCCCCGATGGCTGGAGACAGGGCCGCGGGCTCTTCGGCGGCCTGCTGACCGGCGCGATGACGCGCACGCTCGAGGCCTTCACGCCCGGGCGCCCGCTGCGCTCGCTGACCGCGGAGATCTTCGCGCCGGTGCAGCCGGGCGAGGCCGAGCTGGTGCTCTCGACGCTGCGCGAAGGCAACGCCGTCACCACGGTGGCCGCGCGGCTCGAGCAAGGCGGCGAGCTGCTCGCGCACGGCGTCGGCGTGCTGGGCAAGACGCGCGTCACCGACCGCGAGCGCAACGAGCTGACGACGCCCACGCGCCCCGACTGGCGCGGCGTGGAGCTGCTGCCCGTAGAGCCCCCGATGGGCCCGGAGTTCGCGCAGCACTGGGAGTTCCGCCCGGTGAAGTACCTGCCTTTTTCGGGCAACGACGTCGCCGCCGCGGAAGGGTGGATTCGCCCGAAGTACGGCGGCGCGGTGCGTGACGCGGGCTTCCTCGCGGCGTGCGTCGACGCGTGGTGGCCGGTGATGTTCGCGGTCGAAGAAGCGCCGCGGCCCTTCGCCACGGTGGCCTTCACGTTCCAGCCGTTCGTGAACTTCGCGGGCGTCGACCCCGACGCGCCCATCTTCCACCGCGCGCGCCTGGCGGCAGCGAGCGAGGGCTACTGCGTCGAGCTCCGCGAGCTGTGGAGCGAAGACGGCCGACTGCTGGCGTTGAACCAGCAGACCTTCGTCATCATCAAGTAGCGGGGAATCAGCGCTCGCGAATCCACCCGGCGAAGGCCGCGGCGACGTCGCGCTCGTGGCTGTCCGACCGGCCGCGGAAGCTCTCGATGGTGTAGCGGAACCGGCAGCCTGCCGCGGTCGCTTCGAACGAGGCCTGGCCCGACACGCCGTCGCGCACGCCCACCGACGGCACCCAGCGCACGCTGCGCGCGGCGTCGTCGTAGGCGTACACCAGCGCATACGACAGCACGTCGCCGAACTCGTAGCTGACCTCCAGCGGGCGCCCGCGCTCGTCGCTGCGCACCACCTTCAGCTTCTTGAGCCCGGGCAGCCACAGCCGCGCCTTCGAGAGGTCGATGAACTCGGCGAAGCAGACATCAGGGGACGCGGGGAGCTCGGCTTCGAACATCGGGGGCCGCCTATGTAACGGAACTCGCCGCGCGGTGACTGTGACGCCTGTGTGACGTATGCGGGCACCCATGCGCCGCGTCGACCAACTGCTCTCGTCTCTCGGCTACGGCTCGCGCAAGGAAGCCCAGCGCTGGTGCGACGCGGGCCGCGTGAAATTGAACGGCACCCCCGTCGACGACGCCAGCCAACGCGTCGACGGCGCGCACCTCACCTTTGACGACGCGCCGCTGGAGTTCCCCGGCGGGCTGACGGTGCTGTTTCACAAGCCCGTGGGCCTGGTGTGCACGCACGACTCGCGCGAAGGGCAGCGCATCTATGACGTGCTGCCGCCGCGCTGGCTGCAGCGCACGCCGCAGGTGACGTCGGTGGGCCGGTTGGACAAGGACACCTCGGGGCTGCTCGTCATCACCGACGACGGGCCGCTGGTGCAGCGCATGACCTCACCGAAGCACCACGTCGAGAAGGTCTACGAGGCGACGCTCGACGGGCCGGTGACCGACGCTGTCATCGCTGCGTTCGCCGCCGGCGTGCCGCTGCGCGAAGGCGCACACACCGTCACCACCCTGCCGGCGCAGCTGCGCGCCCTGCCCGACGGCCGCGCCGAAGTGACTGTGCAGGAAGGCCGCTACCACCAGGTGCGCCGCATGTTCGCCGCGCACGGGCTGCACGTGACGGCGCTGCACCGCACGCGCTTCGGGCCATGGTCGCTGGGGACTCTCGCGGAGGGCGCGTGGACTCAGGCCGCGTCGTCTTCGAAGGCCTCGGCGACCGAGGTGCCGGGCGCGTAGCCGTCGGGGAAGAAGCGCAGGTTTCGCTGCAGCGAGACGAGCAGCGAGAACCAGACCTGCTTCTCTTCAGGCGTCAGCCCGGCCCGGTCGAGCAGCCGCTGGTTGAACTTCGGCATGAAGTCATTCTTCGCGCGCTCGAGACCCGTCACGCCGTCGAAGTGTGCGTCGACCAACGCGCGGAGCGTCTCTGGCGGCAGCGTGCGCAGCGCGTTCATCTTCGGCACCGCGCGGTGCGACATCGCGCGTTCCTGCCCCGTCGTGATGGCGTCGCTGAACGTGTAGGTGATGGTGGTGCGCTGCATCGCTTCGTTGAGCGCCTCGTAGAGCGCAGAGCGACGGCGGCGCGCCTCGATGAGCTGGTACGTACACGCCGCCATCATGCGCGACACGGCCATGTGCCGGTTCTCGTCGACGGTGTGCAGCAGCGACAGCCGCGACAACGGGCCTTGCTCGCGCTGTGACGCGACGGCCGTCTCGAAGGCCTTGCCCATGTGGTTCACGATGCCGCGACCGAGGAAGTACGTGGTGACGAAGTCGGCGCCGAAGACACGCGTGAGAAAGCGGACCGCCGGCTTCGAGACCAGCAGCGGCCGCAGCGGCTTCACCGGGAAGCGCAGCGCTTCGAGGCCGTGCGCGCGCCGCACGCCGTCCATGACGCGACCGAACGCTGTGATGTGGTCGCCTTCTTCGTGCGTCTCGAGGCGCATCAGCGCGGCGATGGGCGCGTCGAGGTCGTCGAGGTACCCGGCGACGGCGTCGTTGCACGCCACCACGAAGCGCTCTCCGTCGCCGATGCGGAAGTACATCATCAGGTACGCCCAGTGGTTGAGCGCGAGGCGCTGCGCGTCGTTGAGCTGCGCCCAGTACGGCGTGTGAAAGCCGACGCTGAAGTCCCACGGCGCGAGCGGCCCGTCGAGCAACCGCGCTTCCCAGTCGCGCTCGCCCAGCCACACGTCGAGCTGTGGGCCGTGCGGGTTGGCGAGCCGTCGCGTGGCGAACGCGCGCAGACGGCTCAGCTCTTCGACGGCGACGCTCATCGACAAAGAGGCTTACCATGACGCCATGTGGCTGCTGTTGCTGGCTTCCCTCGCCGCCGATGGCGGTGTCGACGGAGGCGCTGATGCTGGAACGCCCGACGCGGGCATCGTCGAGGCGGTGAAGCCGCCAGCGTGGACGTGGCTCGCCACCGACGGCGGCTGGCTGATGGACGGCGGCGTCACCGACATCCTCGTGCTGCGCGTTGGAGAGACGGCGCAGGTGCAGCTACCGCGGCCCATCGTGCTGATGCAGTGCGACGAGCAGCTGCTGACGCTGGGCGCGACGCTCGACACGCTGCTGCTGACGGGCGCGACCGCGGGGCATACGCGCTGCGGCTTCTGGTACGAGAAGCGCGCGTACCCGCACCGCTACTTCGACGTCACCGTCATCAAGTAGTCGCGCACCGCGGCGATGACGCGATCGTCGATGTGATGACCGAGGCCGGGCAGCGAGACCCACTGCACCTCGACGCCGCGCGCTTCGAGGCCCTTGCGCGACGCTTCTCCGTACGAGAGCGGCACGACGCGGTCGTCGGTGCCGTGCACCACGAGCGCCCGGGCTCCTGCCGCGGCCTTGTTGTCGCCGTCGACGTAGAAGCGGCCTGACAACGCGATGGCGACGGGCGCCGTGGGGCGTCGCACCACGAGCCACTCCGCGAGACCAGCGCCCTGAGAAAACCCGACGACGATGAGCTTCGAGCCATCGAGGCTGCGGCTCGCGAGCTCTTCGTCGAGCCACGCTGAGAGGGCGCGGCCAGCGGGCTCTACGCGCGCGGACCGTTCAGCGTCGGTGATGTTCTGAAGGCTGTACCACTCGCGCGCGCCGGGCCCACCGCTCCACGGGTCGAGGCCGTCGGGCACCAGCACGTCGGCATCCGGCAGCATCGGCGCCAGCGCGCGCGCGACCGGCATCATGTTGTCGGCGTTGCTGCCGACGCCGTGCAGCAACACCATCAAGTGACGACGCGGCTGCGTGGCGGCGATGGTCAGCACGCGGGGAGGTCGCGGCAATGGAGCCGGCGCGACGACGGGCGGAGGCGTGGGTCTCGGCGGCGCTGGGGCGGGCGCAGGGCGCGCGCTCGTGTCGGTGCATGCGGCGAAGCTGAGAACGAAGGCAACGAAGAGGCTGCGCGCGGTCATCGAGCCCTTGTACGGCCGTGGGAGAAATCTGCGAGGCCGAAGCGCGCCGCAGCGACGCTTCGTTCGCGTACCAGCACGTGGACGACCGAAGCCCGTCGGTCGTCGTGCAGCGATTCACGAGGCAGGGGAGCTCGGTTCAGACCCGCGACATCAGCGGGCGACGGGGCTGGTTGACCCGGGCGTTTCAGCCCGACACCTGGGCGCACCTCGGCCCGGTCACGCGGCGCCATGGTCGGAGCCCGCGGAGGCAGCTCTCTCTTCGAGCGCCGTACGCATTGCTGACCACCGCCGTCAGCATTGCGGACAACGCCCGAAAAGGGTCCTCACCCACGCGACTTCAGTCGAGCGACCTCGTGGCGTGCCGCGGGGCCCACCCGATGTGCGCCATGCGCCGCATGCCAGCGCCGACTGCTCCCATGTCGGCCTTTGCGCCTGGACGACGCCCACCGTTCGCGGGTCAGCCCTCAGCCGGCAGCGAGAACGTGCAGCGCACCAGCACGCCGCCATCGGTCTCATTCGAGAGCTGCAACGCGCCGCCGACCAGCCGCGCACGGTGCGCCATGCTGCTGACGCCGGCGCCGTACGCAGGCACGGGCTGCGGCAGCGGCGCGCCGTCGTTGCCGATCTCCAACACGCCCTGCCCGTCTTCCACGCGCAGCGCGATGGTGGCGTGCCGGGCCTGGCCGTGTCGCCACGCGTTGAGCAGCGCCTCCTTGGCCAGCAAGCGCAGGTGCGCGACGGCGGCCGCTGGCAACGGCGGAAAGTCGGCCGGCGCGGTGACCACACAGCGCATCGAGAACACGCCTTCCATGCGCCGCGAGAGCTCGACGAGCAGGTCGCCCAGCGGCAGCGACGACTCCGACGCGAGGCCGGTGCTGATGCGCCGCACCACGCCGATGGCGTCATTCGCCTGCTGCATCACCGCCGTGGCGAGCCCGCCGTGGTCTTTCCCGACAGCGAGCTCCAGCTTGCGCGCCGACAGCGCGATGGCCGTCAGCGTCTGGCCGAGGTCGTCGTGCAGCTCGCGCGCGACGATGTCCATCACGCGGTCGGTGGCGTCGCGCAGCTTGAGCGCCTCGCGGTTGCGCATGGTGACGTCGCGGAGCACCACCGTGCGCAGCCCGCCCGCAGGCGTCGACACGGCGGCCTCGAGCTCGACCGTCTCGCCGTCGGCGCGGTGACCTTCCATCAGCAGGAGCCCCGTGCCCGTGAAGTCGAGCAACGCGCGCGGCGCCCGCACCAACGTCGCGAGCTGCAAGCCGGGCTGACTGCCACCTTCGAGACCGAACAGCGCGCGCGCCGCGGGGTTCATGCTCTGCACCACGCCCGCGTTGTCCACCGTCATGATGCCGTCGGCGGCGCTCTCGACGATGCCGCGCAGTCGGAGCTCCGAGTCGTACAGCGCCTGCTCCAACAACCGCAGCTCCGAGATGTCCTGCAGCACGCCGAGCACGCGGCCTTCCACCAGCTGCGCGCTGACGCGGATGGTGCGCGGCTCGCCGTCGGCGGTCTTCACGTTGAGAATCAGCGCGCCCGATGCGCCGTTGGTGGCGACGTTCTGCACCAGCTCGGCGACGCGACCGACGTCGGTAGGCTGCACGTACTTCTGCACGGCGTCGGCGTACGACGTGAAGTGCTCGGGCGCCGGCATGCCCAACAGCTCGCTGACGCGCTCGTCCCAGCTGATGCGCATCGTCTCGAGGTGGATCTCCCACACGCCGACGCGCGCGACCTGCAGCGCGAGGCGTTCACGCACCAGCGGTGAGTGCGCGGCCGAGTTGCGCGACTCGAGCGCGGCGACGGTGTCGCTGATGGCCTGCGCGTCACGCGGCCAGCGCAGCACGTGGTGGTAGCCGAGCGCGGCCAGCCTCGCGACGGCGGGCCCTTCAGCAGGGTCGCACAGCACGCCCAGGCGCCACCGGCTCGAGCCGATGTTCAAGACCTCGCCGTCGAGAAACGCAGCGTCGCCCACCACGATGCAGCCGCCATCGACAGCGCCACCGTCGGTGATGCCCTGCTCACGCGCGACGGCGCGCACGGCGGTCTGCTCGCCCTGCGTGCTCCAGAAGAGTGCGTGCGTCATGAGGCTCAGCCCACCCAGCGCGCGGCGCGGACGATGAGCTCGCTCAGAGAATCAATCTGCAGCTTCTCCTTGATGTGCGCGCGGTAGGTCTCGATGGTCTTCACGCTGATGCCGAGCTCAGCGGCGATGGCCTTGGTGCCGAGGCCGTGGCCCAACAGCGAGAACACCTCACGTTCGCGCGCGGTCAGCTCGTGCAGCGGGAGCTCGCGCGGCTCCATGGCGGGCGCTGTGGCTTCCGGCTGGCTCAGCTGTTCGCGCACGCGCGGCGAGACCCAGAGGCCGCCAGAGAGGACGACGCGGATGGCCGAGATGAGCGCGTGCGTCGCCGATTCTTTCATCACGTAGCCGCTGGCGCCGGAGCGGATGGCGCGCGGCGCGTACAGGTGCTCGTCGTGCATCGAGAGCACGATGATGGGGAGCTCGGGCTTGCGGGCCTTGAGCTCCTGCAGCAGCGGGAAGGCCTCGACGCGGTGGAGCGTGAGGTCGAGCAGCAGGAGGTTCAGCTCGGCGTGTTGCTCGACCAGCGCGCGCGCTTCATCGGCGCTGCCCGCCTGCCCGAGGATCTTCAGGTCTGGTTCGCGCTCGATCAGCCACGCGAGCCCCTCGCGAACGATGGGATGATCATCAACGAGACCGATACCGTACACCGCGCACCTCCGAGCTCCGGTTGAGAGACGGCGCGGATTCTAGCTCGGGGAGATGATGGCCTGTCGTGCGTCACGTGCTCGGGGAAAACCCGAGCAACCAGACGACCACGCAGGACTCACACGGTCAGCGCGGTCTCGAGCTCCTGGATCTTGTAGCGGGCGAGCGCGAGGTTGGCGTTCGCGCGGCCGAGCGCCACGTACATGAAGAGGTTCGGGTGGTTCGTGAGCGGGCGGATGATGTGGTACTGGCTGTTCAAGCTGATGAGCATGTCCTCGATCTTCTCCTTGAGACCGAGCTGGGCCATCACCTTCATCTTCGAGCGCACCACCTCGGAGTTACCGGCCGCCGCGACCTCGATGTTGAGCTGCTGACCGCCGCCGATGGCGCCGAGCGAGAGGCCGCTCTTGAAGTCCACGACGCACGCGCCGATGGCGCCTTCGATCTTCATCACTTCTTCCAGCGTCTGCTTGATGTTGCTCATGACTGAACTGCCCTTCTGTTGTGGGGGGATGACTGACAACGACTGGTGGACTGCTTCAACGGTTCAACGGTCGCTCTGGCCCAGCATCCAGGCGAAGCTGAACGCCGAGTGGCCTTCACTGACGACGAAGGACGAGGTGTTGCCGGAGACTGACCAGCAACGCTCGCCGCGACGGAAGCTGATGGTGCCTTCGCCCGCGGCGGACAGGACCTCGAGCGCGTCGCCCGAGAGCGCGCGCAGCTCCGAGAGCTTCGGCGCGCGGGCGCCGAGCACGCGCACCGGCACCGGCTGGCCGTCGACGACGACCAGCTGCACCGCGGTGAGCTGATCGCCCGGCGGCGGCTGCTGCAGCGGTGGCGCGGTGACGAGGCGGCGCACGGTTTCGGCGAGCAGCGGCACCATGGGGAAGGTGAACGCGAGCGCGAACGTGCCGCCGCGACGCGGGTGGTGATCGACGTGGGTGACGTGCTGCGAGGCCATCGCGCCGAGCGAGACGACGGTGTGCTCGAAGAGCAGCTCGGCGAAGGCGCCGGCGTTCATGAGGCCGCGCTCGACGACCAGCGAGCCGAGCGGGTTGCCGGTGCGACGGGCTTCGTCGACGAGCTTCTGGATGGCGTGCTGATCAGCGCCGGCCGAGACAAGGCGGTCTGAGAGGAAGTGGCGCGTGCCGGGCGCGGCGGCCCAGGCGATGCGGCCTTCATCGATGAAGACGCCGCCGACGCCGTCGTCGCCGTGCACGCTGAGCATGGAGGTCTGCGTCTCGGTGTCAGCGAGCGCCGACGTGAGCCGGTGCAGCGTCTGGCCATCGAGGTGCTGCAGGGCCTTGCGGGCGCGGGCTGACATGGCGTGGGGCAGCATCTGCGTCATACGGCGCCTGTGCGGACGACGGCGTGCGCGAAGCCGAGCGCCATGCCGAGGTTGGCGGTGTTCTCGAGGCGCAGCACGACCGCGCCGCGACCGTCGGCGACGACGACGTGCGTCCCTTCGGTGGTGCGCATGACGGCCTCGACCTCGTCGGTCTGCACGTCGACGTCGTCGTAGAGACGCGCTTCGCCGCTGCGCAACACGGTGAGCGCCCAGCGGACGTTCACGTCGCCGTCGGAGTCGAGCGTCTTCCAACCGCCTTCGCCGCTGACGAGGTGCGCCGCGCCCAGCGCTTCAGGGAGGATCTCTTTGAGTCGTTCCACGCGGGTGGCCTTGAGCAAGGCGCGTACCGCGACAGATCTGCGCCTTGGATCAACGCTTTGGACGCCGTGCGCGCGTTGCGGCTGCGGGGGTGAAAGGTCGTGAGTGGCAAATCGCCACACGTCACCGCGGCGACCCATCGAAAACGCTGACGAGTGAAAGTTGAGCGAACCGAAGGGTCGGAAAACGACTCGGCCCGGAAACCTCCGTGAGGAAGTTCCCGGGCCGTTTCACCAGTCGGGGAGACAGGATTTGAACCTGCGACCCCTTGGTCCCGAACATACGGAAGCGGTCTTCTCCCCTGAACCCCGGCTTCCACTGGGTGCCCCACCGTCCTCTTTCCGAGGGGTTGGTCTCGACGAGAAGGGCGCGGAGCAGTCTCCAAAGGCTCCAAAGTCTCTAACGGAGAAGCGGCTTGGTCTACAGGTGGTCCCACTTTCTGACGCCGACGACGTGTTCACCGTGCGCGAGAGCGCAACGATCCTGAAGGTCGTTCCCGCGACGGTCTACGCGATGATCGAGCGGGGTCTGCTCGCGCACTTCCGCCTGCGTCACCTCTTCCTGCTGCGTCAGCCGGTTTCCTTCTTCGTCGTACGTGTACCGCTGTCGACTCACGTACTCCGTCGGCGCGCACCCATCCGCTGCCGCCGTGCGACTCGTCGTCAGCCCCAGCAGTCGTCCCGCTGCGTCGTAGCGCCGCGCTTCATGCATCCCGTTGAAGTGCGCCGTGCCCCTCGTCAGCCCGTCTTCGAAGTAGCTGTACGTCGTCGTCCCCGACGGCAACCCCACCGTCTTCAGCCTGTCCTGCGCGTCGTACGTGTACGTCGTCCGCACCCCGCTGAAGTCTTCCACTCGCAGCCGGTTCCCCTTCGCGTCGTAGCCGTACCTCGTCAGCTTCACTTTGCGCGACTGCTGGGAAAAATCACTGCTCTATACGCGTCCTCGAACTCTCGGCTGCGCGCAGCGAGTTGAAGTCGCTCACTCGCGGACAGGCGTCGGCGTGCGGCAACCGCGACCAAGAACTCAGCGGGAAGCCCAAGGCGGTACTTCTGAACGAAGTACCTGAGATCGTTTCGCCAGACCCACCGGCCATCGGTCTCAAGACTAGGGCCACCTGGAATTCGCGTGCGCCCATCGATCGGATCCAAGTTCGCCTGCATCACGTCTACCAGTGGCTGTCCTTCACTCAGGTATTCAACTACGCGACCGACCTGTTCTTGGCTTAGTTGCCCTACAAGGTCCTTCGCTCGTGGCAAATCAGGATTCGCGCCCCCCACGAGCTCTCTAAACACACCAACAACTCGAATACTCATTTCTTGGCCCCAGAAAGAAACTCGCTCCAGTAGCCGCCCTCAGCAACCTGCGCTGAGGAACCCGGCTGTCGTCAGCCAAGCCAAGTCGGCTCAACGACAGGTGCGCTTGGATAGGCCCTCCGCATGAGTTGCAGTCGTCGACCACTTGGCGAGTTCATGTCCAGCAACCACGGCGGTGTATCGCCCCTGCGCTCGGCCACACGAACACCATGTTCGAACCACGTCGCGCGAGCGTTCGGTGAGGCCCCGCTGGTGACGAATCTGAGGGGCCACTGCTGTCAGCAGCTGTCACCATGCTGCTGGGGGCTCTCGTCTCTCCAACTCGGTTTCCCACGCCGTCCAACTGGCCGCCCCCCCCGCCACCAACCTCGACGCCTCGTCGTACCCGTACTCCGGCGTCTTCACCGCCCCCGACGTCCACTCCTACGGCCTGCGTTCAGGGCAGCATTTGCAGAATAATACTCGACTGCCTGCTCCATCGTTCCAAACACACGCCCCTGACGCGCGAGATAGCCAACAAGAACAGAGCCGAGCGCATCTCGCACGAAAACACCCTGAACATACCATCGACTCGGCACCCACACATACACTGCGCCCTGACACGCGAACACAAATCTCTCGTCGCCCATTTCACCACTCAAGAACTCAGCCACAGCATCATCCGAGATCATCGCGTCGCAGGTCCAAACACGGTCTGCTGCTGCGCCCAGCTCCCCAGATAGTCCTCGACAAGGGAGCCGGCGCCCGAGGTTCAACGGCTAGAGACTGACTCCACAGGTCGTCGACGATCCGCATATCGGCAACAGACGGCAGGTCAACTCGAGCCGACTCACGTTATCGCCCACAGAAGCCGACTGCACCTGTTTCATTATCCACTATTACCAGCGTATCGCCACCATCCGTCATGATACCAGCCGGTCGCGGCCACTCAATCAGCACGACCCACCTTGACGGATCGTTTTGTGACTTCTTGGCGGGCCCGACTCGAGCAGGAGCTTCTTGGACTTGTTTGGTAGCAAATTCAACGGCAATTCTCTCAGCCTCGTTCGCTGTCATCTGAATCCGCCCTTCGACTCAAGATAATCAATCGCGTGTCGCTGCTCGGCCTGGTTGAGTTGGGACCCTCGGCGCGGCAGTTCAAGCCGATCTCCACCGCCCCCGACGTCCACTCTTCCGGCCTGCGTCGGGCTGCATTGCAGAACAGTACTCGACTGCCTCGATGGCGCATCCGATTTTCGAGACATTCCTCACGACCGAAGCCGCTCCGCGATTCCGACTGCAACGTTGACGTCCACCGGCATCGCTCAACTCATTCTTGGCGCTTGAGGCTAACCCGCATTGGATTTCTCCGTGTCTCGGAGAGGTGATCAAGCAGCGCATCGAGTCCTTTCGTGCGAATTCGGAGCTCCTCCTCGGAGAGCGGGACAGCCCACAGGCAGTGCAGGACGCCGTTGCTCGTGCGCAGATGATCTGGGAACCCGGTAGTTGGGCCATCATCGAGCATCTCAAGCAACTGCATGGCGACCCACCCAAGCTCTGACGCGATGGCAGATCGCCTCAATTCAACATAGTCGCCTGCGCGCAGTTTCGACCCTGGCGTATCGATGTGTTCGACTTTGGCAAGCGCCTCCGCAAACTGCGCTTCGAACCCATCAACTACGGAGACGAAAGCGTGATTACTGATACCTCCGAGCGAGGCGAGCACCGCGATTGCGGGGTCTGCACGATGACGAGCGATTGCGATGCGTGACGTCGAGCGATCGCCGAATTGAAAGTCGTGAAAGCGTACAGAAAATGATTGGCCTATCGGTGTCTGTGCACCAAGCGCCGCCAAGGCCGCATCTGTCATCACGTCGATCGCCTTCACGACACCTCCATCCGCTCTTGGGTTGGGTCAGCCGCGTCGTTCTTTGAACTCGTAGTCAGCCAAGCCAAGTCGGTTCAACGACAGGTGCGCTTGGATAGGCCCTCCGCATGAGTTGCAGTTGTCGACCACTTGGCGAGTTCATGTCCAGCAACCACGGCGGTGCATCGCCCCTGCGCTCGGCCACGCGAACACCGTGTTCGAACCACGTCTCAGAGACCAGCTGACCGTCGGTGTGCCATTCACGAAAGACACCATGCCCTCCACCGCGCCAGTAGGTCCCTTCGCGAGCGAGTCCGCCGTCCTCGCGCCACTCTCGTTGCATGCCGACGAGAACTCCATCTTGAAACGGCGATTCACATCGGAGCACGCCGCCAGGCCAAGTCTCATACGCAACCCCTGTGAACGGCACGCCACCAAGTTGCATGCATTGATTCTCGCCTATCTCCAGATCATCAAAGACGACTCTCATCCCACGCGTCCTCCCGCTCAACAACAGGCCACTTTCCATGCGCGCCTGGGCATCATTTCTACGACCGGATCTCGGAGTGTCCGCGCCTCAAGCGCCACGTCGCGTGCCGCCGGGGTTCTCGCGATGGTCCAAGCCGTCGGTCGCGACACTCGCTCCTCGTCCGTTGCCTCGAAGAATCGGAGGACGTGGTCCTCGATACTGCCCCAGTCAAACCCACCGAGGGAGTGCGTGTCCTCCTGTCCCGTCACGGTGGTGCCGAAGCAGCGGCTTGGTCTACCGGTGGTCCCACGGCGTCACGAGGGCAAAAAGAAACCCCCGAAGCCGTTGGATTTCTCCAACAACCTCGGGGGTTTTCACCAGTCGGGGAGACAGGATTTGAACCTGCGACCCCTTGGTCCCGAACCAAGTGCTCTA